>DASXEW010000003.1:916647-1222196 GCA_036489885.1 Candidatus Baltobacteraceae bacterium
GCCGGAATCGTGCGCATCAGCGCAGATCTCGGCATCACGACAACATCCCACTCCACCCGATCGATCTCAATCGCGCGGATGCCGCAACGATTGCGCGCATTCCGGGCGTCGGCGATTACCTCGCGCAGCGTATCGTCGAGTACCGCGGATTGGTCGGCCCGTTCCAAACACTCGACGATCTGGACGATCTCGACGGCATCTCGGCAACAAGGCTCGCAAGCCTTGGGCGATACGTCGTCGTGAGATAGCTATCCACTAAGCGGGCGCGCCCTCGAATTCACGAACCGCTTTGCTAAGGCGCTCGACGCCCTCGCGAATCACGGGTTCCTTCATTGCCGAAAAATTCAAGCGTAGTCCGTCGCCACGATCGCGATGCGCGAAGAACGTGCGACCGGGAACGAACACGACGTTATCGCGTGCCGCGACTTCGAACAGCTCATCGGTATTGAGGCCCGGAATTGTCACCCAGAGAAACATCCCGCCCCCAGGCGTATTCCATGCTGCATCTTTCGGCATCGTTGCGGCGAGCGCACCGATCATCGCATCGCGCCGCGAACGGTATGCGGCGCGCACGATGTCGAGATGCGTTTGTAGACGCGGCTCGCTGCGCACGAATTCGTAGAGCACGTATTGCGCCCACGGACTGCTGCACAAGTCGGCGCCTTGCTTGGCTGTCACGAGCTTGTCGTGCAGCGTTTTGTCGCGCGTAACCATCCACGCGACGCGCAGACCCGGCGACGCGATCTTTGATCCGGTGCCCAGATACGTGATACCGGCTTTCCGTGCGTACGATAGCAGAGGACGCGCCGGACCGTCTGCATCGAAGCAGATCTCGCCGTACGGATCGTCTTCGAGAATCGGAAGGTCGTGCGCTTCGCAAATCTCGACGATCTTCGGCCGGCGTTCGCGCGCCAGCGTGATTCCGGTCGGATTCTCGAAGTTTGGAATCAAGTACAAGAACTTCGGGCGCTTTTTCGCGCCGCGCAGAGCCGTGTCCAGCGCTTCCGGTATGATGCCGTCCGCGTCGGTCGCGACCGTCAGATATTGCGGTTCGTACGCATCGAAGGCTTGCAGTGCACCGAGATACGTCGGATCTTCAACGACGATCGTGTCGCCGGGATCGATGAGCACACGTGCAAAAAGATCGAGACCTTGCTGCGACCCGCTCGTCACCATAACGTCGTTCGGTTCGATGTTGCTGCTGTAGCGCGCGTTCATGCGCTGTGCGACCCACGAGCGCAACTCGGGAACGCCTTCGGTTACCGAATATTGAAACGCCGCACTGCCGCGCTCGGCAACGACGCGATCCTGCGCTTCGCCGAGCTCTTTGAGCGGAAACAGCTCGGCCGCCGGCAAGCCGCCCGCAAGCGAGATCACTTCAGGCCGTTGCGTGACTTTCAGAATTTCGCGAATCATCGACGGCTGCGATTGCTTCGCGCGTCGCGAGAGCTCGTGGTTCATGGGCTTTCCTTCGCGCCGATTAGGCGAAGGGCATTCTCGCGAACGATCGCATTTCGCGATGCCGCGCTCAAGCCGAGCGCGTCGATCGCGCGTAACTCGGAGTCGTAGGGATACGGGACGTTTGGGAAATCCGTGCCGTATACAATACGGTCTGCGTGCGTTTCGACGAGGTTGCGATCGATCTCGAGCGTCATCGGCGAATCCGCCGCAAACGCCATGGTTGTATCGAGGTACAAGTTCGGGTAGCGCGCGAGCAGCGCAACATACTTGGCGACGATTTCGCCGCCCATGTGCGCGACGACGAATCGCAGTCGCGGATGCCGCTGCAATACGCGCTCGACTCGGCTCGGAGCATCGAGGTCCTCGCTCCACGGAATCGGACCGACGTGCGCGAGGACGAAGCCGCGTTCGCCCAGCCGCTCGTAGACGGGATCGAAGCGCGGGTCCTCGACGTATAGACGCTGCACGTCCTCGTGAATCTTGATGCCGATGCATCCGTCAGCGAGCGCCGCCTCGAAATCGTCGAGATAATTCGGGTCGTCGAGATGGACCGTCGCCAGCGGCAACCCGTAACCGCGGAGCTCGCGCGACGTGGCCGCGAGCCAAGCATTGAGCTCGCGCGCCATTCCGGCCCGGTGCGCATAGCTGCAGAAGACGAACCGCTCGACCCCATTTGCGCGCAACACGGCGGCCACGTCGGCCGGCTCCATCGGCTGGTGCTCCAGCTTCCAGGAGCTGCGCTCGGCGAACCATCGACGGATCGCGGCGAACAGCCGGGGCGGATGGAGGTGGGTATGAAGGTCGATCATCTCTTGACGGGCCTTATTAAAAGTATCATTATCTAAATCCGACATGCCTGCGCCGAAGACGCCCGGGGTTGAAGACGTGCTCCGGGGGCCTATCAAGAGCAAGACGATCTTCCCGGTCCTGATCCTCCATTTCTTGGACGGTGCACCGGACCACGGCTACGGCCTGATGCAGCGCATTCAAGCTGTCTGCGACGGACTGCTCGCCGTCAACACGAACACGATCTACCCGCTGCTTCGCCGGCTCGAGGAGCGCGAATTCATTTCCGGCGAGTGGGAACACCCGACCAAACGCTCGCGCCGGATCTATTCGATTACTCCGGCCGGACGAGAGCGGCTTGCGCGCATCAAGAGCAACATGCGTCCGTATCTCGACGTGATCTCAGCGACCATCGACCGGCTAAACTCAGAGCTTTATCAAATCGCATAAAGGGGAACATCGATGAGCACCTATCGCGCGCCGTTGCGTGACATGCAGTTCGTCCTCAAAGAGCTTGCCGGAATGGACGAGCTCGCGAAGCTGCCCGGTTACGAAGAAGCCGGCGACGTCGTCGATGCAATTCTCGAAGAAGCCGGCACGTTTGCGACCGAAGTGCTCGATCCGATCAATCACTCGGGCGACAAGGAAGGCTGCACGTGGCGCGACGGCGTGGTCACGACGCCCAAGGGCTTCAAAGAAGCGTACGCACAGTTTGCCAAGGCCGGATGGATTGGATTGCCGGTCGACCCTGAGTTCGGGGGTCAAGGTCTGCCGCAGTTGCTGCTCGGTCCGACGCTGGAGATGTGGAACGGCGCGAATGTGGGTTTCGCAAACGCTCCGCTGCTCAATCAAGGCGCGATTGAAGCGATCTTACTTACCGGTTCGCACGAACAAAAACAGCGTTTCATCCCGAAGCTCGTCTCCGGCGAGTGGACTGGGACTATGTGCTTGACCGAACCGCAAGCCGGCAGCGACCTCGCAGCCGTTCGCACGAAAGCCGTCCCCGAAGGCGATCACTATCGCGTCAGCGGGCAAAAGATTTTCATCACGTTCGGCGAGCACGATCTCGTGCCGAACATCGTGCACCTCGTCCTCGCGAAACTGCCGGACGCGCCTGAAGGGACGAAGGGCATCTCGATGTTCATCGTGCCGAAATTCTTGGTGAAGGCCGACGGAACGCTCGGCGAGCGCAACGATGTGCACTGCGCGTCGATCGAGCACAAGATGGGGATCAACGCCAACCCGACGTGCACGCTGAACTATGGTGAGAAGACCGGCGGCGCAATCGGCTATCTCGTCGGCGAGCCGCATCGCGGCATGGAATATATGTTCATCATGATGAACGCCGCACGCTTCTCGGTCGGCGTTCAGGGGCTCGCAATCGCAGATCGAGCCTATCAGAGCGCGCTCTCCTACGCGAAAGAGCGCGTCCAAAGCCGCGACATCAAAGACGTAGCGGCGCGTGGCGCGCAGGCCGTGACCATCTTCCATCATCCGGACGTGCGCCGCATGCTCATGTCGATGAAGGCGCAGATCGAAGCCATGCGTGCGCTTGCGTACGTGACTGCGGCATCGCTCGACTACTCGAACAAGAGTCCGGATGAGTCCGTGCGCAAAGAGCACCGCGCCTTCGTCGAGTTTATGACTCCGATCGTAAAAGGCTGGTGCACGGAAGCCGCTATCGACATCTGCTCGACCGCGTTGCAGACCTTCGGCGGCATGGGCTTCATTGAAGAGACCGGGATCGCGCAGCAATATCGCGACGTGCGGATTACGGCGATCTACGAAGGAACGACCGGAATCCAAGCACTCGACCTCGTCGGACGCAAACTGCTTCGCGACATGGGCAAAACCGCGACCGCGCTCGTCGCGAAAATGAAGACCTTAGCAGGCGAGCTTGCGAGCGCCGACGATCCGGACGTCAAGGCGATTCACGCGGAGTTTGTACGTGGAGTTGACGCGCTTGCGGTAACCTCGCAGGCGATCGGGATGAGCGCCGCAAGCGATGTGCGTCTGGGCGTTGCGTGTTCGGTACCATTTTTGAAGCTGTGGGGAATCGTCGCCGGCGGTTGGCAGATGGCGCGCGCCGCCCAAATTTCCGCGGCGAGAATCGCAGCGCGCGACGCCGACGCCGATTTCTACAAAGCCAAGCTGGCAACGGCCCGATTCTACGCCGAGCACGTCCTTACGCAGGCGCGCTGGTTGCAAGCAGAGATTCAAAATGGTGCGGCCAGTGTCATGGCGCTATCCGAAGATCAATTCGAGCTCGATCGTAAATCCGCGGTGACCGCCTAATGGGGTTGCTCACGCAAGCGAGGCGTGACGGCGTCCGCGTCGTCACGCTAACCAATCCGCCGATCAACGCGCTCGGGTTTGCGCTTTCGGGTGAACTGGTTGCGGCATTCGATGCTGCGGAGAGCGATGCATCGATCGTCGCAATCATCATCACGGGAAGCAACGGCCCCTTCAGCGGCGGCGCCGACATCAACGATTTTCTACGCCGGCCGCCCGCAGATTCGAAATCGGTTCGCGACGTTATCGGGCGCATCGAGCGTGGCACCAAAACGTACATCGCCGCAATCGACGGCATCGCGCTCGGTGGCGGATTCGAGCTTGCACTCGGGTGCGACTATCGGGTCGGAACTGCACGCGCGAAGATAGGCCTGCCCGAAATCAAGCTCGGTCTCATTCCTGGTGCGGGCGGCACACAGCGCCTCCCGCGTTTGATCGGAGCGCAATCGGCGCTCGAGATAATGCTCAAAGGCGATCTGATCGACGCAGCGCGCGCCCGTGAACTCGGCATTTTCGATGCGCTTGCGGAGGGTGACCTAATCGAAACCGCGATGCAGTTCGCGCGCTCGCCGCGCAAGCGCATATCGGCGCGCCGCGCCGAGCTCGGCGCAAAGGGCGGTTTGTTCGCCGGCCCGTTTGCCCTCGCGCTGGCGCACAAGTCGGTTCCATCTGAAGAGCGTGGCGGATTTGCCGCGCACAAGCTCATCGATGCCGTCGAAGCCGCGCTCGAGTTTGATTTCCAGCGCGGTCTCGCGCGCGAGTTCCGACTGTTCGACGAGTTAGTTGATTCGGCAGAAGCCCACGCGCTGATGCATGTGTTCTTCGCCGAGCGTGAGCTCGGAAAAATTCCCGGCCTGCCGGCTGCGCAGCCGCTCGAAATCAAGACGGCCGCCGTCATCGGCGGCGGTACTATGGGAACCGGTATCGGGCTCACGTTCGCGAGTGCCGGTATTCCCGTAACGATTGTCGAGCCCAGCGGCGAGCAGATCGAGCGCAGCAAGCAAACGGTGCTCGACACGTTCGCGTATCAGGTAAAACGCGGGCGCATGACCGAGGAAGAGGCGAAGCTTCGGACTGCGTCGATCGACTTCGAGCGCGATCTCTCGGCGGTCAAGAATGCCGACATCGTCGTCGAAGCCGTCTTCGAGAACATGGACGTCAAGAAAGAGGTCTTCGCAAAGCTCGACAGCCTCGCAAAGCCGGGCGCAATTTTGGCCAGCAACACGTCGACGCTCGACATCGACACGATGGCTGCGCAAACAAAACGCCCCGAGTACGTGATCGGAACGCACTTCTTCGCGCCGGCCAACATCATGAAGCTGCTCGAGATCGTGCGTGGGAAGACGGCGTCGCCGCAAACGATCACGACCGCGATGGCGCTGGGCAAGAAATTGCGTAAGGTCGGCGTGCTTTCCGGCAATGCCTTCGGGTTCATCGGGAACCGAATGTTTTTCGATTACTCGCGCGAAGCGATTGCGCTTGCCGAAGAAGGCGTGCCGCCGCATCGCGTTGATGCAGTCATGAAAAAGTTCGGCATGGCGATGGGTCCGTTCGCGACTTTCGATCTTTCAGGAATCGACGTGTTCTGGCGCATTCAACAAGATCGCAAAGATGCGGTCGGGAGGCGCACCAACATCATCGATCGTCTTTACCAACTCGGGAGATACGGTCAGAAAACCGGCGCCGGAATCTACAAATATGAAAAGGGACAGCGCGAGCCGATCCCCGATCCTGAAGTTGAGAACATCTTCGCCGAAGAAGCCAAAGCTGCGGGCATCGCGCCGCGAGCCGTCAATGACGAAGAGATCGTCAAACGCCTCGTCTACGCGCTCGTGAACGTCGGTGCGGAACTGCTTAGGACCGGCATAGCCCTGCGCGCCGGCGACGAAGACATAGTCTACATCTACGGCTACGGTTTCCCACCCCGCACCGGCGGCCCAATGTGGTACGCGGATCAAGCCGGCATCGCCAAGGTCTACGCCGACATCAAAGGGTTCGGATGGGAAGGTTCGCCGCTGTTGGCGGAGCTGGCGCAAAGCGGCGGAAAGCTTGCGGACCATCGTCCCACGTCAAAGGAGCTTGCTCATGCGTGAAGCTGCGATCGTCTCGGCTGCGCGGACGCCGATCGGCCGTGCATTCCGCGGTGCATTCAATCAAACGCACGGCGCGACGATGGCGGGTCACGTCGTCAAACACGCCGTTGAACGAGCAAAAGTCGATCCGGCCGAAGTCGAGGACGTCGTTCTCGGCGTCGGACTACCAGAGGGCGCAACCGGACACAATCTTGGGCGCGTTGCAGCGCTGCGCGCCGGCCTTCCGCTGCGTGTCCCCGGGACGACGATCAATCGCTATTGCGCATCGGGCCTGCAGTCGGTTTCGCTGGCTTCGCAACGCGTCATCGTCGACGGTGCGCAAGTCGTCGTCGCCGGCGGTTGTGAGTCGATCAGCATGGTGCAGCAGGTCGTCAACCGTCACAACTTCACAGAAGAGTGGATTTTGCGGAACGAGCCCGACATTTACATGCCGATGCTGCAGACCGCCGACAACGTCGCGAACCACTATAAGATTACGCGCGAACAGCAAGATCAGTTTTCGCTGCAGAGCCAGCAGCGAACGGCCGCCGCGCAAGCAGCGGGCCGGTTCGATCAGGAGATCGTCCCGCTCGAGACCTGGAAGGTTCTCGAAGATAAAGACAGTGGTTCTTTTCGCGAGGAGCGCGCGTTCCTGAAAAGGGACGAAGGCAATCGCACCGACACGACGCTCGAAGGTCTGGCTGCGCTCAAAGGCGTGATCGATGCAAAATCGACGATCACGGCCGGCAATTCATCGCAACTTTCCGACGGCGCCGCTGCCGTCGTCGTGATGGATGCGAAGCTTGCCGAGCAGCGCAATCTGCAGCCGCTCGGATTCTATCGCGGCATGGTGGTGGTTGGATGCGATCCCGGCGAGATGGGAATCGGTCCCGTCTTCGCAGTCCCCGAGCTGCTCAAACGCCACAATCTGCGGATTGACGATATCGGTTTGTGGGAGCTCAACGAAGCCTTCGCCGTGCAAGCACTGTATTGCCGCGACAAGCTGGGTCTACCGAACGAGATCTTCAATGTCGATGGCGGCGCGATCGCCGTCGGTCATCCGTACGGCGTGAGCGGAACGCGGCTCGTCATGCACGCACTGATCGAAGGCAAGCGGCGCAAAGCGAAGTACGTCGTCGTCACGATGTGCGTCGGTGGCGGTCAAGGCGCCGCGGGTCTGTTCGAAGTCGCTCTAAACTAACCGAGCTTGGCGTCGGCCGGCGCTTTGTCCGAAAGACGAATCTCGAGCGACTTCGAGACCAGATCGCGTCCGGCGTGCTCGGCGCGTGCCGCATCTTGTTTCGCGATCGCGTCGATCAAACTGCGATGACGCGCAGAAAGTTGATCGCGCCATTCCGGGTGCGTCACTGATAGGGCTCGATAGCGAAAGAGATCCGTAAGACGGCTGAGCATCTTGCGCAACGACTCGTTTCCGCTTGCCGCGGCCAGCGCGTGGTAGAACGCGCGAACGCGATTGTCGGCATCTTCACTCTCACTAAAAGCACAGGCGCGATCGATCGCATCGTTTTCTTCCTCGAGATGCGCGATATCGATGCGCGTCCGGTTTTGAGCCGCGAGACGCGCTGCGAGTCCGACTAGCACTTCGCGTACCTGATAGATGTCGATGAGCTCTTTGCGTCCGAGCTCACTGGCGACGAATCCGCCGGCCGTCGTGCGCCGTATCAAACCCTCGCCCTCGAGACGATGCAGCGCCTCGCGCACGGGGGTGCGGCTCATCTGGAAATTTCGGACGAGGTCGATCTCACGAATGACCTCGCTCGGCGGGTAGTGGCCTTCCGTGATCATCGTGCGCACACGCTCGTATGCTTGCTGGCTGAGATGATCTAGGCCGCCGCGTCGCATGGTTAGCGGCGCTCGAGCGCGGCGCGATCCCACTTTCCGAGATTGGCTGCCGCATCGTAGGTGGACTCGAAGAAGTCGAGCACGGCGCGATTAGGGTCCCTGGAAGTGCGTACGGCTTCGTAGGGCAACACGAATTCTTTGAGATTCGGATTCCACGATGCGGTACTAGGTTTGATCTTCGCCTCGGCAAAGCCCGCGGGCTCGGGATATGCGTACGCGTAGAACAGCGCGTCTAGTCCGGGCATTCCCGGCCAGAAGCCCACGCTCTGTTCTTCGTGCGAGTATGCCTCGCGGGTCGCCGAGTCCGGAAGATTCGGAATACCGCCGGGATGCGGCGGTGCGATGCGCCCGGAGAAGCGTGTCTCCGCGAGATCGAAACTTCCCCAAAAGAAGTGCACGGGACTCGCTTTGCCGAGAAAGCTCGCACGAAACTGCTTGCACAACTGGTCGGCTTGCTCGAGCACGCGCCAAAATCGCGTCGCGTATTCCTTATCGTACGAAGCGTGCTGCGTGTCCTGATCGAACCGTATCGCGTCGGCCACTTCGTTCGGCTTCATGTTAATGCGCACCGGCATCCCGAGCGCGTCCAGCTCGGACATGAGACGCTTGTAAAATTCGGCGACGCTCATCGGCTCGAGCGGGATCGAACGCACGGCGCCGTCACAATCACGGATGTATAGCGTATGATCGAGAAAATCAAACGTGATTTCGAAATCGTGCCCTTGGCTATAGGGCATGATCGAGGTCGTAAGTCCGCGTGGTGTGACGTAAAGCGTAACGTTCCACCAGTGATTGACGAGTGGTTGCTGTCGCAGACGTATCTTGCCGACGATCTGCGTCCACAATTGGAGCGTTAACTGCGTGTCATGCCAGTCGTCGTGCCGCAGACTGGGCCAGACCTCCACTAGCGCGCCGTGGAGTCGACGCCGATGTGTTTGGTGGCTTTTTCCGTGAAGACCGAATCGTCGATGGCGACGTTGATCTTGTACTGCGTATAATGTGCGTCGGCACGTGCGTGCGGAAACGGTGGCATCGCAATCAGTGCGTGCTCGTCGGAGAGCACTGCGAAGCCTTCCTCGTAACCGTAGATTTTGTCGACCGTGATGCGTCCGCCGCTGTAATAATAGTAGACGATTTCGTCGATCACCCAGTGGCGCGGATCGACCAGGACGGTTTCGTGATCGAGTGAACCGCGAACGCGCTCAACGAGGCGCAGGGCGATATCTTTTGTTCCATTGCGGTCTTGCTCGCCGTCGATCGTGCAGATGAATTTCTTGTCCCACACCGCGGGATCACTGACATCGCTATAGAGCTGTTCAAAACCCTTGGCGTACGAGGGCGATTTCGTGAAGATGACTTCGTGACGGTCGGGCTGCTTGAAATATGTCGTTCCCTCGAAGGTAGGATTGAGGAACGGAATGCCGGTGTGAAGACGGATATCGACATGCGCTTGGAATGTCGATAGCGCGGCGTTGCGTGCCGACAGATTCGAGACGACGTCGAGCGCCGTGACCGGGTCGCTGACGATCTGGTGCGTCCCCAAGGCGGGATGAGCGGCCACTCGTAGGCCGAGCGCCGTGAACATCGCCACAATGAGAAACGCTGAAACGAGTCGCTGTCTGACTTGGCGGACGCTAACCATGCTGCAGTATCCTAGGCCGTGGGGCTTAAACCGTGCTGAGACCTAGCTTTTCAACAATCTCTTAATCGAGTTGGTTACCAGCCGCCACCGCCGTCGCCACCACCGCCACCGCCGAAGCCGCCACCATCGCCGCCGCCCCAACCGCCGCTGTCGCCGCCGCCACCCCAGTCGCCCGAGCTGGCATTGCCCATGTCGATTTGCCCCGGATCGGACTGAAAGCCTGACTGGTCGCCGCCGGCGCCAGGATCGGTGCCGCCGAAGCCGGCGCTGCCGATGTTACCGCCAAAATTGTTGTGTTGGCCGAAGATCTCGTTTCCGAGCCAAGCGCCCCCCAGACCGCCCAGCAGGCCGCTCCAGAAGCCCCCGCCGCCGCCAAAACCGCCGCCGCCGTAACCGTAGCCGGGACCGGGCCCATAGCCCGTCGCGCCGGGACTCATCGGATAGGGGCCGCTGGTCGGGCCGACGACGCGCGGTGCGAAGAGTGCACGGTAGAGCGCACGCAGCACCAAAAACGCGACGACGATGATCAAAAAGAAGAATATCCAGCCCATACTAAAGCCCCCGGTTTGATGCCGAACGACCACTGCATTCGGATTGTACGAAGTACGCGCCGGCAGATGGCTGCGATAATAACTCATCGTCAGCGATACGCCGTTCTGCAAGCCCTCGTCGAAATTTCCCGAGTTGAATCCAGCGGCAATCGCGTCGCGAATTGCTGACGTCGTCCCCGCCGGGAAAAACGCATGCGAGGCGCGATCCGGATACACGCCGATCTTCTTGGGATCTTTCGAAATGAAGATCATGACGCCGTTGACTTGCTGCTGCGCGAAGATGCGCTCCGCGGCGCTATCGACGGTCGCACCATCGAGCGACGGCGTCGTATAGACGAGAATCTCTTTGCCGGTGGTCGCAGCAAAATCGTTGATTCGTGTGTTTGCCGCTTGGACTGCCTGCGTGGAGAACAAGTGCGCGTTGTCGACGACGTATTGGTCGCGCGCAACGGCGGGTGCGAGGTTGAGGGCAAGGACGACGAGCGCCGTGCCCAGAGCAGTCAAAATCTTCATTCTCGAGGTCTCCGGCTGCTGATACCCCCGGCCATGCGGGGGAGTTTCAGCGCGCTCGAACCGTTACGATGGCGACGCCGACAATGCTTGCAACGAAGAGCAAGAGGAACACCCAAATGCCCATTCGGATGAGCGACTGGCGAAACGCCCGACGGCTTCGCGTCTGGTAGCCGGGCACTAGGATTCGATCGCGCGTGCCGCGCGAGTGCCCGGACCCCACAACCGCTCGAGATTGTAGAACGCACGGCTCTCCGGTGTAAAAACGTGCGCAACGACGGACCCAAGGTCGATCAGAATCCAATTCCCGTCGGAATAGCCCTCGGTGCGCGCTACGCCGAACCCCTCAGCTTTCGACTTCTCGATGATCGCGTCAGCGATCGCTCGCGTTTGGACGTTCGAGCGGCCGGTGACGATCACGAACGTGTCGGCGACGATGGTTCGCCCGTCCAAATCCAGGACGGTGATGTCCTCGCCTTTCTTGTCTTCTGCGGCGGCCCGCACGGTCTCGATCAATTCAGGCAGTTTTCTTCTCCTCTGATGAAAACAGTTCGATGGCGGCGGCAGTTTCCGGTGCGATAGATTTTCCGGACGCGCCGTGAAAAGCTGTCGTGGCGAGCAGCGTCTCACGCATCGCTGCGTTCAGATTGTGGAACGAAAGCCGTTCGAGGTCGGCGCGTTCGTCGAAATCGCGGCCCGGTTCGAGAGAATCGGCCAAGTACACGATGGCATCGAGGGTATTCATCGAACCCGCGCCGAGCGTATGATAGCGGATCGCCGAGAGAATCCGCTCGTCATCGATTCCAAACTCTTCCCGAGCGAGCTCGGCGCCGATACGCGCGTGCAGAACCCGTGGGTGCGTTTCTTCGAAGGCGCCGATCGCAAGTCCGCGCGCGCGAGATTCCTCGAGCAGACGCTCCGGCGTGTACAAGCGCGCAAGATCGTGCAGCATGCCGGCCAGCATTGCACGCTCGACATTCTCACGGTACCGTCGCGCAAGCCGAACCGCCATGCGCGCGACGCGTAACGTGTGCGCGTAGCGATGCTGCTGGCCGATGTGCGCGTGCACGCGTTTGCCGAGCCGGACGAACTCGACGCCGGTCACCGCACCATCCAGAACGCGATCGACTTCACGGGGACGTTGTCGAATTTCGCCGGCGTCCATGACGTGTTGCGTACGTATGTGACTATGCGTACACGTTGCGCGGGAGTGAGAGAGCCGGCGACGATCGAGACCGCGTCGACGTGGCCGTCTTTGCCGATTTCGCAGCGCGCGACCGACATCGGCGCGACCGCGAGCACTGCGGGCGTGCGACGAATCTTCGGCGCGCTATACTGCAGCACGCGCAGCATCTCGCGGTCGGCCGGAACGAATCCGAGGCGCGCAACGTACCCGCGGTCTCCGAACACGGCGTGCGTCAGTTTTCCGGCGTCATCGAAGAAGAGCTCGAGGACGTGTTCGTTGCCGAGATCGTAGGTGCGAAAATCCGGACCTGAAAGGTCGGCCGTCCCCCGTTCAGCGTCGGCGCGCGCTTTCGTGTATCCGAACAGGTCGACATGCGCAAGTCGTTCGCCCGGTGCAAGCGGATGATCGTCGACGGCTTTAACGTTCATCGCGTCATCCGTTATGAAGCGCAAGAAAGCGTGCGGCGTGTGCCAAATCCAGGTGTGACCGCTATCGAGCGATTGGACGTCTTGCGGCATCCCGAAAGCGTCCACGGCGGACATCACGCTGTGGCCGAGCATCACGTCCGCCGGCATATCTTGCGCTTCGATCGCGGTATGGGACGCGAGTGCGAAGCCGGTGAGGGTTGCGAGCGCCGTCGCCCGCCTCACCCGTAGAGTGCAGCGCGCAATGCACGCAGCCGGTTTCGATAGAGCTCACCGCGGAGATTCCCGGCCCACATGACGACGGCATTCTCGTTGTTGTCGCTGTAGTATGCGCGCCGTACGCTAACGTTCGTGAATCCGTACTTGCGATACAATCGCTGCGCAACGTCATTGCTCTCGCGAACTTCGAGCGTGATCCACGATGCGCCGCGCTCCATCGCCTCATCGAGCAAGTGAATCAGCATTTGCTCGCCCAAACCTCGTCCGCGATGTCCCGGTTCGACGGCGATCGTCGTGATGTGAGAATCTTCGAGAATCACCCAGATGCCGCCGTAAGCGACGATCTTTCCGTCGATGCGTCCGGCGAAATAGTGTGCGAGCTTGTTTTCGCTCAATTCGTTCGAGAATGCGTTCGCAGGCCACGCCGTCGTAAATGAGACGGATTCGATTTGCAGGACCGCGGGAACGTCTTCCGTGCGCATCGCTTCGATCTGCAGGCGCTGCCCGATGAGTTTCATTATAACGGCGCTCCGCCCCAGGCTGCGCGCCCCCCATCTTTCGAGCCCATCATCATTGCGATAACGTTTACATTCCCCGAGGGAGCTCGTAACAACATTACCGTTGCTTCACCGCGGGGAGCTCACCATAATCGGGTGCGACCTCATGAACGCTGGTCGCAGGTGGACGCGTGCGTGCGATGCGGGCAAGGGTCGCAGCAGGGAGCTCGGTACCGACCGGGATGAGATGCACGGACAGACCGCGTTCGAGAGCCGCGCTCTGCACGTCCTCCGTGGCGCCGACGATTGCGATTTCTTCACCTTCGGAGGTGACCCGCGCAAGCGTCGCCGCAATCGGCCCGCACGCGACGCGTGTTCCCTCGTGTGCGGTGCGTCGCATGCACGCGATGCCCGGTCTGCCGTAGATCACGGTCACGCGCGGCAGCCGCGACTCGGCGGCTGCGCTGCCGTCCAATATATCGAAGGAAGAGATGCCCACGAGCGGGAGCTTCGCACCGAAGGCGAGCGATTTCGCAAACGCGATCGTGATACGCAGACCCGTGAATCCGCCCGGCCCGGTTCCAACTGCGATCCCGCCGAGATCGGCGAGCCGAAGCTTTCCCCCTTCGAGGCGCGCGCGTACCAAGCGCAGGCCTTCCTCGAGTGCCGCTTGCTTCGAAAGCGATTCCGCAAGGATTTCGCCGTCGCGCAAGAGCGCGACCGAAAACGAATCGAGCGCGCCTTCGAGTGCCAAGATCGGTTCACGCACCCGCGCGAATCGTGACCTCGCGTGGGGAATCGCCGCTGCCGCTGATCTGTACGCGCCATTTCGCGGTTCCGACCAAACTCGGAGCGCGTTCGGGCCATTCGACGATGGTGATCGAGTCAGTTGAGAAGGCTTCTTCGAGTCCAAGCTCGGCCAAGTCGGCTTCCTCCTCGATGCGATAGAGATCGAGGTGTTCGAGCTTGACCTTGGCGTCGCCGTAGCGATGCCAGAACGTGAAGGTAGGACTCGTGACCGGGTCGCCACCGACGAGCGCGGCCGCAAGGCCGGCGGCAAAAACCGTCTTTCCGCTGCCCAGCGGGCCCTCGACGGCGATGACGTCACCTCGGCGAACGTGACGCGCGAGCTCCGCAGCCAGCGCGCGCATCGCCTCTAGGGAAGAAACCGTAAGACGTGCGGGGAACGCCTCCAAAGTGTATTGGCGGCTGGGCGACATCGTAATTGGCATTATCTCCGGTGCGGTGTGTTCGGTTTTGGCAGCTTTCATCGAAGGCTTCATTGCGACCGTTCGTGTCTTTTCGTTTGGTCGCATCGGAGCATTCGGCGGGGAACTACTCATGGTAGCTTTAGCGGGCGGCTTGCTCGGCGGAATAATCGGACTCTTCTTCGGTAGAGTGGTAAAACCACACGAAGGACTCAGAACTGAGCGCCGCTAGCATGAGTACTGAGGATCAAGCTGCGCAAGCACTCGCCGACCTTGAAAGCAAGGTGGAAGCGAGCGTCGCTGCAGTTCGCGCGCGAGCGGCCGAAGCCAAATCGAAGCTCGAACGCGGCGTGCTGAATTTGCAGTCGCATTCCGAGACCTCGGCGGTCGCTGCCGAAGCGGCTGACGGAGCCGAACTGAATTGGGATTTGGAAGAAAGTTCGGCAGAAGCGCCACCGCTCGAAGAAGCGCCGCCGCCGCTTGATGACTTCTCGCTTGCCGCTCCTGAGCCGCCGCTCTCGTTCAAAGACGAGCTCGACGTCGCGACCGACGAAGACGGCATCCCACTTGGGGACTAATGGGTTCTATTTTCTGGGAGTAAGTAACAAATAGAGAACGAGCGTATTTCGACCGTCATGGTCAAAGACGAGATGGAGCGTTCCTACCTCGCCTACGCCATGTCGGTTATCGCCTCGCGTGCGCTTCCGGATGTACGCGACGGCCTCAAACCTGTGCAGCGTCGCATCCTATTCGCAATGCGCGAGATGGGCTTCACCCCGGACAAGCAGCATCGGAAGTGCGCCGGTATCGTCGGCGAGGTGCTCAAGTCGTACCATCCGCACGGCGACTCGTCGGTTTACGACGCGCTCGTGCGCATGGCTCAGGATTTCACGCTGCGCTATCCGCTCGTCGACGGACACGGAAACTTCGGCTCGATCGACGGCGACCCGCCGGCCGCATATCGCTACACCGAAGCACGTCTCGCGCGTGCCGCGCTC
Source organism: Candidatus Baltobacteraceae bacterium (assembly GCA_036489885.1). Lineage (NCBI taxonomy): Bacteria > Bacillati > Vulcanimicrobiota > Vulcanimicrobiia > Vulcanimicrobiales > Vulcanimicrobiaceae > Vulcanimicrobiaceae bacterium. The sequence continues at coordinate 932,358 of DASXEW010000003.1, forward strand.
GATATGCTTGCCGAAATCGATCGCGAGACGGTCGATTTCATTCCGAACTTCGACAATCAAACGACGGAACCGACCGTTCTGCCGTCGCGCTTACCGAATCTGCTCGTCAACGGTTCGAGCGGCATCGCCGTCGGCATGGCTACGAACATCCCGCCGCACAACGTCGGCGAGATCTGCGATGCGATCGCGCTCTTACTCGAGAATCCGCAAGCGACCGACGACGAGCTGGCCGCAATCGTTCAAGGTCCCGATTTTCCGACCGCCGGCGTGATCATGGGACGCGAAGCGATTCGCGAAGCCTACAAGACCGGGCGCGGTTCGGTCGTCATCCGCGGTAAAGCCGAGATCGTCGAAGAGCGCGGCAAGTACAAGATCATCATCACCGAGGTGCCGTTCCAAGTTACGAAGTCGCGCATTGTCGAGGCGATAGCCGAAGCGTATTCCGACAAACGCATCGCCGGTATCACTGCGTGCCACGACGAGAGCAACCGCAAAGGCATGCGCATCGCAGTCGAGCTTGCGCGCAATGCCACGCCGAACGTCGTCTTGAACCAGCTCTACAAGCACACGCCGCTCCAAACGAGCTTCGGTTTCAATATGCTCGCGCTCGTGCCGGCCCAGACCGAGAGCGGCCAGCTGACGCTCGAGCCTCAAGTTCTTCCGCTCAAAGAGATGCTCGCGCACTTCATTACGCATCGTCGCGTTGTCGTTCGCCGGCGCACCGAATACGATCTCAAGAAGGCCGAAGAGCGCGCGCATCTGCTCGAGGGCTTCCGGATCGCGCTCGACCACATCGACGAGGTCATCAAGATCATCCGCGGCAGCCAAACGGTCGACGTCGCACGCGCGAGTTTGATGGATCGCTTCAAGCTCACCGAGATCCAAGCCAACGCCATCGTCGACATGCGTCTGCGCACGCTCACCGGCCTCGAGCGTCAGAAGATCGAAGACGAGTACAACGAGCTCAAGAAAAAGATCATCGACTACAAAGACATTCTCGCCAAGCCAAAGCGCATCGATGCTATCGTCAAGGCGGAAGGCGAGGACGTCAAAAAGCGTTTCGCCGACGAGCGCCGCACGCAAATCGTCGCGGCCGAGGGCGAAGTCTCGATCGAAGACATCATTGCCAACGTCCCCGTCGTCATCACCGTGACGGCCGGCGGCTACATCAAGCGTGTCTCGGTCGACACATTCCGCCAACAGAATCGTGGCGGTCGTGGCGTGATGGGAATCGGCAACCTCAAGAGCGAGGACGTCGTTCGCAATTTCTTCATTGCGAACACGCACGAAACGGTCTTGTTCTTCACGAACAAGGGCCGCGTTTTCCGGCTGAAGGCCTACGAAGTTCCGGAAACATCACGCCAAGCTCGCGGCACCAATCTCGTCAACTTGCTCACGCTTCCGCCGGGCGAGGTTGCTACGGCCGTGCTGCCGGTTCGCGCGTTCGATGACGACAAGTATCTCGTCATGGTGACGCGTCACGGCGTCATCAAGAAGACGCGGCTCGAAGATTTTGCAAATGTTCGCCGCAGTGGCTTGATCGCCATCAACCTCGACGAGGACGACGAGCTGCTCGCAGTCGATCTATCCGACGGGAAACGCGACATCATTCTTGCCTCGAGCGGCGGTATGGCGGTGCACTTCAATGAAACCGACGTGCGCGCAATGGGCCGGCCGGCGCGCGGCGTCAAGGCAATGACGCTCGGTCCGGGCGATGAGATCATGGCTATGGACGTGGTCGAGGACGACCGGCGCGAAGTTCTGATCGTCACCTCGCACGGCTTCGGCAAACGAACGCCGATCGACGAATACCGTCATACGTCGCGCGGCGGCAAAGGCGTCAAAGCATTTGCCCGTGAGCGCGCGATCGGCAACGTCGTCGATCAGATTCTCGTGCGCGAGAGCGACGAGCTGCTCATCATCACGAGCGCGAACAACGTCACGCGCATTCCGGTCAAGCAGATCCGGCGCGCCGGCCGCTCGACCAAGGGCGTACGGCTCGTGCGGCTCGCAGAAGGCGACGAAGTGCTCGCGGTTGCGAATCTCACGCAGCAAAGCAAAGAGATCGCCGAGATCACGGGCGAGCCGGCGCCCGTCCTCGCGCAACAAGCGGCAGACCTGCCGGCGGACGAAGACTAGACCAGCGCTTCTTCCCGGATTTGCGGCGCCGCCGGTAGCTTGATCTCGAAAACGGTCCGGCCCGGACGGCTTTCGAGCAATCGCAACGTGCCGTGTGCGCGGCTTACTGCGTGCACGGCAATTGCCAGGCCCAGCCCCGAGCCTTCGATCTCGCCGCGCGCCGCGCCGCGGAAAAAGCGATCGAAGATGTGTGACTGTTCGTCGTCCGGGATACCAGGGCCGGCGTCGACGACTCGTGCGATAACGAACGAGCCTTCGCGCTTCACCTGAAGCTCGATCGGCGCGCCGGCGCCATACTTGCGCGCGTTGTCCAAAAGATTGGCCAGCGCTTCGTGCAGCTCGGATTCTTCCGCGAGCACGTGCGCACCGTCGTCGAGCACGAGCGCGACCGGCGGATGTCCCGGAACGTCGCGTACCGCCTCTGCAAGATTGCGCGCGACTGCGGCGACGTCGACGCGCGCGAGCTGCGAGGGTTGGGGCCGTTCGAGCCGTGCCAGAACCACCAGCTTGTCGATCAGCGCGCGCATCCGCGCGCTTTCCGTATCGAGCGTCGCAAAGGCACGATCGCGCTTAATCGGATCGGCGAGCGCGCCGCGCTTGAGGACGTCGAGATATCCGCGAATGACGGTCAGCGGCGTGCGCAGCTCGTGACTCGCGTCCGCCACGAATTGACGAATGTATTCCTCAACGCGGCGGCGCTCGTCGAACGCGGCGGAAACTTGCGAAGCGGCGCCGTTGAATGCACTCGCCAGCTCGCCGACTTCGGTACGGTCCTGGGTGTCGATGCGTTGCGGCGTGAAATCACCGTCCGCAAAACGCTGCAGCGCGCCGGTCACCGCGATCATCGGCGCTAGGGCTTGATCGGCAAGATAGCGTCCGATCAGAAATCCGATCAAGCCGCACACGATCAGGCCGCCGAACGCGATCATCGCGTACGACGTCAGCAACGAACGGAAGACGTCGGGATCGGGGCTGACAAAGAATGTCGCAATCTTCGTGTCGATGCGCTCCGGATGAATCCCGATCAGATTCGAGATCGAGAAAAGCGTTCGATTGCCGGGATTGCGATCGCCGTCAGGGGGAGGTGGTCCACCCGGTGGCGATCCCGGTGGTGCCGGGCGCAGTCGGGGCTGCTGCGAAATCGGGACGTACACGGCGCGCCTGTGCGTTCCGAAGTGTAGCGGGGGACGGCCGACGGTCACGCCTTCGGGATGCTCGAATCCGATGATGTGCAAGCCTGGCCGCTCGACCATCTGATGCACGTTGCCGGCCAGCGACGTGAAGCCGGCGTTCGGGTTCTGCGCGACGATCTGGCGAATTTGGTTCGCGGCCGCCGCTATCGCATCGTTCGTCGCACGTGAATAGAACATCACTGCTTCGCGCGCGAGAACCGCGGCGACAAACAGAAACAGAATCATCACGAATGCCGTGTACGAAAACGTGATGCGACCACGAAGGGTCCGGAGCATTACTCCTCGCGCAAGACGTAGCCGACGCCGCGGACCGTGTGAATCAACTTCTTACGCGGCGGCGTGTCGATTTTCGCCCGAAGGTACGAGATGTACGTCTCAACAGTTCCGGTGCCGACTTCGCGGTCGCTGCCCCAAACCATGTCGAGGAGCTGCTCGCGCGTAAACACGCGGTTGGGTGAACGAATCAATGCGACGAGCAGGTCATACTCGCGCATCGAAAGATCGATTCGGCGGTTGTCCCGCATCACGCGGCGCGCGTCGAGATCGACAGTGAGGTCGGCGAAACGAAGCGTGTGAGGCTTTGCGAGCCGCGGCCGCCGCAGCGCCGTTTCCAGGCGCGCGAGCAGCTCGGCGAATTCGAAGGGTTTGGCCAGATAGTCATCAGCGCCGCTGCGCAGGCCCTCGATACGATCTGCGACTTCGCCTTTGGCGCTCAGCATGATGACGGGGACTTCCGTCAACTTGCGCACCATCGGCAAAAGTGCAATGCCGTCGACCTTGGGCATCATCACGTCCAGCACAATAATGTCGGGCGGCCATTCACGAATAAGCGCGAGGGCTTGTTGCCCATCGGCTGCAGTGCGAACAGCGTACCCTTCTTGCGTGAGACCGACTTCCAGCAGTTCCCGGACGTTGCGCTCGTCGTCAACGACCGCAATCCGGGCTGACTCCGGGTCCATGGACCGAGTATTGCGCGTCGACCTGGGAGGTTTCTGGGACAGGCTGCTTTGGGGCGGTTGCTCGGCGGCCTTTCCTTCTCAGGCAATTCGGAGAGACGAGGCGTAAGGTGGTTTCGTTACTGTCGGTGCGGAGGTTTTTGTGAAAGCGAATGCACGACGCGAGATCGTCCTTATCGATCTCGTCGGCGAACTCGATTCGACGATGAGTAAGATGCTCGATCGCAGCATTCGAACGCTGGATCAAACGATCTGCGCGACGATCGTCGTGCGATTGGAGCGTCTCGAGTCGACGCAGTGGTCGGGTTTGTGCGATCTCGGATCGATGATTGCAACGCACCGCCGCAACGGTCTCGACGTGCGCGCGGCTTCGCGTTTGCAACGCGTGCGTGCGGTGCTCGACGAGTTTGCGATTCCAACGGACGTCCCGCGCGACGATGCGCCCTTCATGCGCCGCCGGATGATCATCGCACGTACGCCCGCGCACGCCGTCGTCGCCTAGGGAGGCTGCTGCCAGGCCGCAACCGGGCACCCCCCGGAGGGGTTGGTGCTGACGGAGGTTTTCTGCCAACGATGAGTGCGCTTTCCGACGTAACACAGAGCACGTTTCAAGCTGAGGTGCTCGATTCCGACAAGCCCGTCTTAGTCGACTTTTGGGCGCCGTGGTGTGGGCCGTGTCGAATGCTGAGCCCGATCGTCGAGAAGGTCGCAGCGAAGACCGAATCGGTGAAGTTCGTCAAAATGAACACTGACGAGAATCCGTCAATCGCGGGCCAGTATCACGTCTCCGGCATTCCGTGCCTCATCCTCTTCAAGGGTGGCCAAGCGGTTGACCGGATCGTCGGTTACGTCCCCGAAAACGCGATCACATCGATGATCGCGAAGCACGCCGTCGCCGCGTAACTCGACGGCAGCACGTGCGCTGCCGGCCGTCCACCGCCTAACCGCGGATCCGCTTCTGGCGCGATATGCCGCGTCGCTCGGCGCGGGAACGGTGAAGCGTGCGATCGAGCGCGAGCTCGATTCGAGCCGGACGCTCGCTTTGCGCGAAGATCAAGCTCCGTCCTACGATGCAATTCGTGACGCTGTGGCGCGGATGCTCGCGCACCAGGCTTTGGAGGGACTCGTCCCCGTTCTCAACGGAACGGGGATCGTTCTTCATACGAACCTCGGACGTGCACCGCTTGCGCCCGAAGCGCTCGACGCGATCGCGCAGATCGCCGGCGGCTACAGCAATCTCGAATTCGACCTGGAGAGCGGACACCGTGGTTCGCGATACGCGCGTTCGCGGGATCTGATTCGCGAAACGACGGGCGCCGAAGACGGACTCGTCGTCAATAATTGTGCCGCTGCGATGCTGCTGATCTTGCAAACGCTGGCCTGCGGACGCGAAGTGATCGTGGCGCGCAATGGGCTCGTCGAGATCGGCGGCGGATTCAGGTTGCCTGAAGTTCTGGAACGCAGCGGCGCAACGCTGGTCGAAGTCGGGACCACGAACCGCGTGCGGCTTTCGGACTACGAGCATGCGGTCTCCCCGCGAACGGCGATGTTCTTGCGCTCACACGCTTCGAACTTTCGCATCGAAGGCTTCGTCGAAGACGTCGCGGTTAACGAGCTCGCGAATCTTGGGCGCCGCGTCGGCGTTCCGGTCGTTGAAGATCTTGGCAGCGGCGCGCTCGTTGATTTGCGCGGATTCGGCCTCGCGCACGAGCGGACCGTCCCCGAAGCGATTGCGGACGGCTGCGCCCTCGTAGCGTTTTCAGGCGACAAGCTGTTGGGTGGACCGCAAGCCGGAATCATCGTCGGCCGGAGCGCGATGCTCGCGCGCCTGCGCGCCGATCCGTTGATGCGCGCGCTGCGCGTCGATAAAGGGACGCTGGCGGCTCTGGGCGCGACGCTGCGACTGTACCTCTCGCCGCAAACCGTAACCCGCGTGCCGATCTACGGCATGCTTGCGGCCACACTCGATGAGCTGCGTACGCGCGCTTCGGCCCTTGCGAAGCGCATTGATTCGTCCCTCAAACCTCGGGTCGTCGACTCGGAAGCCTACGCCGGCGGCGGCTCGTTGCCGGGAGAGACGATTCCGTCGGTCGCGCTCGAGCTTGCGCCCGCGGATCTCGACGGGTTTGCACGGCGTGCGCGTACTGGGACGCCGTCGCTGGTTGCGCGTACTGAAGCTGCGCGCTACTTGATCGATCTGCGTACGATCCCCGCGAGCGGCGACGAAGACGTGCTTGCGGCAGTGGAGCGCAGCCGAGCGTCGTAACCCAAGCGAACCATGCACATTCTCGGGACGGCGGGTCACGTCGACCACGGAAAATCTGCGCTCGTCCGCGCGCTGACGGGAACCGATCCCGACCGCTGGCGCGAGGAACAGCTGCGTGGTATGACGCTCGATCTCGGATTTGCGCATCTTCGTTACGATGACGGCGTCGAAGCCGGAATCGTCGACGTCCCGGGCCACGAACGCTTTCTGCACAACATGCTTGCGGGTGCCGCGGGCATGGAGATTCTTTTGCTCGTCGTTGCAGCGAACGAGGGCCCGCGTCCGCAAACGCTCGAGCACCTCGCCATTCTCACGTATCTCAACGTGCGCAAAACGCTGCTCGTGCTCACCAAGCGCGATCTCGTCGATGCCGACGAGCTTGGGTTTGCGGAAGAGCTGACGCGCGAAGCGCTGCGCGGTACGGTCGCCGAGGGTGCAGAAGCGTATGCTGTCTCGACGCTCACCGGCGAGGGCATGAACGAGCTGCGAGCGGCGATTCACGCGGCGCTCGTCGCGTTGCCCGCACGCAAACCCGATGCGCCGGCGTTCTTGCCGATCGATCGCGTCTTCGCGCTTCCCGGTCACGGTACGATCGTAACCGGAACGCTGATGCAAGGGACGCTCGGCGCCGGCGACACGTTGCGATTGCAGCCGAGCGGGCGCGACGTTCGCATTCGAAGTTTGCATGTCTTCGGTCAGAAACAGCAAGAAGTCCGCGGCGGCTCGCGTGTCGCTGCCAATTTGCCGCAGGTCGACGTTGCGGAAATCGAGCGCGGGGAGGTACTTGCCAGCTCAGAGTTCAGCGTGCAGCGCCAGTTTGAGGTTACGTTCACGCCGCTCGAGGGCGCGCTGCCGCTGCTGCGCCGAAGAAATCAGGTGCGCGCATATCTCGGCTCGGCAGAAATTCTCGGCACGCTTTCGTTCGAGGAGACGCCGCGCGAAGCGACGCCAACATCCGGGCTGCTTTCGTTGCGCCGTGCGGCAGCTACGTATCCCGGCGAAGCTTTTGTCGTGCGGCGGCTCTCACCAAAGGACTTGCTCGGCGGCGGAACCGTCGGCGCCGGCGTCATCGCGGCGCAAGCCGATGAAGACGGTGCGCTCGATCCCGAAGAGCAGAATGTTCTTGCCGTACTCGCGTCGCTCGGGATCGCATCCGGGATCGCGACGACGATTGCGGCGCGCGCAAATCTGCGCGAGGAACGGACGCTCGTGATCCTCAATAGTCTCGTCGAGCGCGGCGTCGCACGCAAGCTCGCCAAACCCGTGGCATTCGTTGAAGGCCCTGCATCGGACGATTTGTACGCACGCGCGCTTTCGCTGCTCAACGTCTCGCATCGCGAACTGCCGTGGAAGATGGGTTTGACGTCGATCGCGCTTGCGAAAGCGCTCAGCGCGCAAGAAACGATCGTGGTTCGCGTTCTTGCGACCTATGTGGATGAAGGCCGGCTCGAATATCGCAACGGTTATTACGCCGCTCCTGGATTCACACCGGAGCTTACGTCCGAACAGCGCCAATTCTTCGACGTGACGGTTCAGCTCGATTCTCAAAATCCGCTCGTCCCAATTGCGTTTGACGATTTGACCTCGGCGCTGCGAACGACCAAGATTCGCGGTGCGCAAGAAGCATATGAGACGCTCCTTGCAACCGGTGCGCTCGTAAAAGTGCACGATGCCGTCTATCGCGGCACGCAAGTTGCCGACGTCCGCGCGCGCGTCGAGGGGATGCTGCGCAAGGAAGGCTCGATGACGATGGCCCGCTTCCGCGATCTCATCGGAACATCTCGCAAGTATGCGGTTCCGTTACTCGAGTGGTTCGACGCGGCCGGGATCACGATTCGCAACGGCGACGTGCGCACGTTACGCGCCGGTTGATGAAAGCGCTTTTTGCGGCGCTGCTGTTGATCGTTGTCTGTGCGCCGGCATCCGCGGACCCCTCCCCTTCACCCTCGCCGAGTCCGCGTGGATTCGCGATTAGCGTTGATGCGCACACGACATTTATTACGGACGGGACGCGGGGTCCGGGAGTCTCGCCGCCGGAAGGCCTCGGATTTGCTGCGGGCGCACCGCTCTCGCCACTGACGCCCTACGATGTGTTTTCGAGCGCGCCTCTGACGCCCGGCAACGCCTCGGAATCCGCCGCATATTTTCGTCCGTCGTTTACGACGCCGGGACTCGTCTTCTCCGCGACGCTCGGGGCGGGCTATGTTACCGGCAGTACGACGGCGGCTGCATATTGGGGCGAACCGCTTTTTGATACGCTCAATCCGCATTTGGGTTTTCAGCAGCTCGGCTTTCGTATCGCGTTCCCAACGCACGCCGGTCAAGATGACGGTACCGGCTTCGCTGTATCAGTTCTTTCGGGTTCTGTCGCAACGACTGACGGACGCATGCTGTTGCGCGGCGGCTGGTTCGATTTGCAGCAGAGCGATGGTTTTGTGTTCACGCAACCGGCAGTCACGAACTTTGCTCCGGCGATCGCGTTTGCGACGCCGGAAACGCTCGGCAACGGTTTACCGAATCTCGATTGGTGGCAAGCTTCCGACGGCGTTCTGCCCCTGCACGGCGTCGACGGCCTTTTCAAGGAAGGCTTGGGAACGCTCGAGCTGACCGACGCGGCGTTACCGTCACTGCCGGGAACCGGCGCACAACTGGAAATGGCGTCGTTCGTGATCGATCACGGAGAGGGAACGCGCTACTCCGCGGATGTGCTGCACGTTTCGACGGGCGGGACCTTGGTTGCGACAACCGTCCTCTACGGTAGCAATGCTACGCTCGCGTTTACGCCGCAAGGTGCATTGCCGTCGAGCCTGATCGGCGGTCAGGAGCAAACGATCTTCGGTGTGCGCGCCGCGTTTCACGCGACGAAATCAATCGACGGTGTTGCGGAATATGGTCATTCGACATACGCGGCAACCAATGTCGCGGAACCCGGTACCGGACAGCCCGGCAATTACTATCACGTCGGCTTCACGCAAAACCTTGCGCACGCGAACTTCGGGATCGACGCCTATCGTAACGAGCCGTACTATGCGCAGGCGCTCTTGCCATACGGCACGCCGGAAAACGTGTGGAGCGTCGCGTGGTCGTGGCCCGGCCAATGGCTCAAGTCGAACTATCAGCTGATCAACGATTTTCCGGTGAACATCAATCGCGAAGGCTATCGTGCGCACGCTGCGATGACGGGTGGACCGGTCGAAGTAAAGGTTGTCTACGGGAATTTTGGACAGATCACGCCGATCACGACAGCCAACGCGCTGCAGACCGGGTTCGTCGACGGCTTCTTCTTGCCGCAGAGCAATTTGTTCCCGACGCTCGGACGTCAGCATCAATATGGTCTTTGGAGCGCGTGGCATTCGAGCGCCGGCGATCTAACACTCGATTACGACGAAGACACGATGCGGCGGCTGGCAGGCCCGTTCAACGGGATCGACTCGGTCTCGTACGACGCGCCCTCGTACGTGCTGGGCTTCACGCACCATTTCAATCATCGATTGCTCGGATCGATCTCGTACGGACGCTACGCCATGCGTGGCAGCTTCGGCCAGGCGATCACCAACCTCGACTACGCCCAGCGCGTCGGGATGTCGGGCTTGGAATATGAGGAAGGCCCGACGACCGGAACTCTGATCTCGGTGCGCTGGTCGGGGCTGAACGGCATCCCCTCGGTCCCACCCACTGGCCCATCCCCCGCCTTCAGCGGTACGATGTTCGTCCTGGAGCAACGTTTGAAGATCTAGGCCGCTGAAGATCTAGCTGGCGCCTGCTTGCGTCGCTAGCGCAACTCAGCGCGTTAGCACTCGGTCATGGAGAGTGATAACATGAACGCAGACCGCATGACCCAACGCGTCCAGGAAGCGCTGAACTCGGCGTACACCAGGGCGCTGGCGGAACACAACCCGCAGACAACCCCCGAGCATCTGCTCGCAGCCTTACTCGACCAAGACGAGGGCGTCGCTCCGGCGATCCTCGAGAAGGCTAACGTCGACGTAGCCGCGCTCCGGCGCGCCGTCGATGCCGCGATTGGTCGTCTGCCCCGGTTGTCCGGCTCCAACGCCGACAACGCCCAGGTTACGGTCGCGCCAGCGATTCCGCGTGTGTTCACGCAGGCGGAATCCGAAGCCAAGCAGCTCGGCGACGAGTACACCTCCGTCGAGCACTTGCTCCTGGCATTGGTCGATGCAAACACGGACGCTGCAAAAGTGCTCCGTGATGCCGGCGTAACGCGCGACAAGCTGCTCGTCGCTTTGCGTACGATTCGCGGCAACCAGCGTGTTACCACGCAAAACCCTGAGGGCACATATCAGACCCTCGAGCGCTACGGTCGCGATCTCACGAAGGCCGCAGCGCAGGGGAAGCTCGATCCTGTTATCGGACGCGACGATGAGATCCGTCGCGTCGTTCAAGTTCTCTCGCGCCGGACGAAAAACAATCCGGTACTGATCGGCGAGCCGGGTGTGGGCAAAACGGCGATCGTCGAGGGACTCGCACAGCGCATCATACGCGGCGACGTCCCCGAAGGGCTCAAAGACAAGAAGATCATCACGATCGATATGGGCTCGCTTATCGCCGGCGCAAAGTATCGTGGCGAATTCGAAGAGCGCCTCAAAGCAGTTCTCAAAGAAATCACGAGCGCGAACGGCCAGGTCGTTCCGTTCATCGACGAGCTGCACACGGTCGTTGGCGCCGGCAAAGCCGAGGGCTCGATGGACGCCGGCAATCTGCTCAAGCCGATGCTGGCGCGCGGCGAGCTGCACATGATCGGCGCCACGACGCTCGACGAGTACCGCAAGTACATCGAAAAGGACGCTGCGCTCGAACGGCGATTCCAGATGGTGATGGTCGATCAACCCTCGGTTGACGATACAATCTCGATCTTGCGCGGACTCAAGGAACGTTACGAAGTGCACCACGGCGTGCGCATCAAGGATTCCGCTCTGGTTGCAGCCGCGATTCTTTCGAATCGCTACATCTCCGACCGCTTCTTGCCGGATAAGGCAATCGATCTCGTCGATGAATCCGCAGCCAAGCTGCGCACCGAGATTGATTCGCTGCCGCAAGAGATCGATGAGATTTCGCGCCGCCAGATGCAGCTCGAGATCGAACGTGAGGCGCTCAAACGCGAAACGGACGACGGAAGTAAAGCGCGTCTTGGGAAGATAGAAACCGAGATCGCTGCGCTCCGCGCCGAAGGCGACGAGATGCGCGCGCATTGGAACAATGAGAAGACCCAAGTCGTCAAGCTACGCGAGCTGCGCGAACGAATCGACGTTGCCAAGCGTGAGATCGAGCAAGCCGAACGCGCCTACGATCTGAACAAGGCGGCAGAGCTTCGATATGGGACGTTGGCGTCGCTCGAGAAGCAGCTGAAGAGCGAGGAAAGCACGCTCGACGGTAAGCCGCGCCTACTCAAAGAAGAAGTCGACGAAGAAGACATCGCCGAGATCGTCAGCAAGTGGACCGGAATTCCGGTGAGCAAGCTGCTCGAGGGCGAGATTCAAAAGCTGCTCAAGCTCGATGAAGAGCTGCACAAGCGCGTCATCGGTCAAGACGAAGCGGTCACTGCCGTTGCGGAAGCGATCGTTCGTGCGCGCTCCGGTCTTTCAGATCCGAATCGCCCGATCGGCTCGTTCATCTTCCTCGGACCGACCGGGGTCGGAAAAACCGAGCTTGCACGTGCCCTAGCTGAGTATTTATTTGATGACGAACGCTCGATGGTTCGCATCGACATGTCGGAGTACGGCGAGCGTCATTCGGTCGCACGTATGATCGGTGCGCCGCCGGGTTATGTCGGTTACGACGAGGGTGGACAGTTAACCGAAGCCGTGCGGCGCAAGCCGTTCTCGGTCGTGCTCTTCGACGAGATCGAAAAAGCGCACGCGGACGTCTTCAATGTCTTCTTGCAGATTTTGGACGAAGGCCGTCTCACGGACGGGCAAGGCCGGCTGGTCGATTTCCGCAACACGATTCTGATCATGACCTCGAATATCGGAAGCCATCGCATTCTCGATTATCACGGCGGGGTCGACGATGCCGCGTATGCAGTCATGCGCGCAACCGTGCTGGATGAATTGCGTCAGCACTTTCGTCCGGAGTTTCTCAATCGCGTCGATGAGACCGTGGTGTTCCACGCGCTGACAGAAGACGAGCTCAAGACGATCGTCGACATTCAGATCGTGCGCGTGCAGAAGCGTTTGGACGACCGGCGCATCAAGCTCGAAGTCTCCGATGCGGCGAAGCGGCATCTCGTCAAAGTCGGATACGATCCGGCCTACGGTGCGCGTCCGCTCAAGCGGACGATTCAAAAAGAGCTGGAGACGCCACTCGGCCGGAAGATTCTGGCAGGCGAAATACGCGACGGGCAAAGCGTGAGCGTTGGGTTCGACGAGAATCGCGGAGACCTAACCTTTATGGTCATCCCGACGACTGTCGCGGAAATCGTTCGCGCCTAGAGCTTCGCGCTGACCTCGAGCGTTCGGTAATGCGCCAGCGCGTCGAAATCCGGTTCGAGCGATAGTCCGGGACGGTCGTCGAGAACGGCAGTTCCGTCGACGATTGTATCGAGCGGTCCGGAGAAGATCGTTCGAAGCGGATTAGGATTCGCATCGATTTCGAGCCGGCCGTCGCCACCAACCGCTGCAAGGAAATGCGCAGACGCGGCGAGTCCGATTGCTCCGCCGAGAAAGTGCGGGCAAAAGCGCTTGCCCGCGCGCCGCGCTTGGATTGCAATCGGTAGGCATGCGGAGAGGCCTCCCCACTTGCTGACATCGGGTTGAATCACCGCCGCGCTAGTGCCGCCGATGGCTTCATCAAACGCGGAACGGGAAGTTAGATTCTCGCCGAGCGCGAGTGGAGTTTCGGTACGCTGCGCAAGAGTTTCCCATTCCTGGCGTGGTGCATCGGCGCGCAGCGGCTCCTCGAGCCATTCGAGCTCGAACTCCGCGAGTGCTCGGACGGCATCCGACGCCTCAGCCAGATTCCAACCTTGATTCGCATCCGCCATCAAAGCGCACGAACTTCCGACGGTGGTCCGAATCGCGCGAAGGTTCGCTGAGTCTCGCTCGAGGCCGAAGGCTACCTTGAGCTTGAACGCGCGGTAGCCGGCGTCAAACATCTTCCGGGCCAACACCTCGGGCTTATCGGGATTGAGACCGCTTGCATAGACGCGAATTGCCGGCTCAGCACCACCGAGGAGTTTATAGAGCGGTTTGCGTTCTTTGCGCGCCTTGAGATCCCAAAGCGCGACGTCGATCCCCGAGATGCATTGCGCGATCGGTCCCGCTTCACCCGATTGAATGGCGAGCACGCGCGTGCGCGCGGTGAGCATCTCGAAGAGCGCGGCCGGATCTCCGGCGTCTGCGCCGTTCAGCAGCCCGGAAAAGACCGAATCGAGGAGACGTGCGCGATGCTCGGCGCCGACCGAGGGAAAATTGCACCAGATTTCACCCCAGCCCATAACTCCGTCGATGTCTTTGAGACGTACGACGAGCATCGGACGATCATTCATCACGCCGAACGACGTGCGAACCGGAGCTTCTATCGGCGCTCGAAGGACGAGCGCACGTAACTCACGCAGCTTCGCCATAAGCTATGTCGCGCTTTGGTGTTTGGCTGCTCCCCTGGGTAGGCTTGATCGTTCTTTGGTACGCCCTGCGAATGTCGGGAGTCGTGCGTCCCGGCCTGATTCCCGCGCCCGACGAAGTCGCAACGACGCTCATTACGCTCTTTGCCACCAAGGGCTTGTGGTTCGACGTGCTGATTTCGTCGGCACGCGTGCTGGCAGGTCTGGTCCTCGGCATCATCCTCGCGGTTCCTGTCGGCTTCTTGCTGGGTTGGTATCACCCCGTCGGCCGTCTTTTCGATCCCGTCATCAATTTCTTCCGTGCACTTCCACCGATCGCGCTGATTCCGCTTGTCATCGTTTATTTTGGAATCGGCGAGCCGGCGAAGGTAATCATCCTTTTCTATGCGGCGTTCTTCTCGGGCGTTATCGTAATGTACGAAGGGATCGCGCAGCTCAATCCGCTTTTCGTCCGAGTATCGCGCACGCTGGGCGCTCGTGACGCGGAAATATTTCGCTACGTCATCATCCCGCTTTCGATACCGCATGTGCTAACTGCACTACGTGTCGCTCTGGGTGTCACCTGGGCGACGCTCGTCGCTTCCGAGCTCGTTGCTGCTCAACGCGGGCTTGGCGCGGTGATTCAGAACGCATCCAACTACTTTCAGATCAAAGTGATCTATGCCGGCATCATTTGCATCGGCCTCGTCGCGCTCCTGATGGATGCCGCCTTGCGTGCGATCTCGCGCCGCCTTCTCGCATGGCAAGAGCGCATCGCCACATGACCGTCCGCTTGATTCTCGAGCATGTCTCGAAAACGTTCGATGAGGGTCCACGTCATGTCGCGGCCGTCGATGACGTCGATCTGCAGATCGCCGACGGGGAGTTCATCTCGATCGTGGGACCCTCGGGCTGTGGAAAGACGACGCTTCTCAACATGATAGGCGGCTTCGTGATGCCGACGACGGGCCGCGTGCTTTTGGATGGCGCACCGATCGCCGGGCCCGGCTCCGACCGGGGCTTCGTCTTTCAAGACTATGGCGTCTTCCCGTGGCTAAGCGTCCGCGACAACATCGTTTTCGGACTCAAGCTGGGCGCGAATTTTGTCGCGCCGGGCGAACGCGCTGCGATCGCAGACCGTTATCTCGACGTGATGGGCCTGCGCGATTTTCGCGACGCATATCCCAAGGCGTTGTCGGGTGGGATGAAGCAGCGCGTCGCATTGGCGCGTAGCTACGCCGTTCGACCGCAGTTTCTGCTCATGGACGAACCCTTCGGAGCGCTCGATGCGCAAACGCGGTACGCCATGCAAGATCTGCTTCTCGACCTACAAGCACGCGAAGGGAAGACGATTCTCTTCGTCACGCACTCTGTTGAGGAAGCGCTTTACCTATCGTCACGCGTAATCGCCGTGACTGCGCGTCCAACGCGCATCCGCCGCGTTCTCGAGGTCCCGTTCGCATATCCTCGAAACGACACGCTTCGGCACGCTACTGAATTTCAAGCTCTGGTTGCCGAGCTGGAATCGGTCGTGATGAGCGAGTATGCGGCGCAACAACGCCAAACCGCAACATTAGCCAAAGAGGGGAATACATGAAGAAACTTGCCCGTCGTTCGGCGCTGAGCTTGCTCGCCGCAGGCTCTGCCTCGGTGTATTTTTCGGTACCGGCCCGCGCCGCAACATCGGTTCGAGTCGGCTACTTGCACACGCTCGCCGTTGATGGCCAGATGTGGCTCGCGCAGTCGCTCGGCTCGTGGCAACGTGAAGGCATCGATCTGCAGCTCACACGCTTCGATACAGGCATCGGGTTATTTCAAGCGCTTGTCGGCGGCAGCATCGACGTGCTTTCGACCGGTGCCGTGATCTCGAACTTTCCCGCACGGGGCCAGGGCAAGGTCTTCTTGATCAATGACGTCGAGTGGGCGACGGCGCAGTTGTGGGCGCGTCCGGACAGCGGCATCAAATCGTTCGCGGACTTGAAAGGCAAGAAGATCGCGACGACCGCGGGTACCACCGCCAACGTCTTTCTCTACGAGGCGTTGCGTGCAAACGGTCTCGATATCGCAAAAGACGTGGAAGTCGTCAACCAGCCGATGCCGCAAGCCGTCACTGCCTTCATCGCAGGTGCCGTGCCGGCCGTCGCGCTGTGGGTTCCCTTTAATCTCCAAGTCGAGCAGCAGGTGCCCGGCGCGAAGATGCTGGTCGATGCGTCAAAATATTATCCGCAGGCGGCGATCGTCGACGGGTGGGCAACCCGCGACGACTATTATGGCGCGAACAAAGATTTGCTGCGCCGCTTCGTTCACGGCTGGATCGTTGCCAACGATACGCTGATCAAAGATCCGGAACGCTCGCTCGCGACGATCGGCAAGCAGTACGACGGCATACCAAGCGCGCAGCTTGAGACGATGTATAAGGCCGAGAAGGTGTTCGCGGCCAAAGACTGGGCCGCACGCTACAAAGACGGAACCGTAACGAAGTGGCTGCAGCATGTCACCGATGTCTACGTCGCGCTCGGCGCAATGCAGAATCCGACACCGGCGGCACAGTACTTCGATCCGAGTCTGTTTCTTTCAAGTACCTGATGCAGCCGCCCTACGATCATCCGGGCTACCGCAGCACGGAAAAGCGCGCGCCTAAACAGCCGCTCTTAAAATTTCCGCATACCGCATCGGAAATCACAGGTCCCGGGTTCGATGAGAAATCGATCGGCCGGCCGCTGACCGATCTCACGCAGGCGCTCGGTGGTGAAGCGCAAGGCGAACGCATCATCGTTGCGGGACGTGTGCTCGACGATCGTGGCGCGCCGCTGCGGCGGACGCTAGTCGAAGTCTGGCAAGCGAATGCGGCCGGGCGCTACCGGCACGATGCGGATCAACATGCGGCTCCGCTCGATCCGCACTTCATCGGCAAGGGCTACGCGCTCACCGACGATGCCGGCGCGTTCCGTTTCATCACGATCAAGCCGGGACCGTATCCCTGGCAGAATCATCCGAATGCATGGCGTCCTTCACACGTGCACTTTTCGGTTTTCGGCCCGGGTTTCGGCTCGCGGATCATCACGCAAATGTACTTTCCCGGCGACCCGCTCATCCCGATCGATCCGGTGCTCAACAGCATTCCGGACCTGGGCGCGCGCGAACGGCTGGTCGCACGGTTCGACCACGACGCGCTCAGTGAAGAAGGTTTTGCGCTCGGCTATCGCTTTGACATCGTGCTCAACGGGCGCGATGCGACACCCCGCGATAACTGACGTGCCCGAGTTCATTCCGACCGCGTCGCAGACTGCCGGACCGTTCTTTCGCGGTGCGCTCCATCGCCCGGATTGGGAAGATCTCACCGCGCACTTAAAAGGGAAGCCGGTCCAGATCTCGGGTCGCGTTCTCGATCGTGACGGTGCCGGCGTGTTTGACGCCATGCTCGAGCTATGGCAAGCCGATTCGAATGGACGATATGCCGACGGCGAGGTCAGCGGCTTCGGTCGCGTGTGCACCGCCGAAAACGGAGATTTTACATTCACGACCGTCGTGCCGGGCGCGGTTGACGGACAAGCGCCGCATATCAACGTGAGCGTGTTCGCGCGCGGCTTGCTCAAACGGCTGGTTACGCGCATCTATTTTGCCGATCGCGCAGGCGAAAATGCGAAGGATGCGATCCTTGCGGCCGTCCCCGAGGGGCGCCGCTCGACGATGCTCGCCAAGGCCGATGGGGACGGGCGGTATCGCTTCGATATCAAGCTGCAGGGAGAGGGCGAAACGGTGTTCTTCGAGCCCCCGACGGGTTGACAGGGGCGCAGGCAGCCTGTTAAGGTCGGAAGACCTTATGATTTCGGCCCAGTCCCTTATTCTCGTCGTCCTTATTAGCCGTCCCGTCGGGATCGGTTGAGGTTGGCGCGTGTAAGGTAGCTGGTAGCCCAAAACACACAAGCCCCTAGCCGGTCCCGGCGGGGGTTTTTGATTTTTTCTCTGGGGAGTTTTATGTCCGCCGCAGCCACGGAAAGAACCGGATCGCAACTCGTACTGGACGCTCTCGCCGACGAAGGCGTTGACGTCGTCTTCGGATATCCCGGCGGTACGATCATGCCGGTCTACGACGCGCTCTTCTCTGAGCGTCGCATGCGGCACATCCTCGTACGTCACGAACAAGGCGCGGCATTTGCAGCCGGCGGGTATGCACGCTCGTCGGGCCGCGTCGGTGTGGCGATCGCGACGTCCGGACCGGGCGCAACCAATCTCCTCACCGGGTTGCTGGACGCGAACATGGATTCCGTTCCGGTCGTCGCGATCACGGGACAAGTCCGCAGTCAGCTGATGGGCAGCGACGGATTTCAGGAAGCTGACGTCACCTCGATGGCGCAGCCGGCAACGAAGCGTGCGTTCCTCGTGCGCAACGTCGACGACATCTATCAAACGGTTCGCGACGCTTTCGCGCTTGCGCGCGGACCGCGACCGGGCGCCGTGCTCGTCGACATTCCGACTGATGTTCTCAAAACCAAGACGCGCGTGCAGCCGGTGTGGGTGCCGGTTGCAGACGCCACTCCACTACCGGCGTTTGACGAAAGAGCGATCGAGGCTGCCGCGCAACTGCTCGCATCTGCGCGCCGCCCGCTCGTCATCGCCGGTGGTGGAGTAAAATTTGGTGGCGCGACCGGTGCATTTCGCGAGCTGCTGCGTTTGCTCGGCGCACCGCACACCGCGACCATCAATGCGCTCGGCTGTGCCGAGCCCAGCGATCCGAAGTTCCTCGGGATGCTCGGCATGCACGGAACCAAACGCGCCAACCGCGCCGTCAATGCGTGCGACGTCGTGCTTTCGCTCGGTATGCGATTCGACGATCGCGTCACGGGGCGCGTTGATAAGTTTGCGCAGCAAGCCGAGATCATTCATTTCGACATCGACGGCAGCGAGTTCGGAAAAGTCGTCGATCCGACGGTCGGCGTTCGCGGCTGTCTGGGTGCAACACTGCCTGCGCTCGTAAACGCAATGCGCCGCTCGCCACCGCGCTCGTACGCGAAGTGGCTTGGCGAGCTCGAAACATTCTCGAGTCCGTTGCCGGTCGATCGCGCGGAAGACGGTCATCTTTCGGCGACGAGCGTCCTCGACATGTTCTTCGCGAAGACTCCACGCAATACGATCGTTACGACCGACGTCGGCCAACATCAAATGTGGGCGGCTCAACGCGCCAACTCGGACGGACCAACGCGCTTCGTCACGTCGGCCGGGCTCGGGGCGATGGGTTTCGGTTTGCCCTCGGCGATCGGCGCGAAGATGGCAAATCCGGATGCGACGGTCGTTGCGATCGTCGGCGACGGTGGATTTCAGATGACGATGAACGAGCTCACGACGATCAATCGCGCCGGCGCACCGATCAAGATATTGTTGATCGACAACCAGCGCCTCGGTATGGTGCGTCAGTGGCAGCATCTGTTCTACGACAAACGCTACAGCGCGACCGACCTGTCCGATAATCCGGATTTTGTGATGATTGCAAAGGCCTGCGGAGTACCGGGTCGCATCGTCGAGCGGCTGGAAGATCTCGATGGCGCGCTCGACGAGCTCTTCGCGAGCGAAGGCCCGATGCTGTTGCACGCCGCGTGCTATCCGCATGAGAACGTCTGGCCGATGATCCCGGCAGGTGCGGCACTCGACGAGCTCATCGAAGCGGAGCCCCTCAAAGCATGATGTTGTTAAGGGCCCCCTCGGGGCATGATTACATTTTCGCAATGATGATGGGTCCTGAAGCTTGGTGGCCCCATGCAATGCATGGGGGGTGCGTAGCTTGGAGCGGAGCACCGTTATGACTGTAGAGATCGAAGCCGATGATGGGCGCGTGCTTGCGCGCGTGATCAATCTCGCAGCGCGCATCGGTTGCACGGTCGAGCGTTGCGAGATGGCGCAGGATGAGGGCGGCGCGCGCATCACCGCGTCGTTTTCGGGCGATGACCAACAGCTGCGGCGCCTGAGCGGACAGCTTTCGCGGATGCTGAGCGACGAACGCGCTCAGGCGAGGTTTTGCACGGTTTAGCGCAAAGTCGGACCTTCTTGGGCGTTTAAGAAGAAGGGGTTCCGAAAGCATGAAATCCGTCTCGCGTCGTCAATTTTCCGCGGGCGCAGCGGCTGCCGCGACATTCAGCAGCATTGCGATCATCAAATCGCCGGCTGCCGCGAGGTTCAATTACAAATACGGTAACGACCAAACCGACATCTCGCCGGTCACACGCCGCGCGGAAGAGATGTGGCAGGCCGTCGAACGCGAGACGAACGGTGCTTTGCACGTCGACACGTTCCCGAACAGCGTGCTTGGCGGCGACTCACAAATGATTACGCAACTGCGCAGCGGCGCGCTGCAATTCCTTACCGAGCCCGGCGCGCTTTTGCAAGGCGTCGTACCCGAAGCCGCAATCGATGGAGTCGCGTTCGCATTCAAAGATACCGCGACGGCCTTCCGCGCGATGGACGGCAAGCTCGGTGAGTTCGTCATGGACTCAATCGCTGCCAAGGGCATGGTGTGTTTGCCCAAACCGTTCGATAACGGAATGCGGCACATTACCGCCAACAAGCCGATTCACACCGCCGCCGACGTCGACGGCTTGAAGATTCGCGTGCCTGCAAGTGCGATCTTCGTCGACATGTGGAAGACGCTGGGTGCATCGCCGACGCCGATCAACGTCAGCGAGCTGTACAGCGCGCTGCAGACGCACATCGTCGAAGCTGAAGAAAATGCACTGATCAACATCGAGCAAAGCAAACTGTACGAAGTGCAGAAGACGCTGAACTTCTCGGGGCACGCTTGGTCGTGCTGGTGGATGATCGGGAACAAAGATGCGTGGGACGCGCTCGGCAAAGATATTCAGGGCGTCGTGACGCGCAACATGGCAAAGTATGCGACGCTGCAGCGTCAGGATTTTGCCGCCTTGGACCTTTCGCTTCGGGGCAAACTCAAAACACAAGGTATGCAAGAATTTCAGTGCGACGATGCGACGTTCAAAGCAAAGCTGGGACCGTACTACGCCACATGGAAGGCGAAATTCGGTCCTACTGCTTGGGACGCGTTGGAGAAATATACCGGAACCCTCGCGTAGTCGCGCTTGTCACCCCGAGCGAAGTCGAGGGGCAGCGAGCATCGTTAGGGTAAATAACTCCAGGTGGCTTCAGGACTAGGTACACTCGGCCGGGGGTTCGGCGGCGCAAGCGATCGGTTTCGCGCGCTGCTCAACGTCGAAAACCCGCCGGTTGTCCTCGTCACCATCACGGTCATGCTCGGCATGATCATGGCGATCATCGATCTTACGATCGTCAACGTCGCGTTGCAGACGATGGCCGGAAATCTGGGAGCGACGACCGACGAAATCGCGTGGGTCGTCACCGCCTACATTTTGGCGGCCGTCGTCATCATGCCGCTCAACGGTTGGCTGACCGCGATGTTTGGGCGCCAGAAGTTTTACGCGTTCTGTGTAGCGGCGTTCACGATCTCGTCCTTTCTCTGCGGGATCGCGGGGAGTTTGTGGATGCTGATCGTCTTCCGCATTCTTCAGGGCATCGGCGGCGGCGCGTTGCAGCCGACGGCGCAATCGATTCTTTTCGAATCATACCCGCCCGAGAAGCGCGGTAACGCAATGGCGATTTTCGGTTTGGGTGCAATGGTCGGCCCTGCGATCGGTCCGGTGCTCGGCGGCTATATCGTCGACAATTGGAATTGGCCGATGATCTTTTTCATTAACGTTCCAATCGGCATCGTCGCATTCGTGATGACGTTTTTGTTCGTTCGCGATCCGCACTATATTGAAAAGCCGAAGGGCGGCATCGATTGGACGGGCCTCGTCTGCATGACGTACGGTTTGGCCGCGATCCAGTACGTACTCGAGCGTGGTCAACGCGAAGATTGGTTCAGCTCTGCGACGATTGTGATCTTGTCGGCGACGTCCATTCTCGCACTCGTGTACTTCGTCGTGCGACAGCTGCGCATCAGCAACCCCGTCGTCGATCTTTCCGTCTTTCGTTTCATCAACTTCAGCGCCGGTAACGTCATCGGCGTCGTGAGCGGCTTCGGTCTTTTCGGTTTGAACTTGGTCTTGCCACTGTTCTTTCAGAGTGTGCTCGGGTTTAGCGCCTTGCAAGCCGGACTTGCGCTGCTCCCCGGCGCGCTGGCAACGGCGATTTCCATGCCGATTGCAGGGAGACTGGTTTCGAAATTCGATCCGCGTCCGATCATCGGCGGCGGTATCCTCGTTTTCGGTCTGGCGTCCTGGTGGATGGGCGGTCTGGATCAGTACGCCGGATATTGGGATATCTTCTGGCCCCGTGCGTTTCAAGGGTTTGCACTCGGGTTTCTGTTCGTGCCGCTCACGACGCTCACGCTTTCCGGACTGCCGCGTCACGAGATTCCGAACGCCAGCGGCCTCTTCACGCTCATCCGTCAGATCGGAGGCAGCCTCGGGATCGCGATTCTTGCGACGCTCCTCGAGCGTCAAACCGACATGGCGCAGAGTGTACTCGCGTCAGGCGTGACGCTGGCTTCACCGATGGTCCGCGATTACTTGAGTAATCCGGCGACGCATCATCAGGCGCTCCAGCAGCTCAATGGGATGGTGCAATTAAACGCGACCGTGATCGCGTATGATTTCTTGTTCCGCTTCTCAGCGATTCTGTTCTTCCTCTCGCTGCCGACGCTGTTTCTCTTGCGTCCGCCTCCGAGGGGTGCCGCCAGCGCTCCCGCACCGACGGCAGCCGACTAGCTAAACTGCTTTTTGTTCGCGCTTCCGCGCGCGGAGGCGATCGGTTTCGTCGAGCATGCGCTTGCGCAAGCGAATCGATTTCGGCGTAACCTCGACGAGCTCGTCGTCTTCGATGAACTCGATCGCGCGCTCGAGGGTCAACTCATCCGGCGGCGCCAGCTTGACGTTTTCATCCGAGCCGGCTGCCCGCATGTTCGTGAGCTTCTTTGCGCGCACGACATTGATCGCGACGTCGTGTTCGTCGGTTGCGCGCCCGACGATCATGCCTTCGTAGATTGCTTCGCCTGGGCCGATGAAGAAGCGGCCGCGTTGCTCGAGCCCCATGAGCGCATAGCCGGTTGCGGTTCCGGTCTCGCTTGCGACCAGCACGCCGGTGCTGCGTCCGGGGATCTCGCCGCCGATAGGTTGATGCTCGTAGTAGGTGTGCGACATGACTGCCGTGCCGCGCGAGAGCGTGAGCAATTCGCCGCGCAACCCGAAGATTGCGCGCGTCGGCATGACGTATTCGAGCCGCCGCACATCACCCAGCACCAGCATGTTTTTCATCTCGGCGCGACGTTTGCCGAGGGCTTCGATGACAGGGCCCGCGTGTTCGTCGGCGACATCGATGACCACCCACTCGACGGGCTCCATCTGCACGCCGTGCCGCTCGCTAAGAATGACGGTTGGCTTGCTGACCGCAAGCTCGTAACCTTCGCGGCGCATCGTCTCGATCAAAATCGACAGATGCAGCTCGCCGCGTCCGCGCACTTCAAAGGTGTCGGCGGATTCGGTCTCGCTTACCCGCAATGCGACATTGCTTTCGAGCTCGCGCATCAGCCGCTCGCGAATCTGACGCGAGGTGAGATAACGGCCCTCTTTACCGACGAACGGCGAAGCGTTGACGGAGAAGAACATCGCGACGGTCGGTTCGTCGACCGCGACCGCGTCGATCGCCTCGGGGTTCTCGGCGTCGGCGAGCGTGTCGCCGATGTTGATGCCTTCGATGCCGCTGACGGCGACGATGTCGCCGGCCTCCGCAGCGGGAATCTCAATGCGTTCGAGTCCCGCAAAGGCCAGCAGCTTCGTAAGACGATGGCCGCCCTCGACGGTTCCATCCCGATCGACTTTCGCAACCGGTGCGTTCACCGACGCGGATCCGCGGAACACGCGGCCTACACCGATGCGTCCGACGTAAGGATTGTGGTCGATCGCCGAGACGAGCATTTGGAACGGGCCCTCGTCGGCGGGCGGCGTCGGGATCGCTTTGACGATCGTCTCGAAGAGCGGGGCGAGAGTGGTGCTGTCGTCCTCGAGTTTCCGACGCGCGACACCGGACTTGGCGTTGGTGTAGATCACCGGAAATTCAGCTTGCTCGTCGGTCGCACCAAGTCCGATGAACAGATCGAAGACTTCGTTGACCACTTCTTGCGCGCGCGCGTCTTTGCGATCGATCTTGTTGATGACCACGATCGCGCGCAGATCCAACTCGAGCGCTTTGCGCAGCACGAAGCGGGTCTGCGGCATGACGCCCTCGGCCGCATCGACGAGCAGCAAGACGCCTTGCACCATCTGCAAAACGCGCTCCACCTCGCCGCCAAAATCGGCATGGCCCGGCGTATCGACCAAGTTGAGCTTGACGTCGCCGAAATGGATTGCGGTATTTTTTGCGAGGATGGTGATTCCGCGCTCGCGTTCGAGCGGATTGGAATCCATCACGCGCGTCTCGACGCGTTGACCTTCCCGGAAAACACCGCTTTGTTTGAGCATTGCGTCGACAAGCGTCGTTTTGCCGTGGTCCACGTGCGCGATGATCGCGACGTTGCGTATATCGGCTCTAGTGGGCACCGGTTCTGGGACTACTTTTTCGGCTCGAAGGTTGCGCTTTCTTGGTTCTCGGGCCGCCTACGTCGCGGCCCTCGTTGGCCGCGACCAGCTCGCGCATGCGTGGGTGCGCCTCTCCCGTCTGCTCGGACCACTGCTCGAAGCTCGGGAAATCCGGCGTCCTCGCACCGCTTATGTAAAGAAAGTAATACGCGCCGAACGTCTTGCTTAGGTACTTGAAGCGCTTGCTGACGTCGCGCGTCGCCTCGACGTAGGTCTTGAACGATTCGAGCCAAGCGCGAATCGTTCCGAACTCGCGCTCGATCGCAACGAGCGCCTTCGCGTTCTCGACGGTCGCGGCCATCTTCTTGCGGCTCGCATACAGCCTGGGGTCGGCGGTTAAGCGGTCGATCGCCGCATCGTCGTACGCAGCGATTCTTGTGGGATTGAAGCCTTCGAAGGCGGCCTCGAATCCGTCCCACTTACCGTCGACGAACGCCCAGGACAAACCGGCCGAAAAAACAGCGCGCGAAATGATATTCAGATATTCTGCCGGCACATTTGGATGGAGCATCCGCGGCGACGGCATCGAGCTATCGAATCGCTAGGGCCGTCTGTGCACCGAGTTGATCGTCGGCGGTCCCGTCAGCGTACACACGAGTGGCGTCGTGTAGTCTGGGAAGTCGAGCTCAACAGGTCCGACCGCGAGTTGCGTCTTGGTGTCGATCTCACCATAGAGCGATACGATCGGGCTGGAGTTAACCGACTTGAATTCGACAACGCTGCTATACGTGTTGCCGCCCGTCGTAATCGGAGCGATCGCGCCTTCGAACGTTGTCGTGAAGTTGCCGACGCCCGGAGCCAAGTACGTGCTCATTTGTCCGACCGTCTCGTTCGTGCCGAATTCAAGACCCGGCGTCGTCAGCGTCGTCGTGGTGGGACCGAACACCCACTGATAGACGGACGTGTTGCCGAGGCCGTCATTGGCTTCATCGGCAGTTAGCGTGTAGGTGGCCGGCGGCCCCGGATCGGTCACGGTCAACGTATCTGCAAGCGTTTGTACGCCCTGCAAAATCGGACCGGTCGTAACGTTCTTCGCCGCGGTGACTGAAGCGTTGCACGCGTAATTCCACACATCGTTATTTGCCAGCGGCTGATATGACGTCGGCGTCGGGGACGGTGTCGGAGTCGGACCGCCCGGAGTCGCCGTTGGAATCGCCGTGCATCCCGCACAGGTCGGAACCGGGCTCGGCGTCGCCGCCGCAATCGTCGAATTGTTGTGGCAGCCGGTCATGACCGCGCCGGCAATTGCGGCTGCGACGAATAGTGCTGGTAAAACGGTCCGATTGAGCGTCATTCAAACCGCAGGTTATGGCATGCCATAGTGCCCACCTGCAAAGCGAGCGAGCCTAAAAGCGCTCTTCGATTACATGACGATGAGAAACGAAAAGAGGGCAGACGTTTCCGTCTGCCCTCGGTGTTTGGACTCCGCGAGGTTTAGAAGGGGTGTGATCGATGTGTCATCTTGAGGAATTTCGCCATCGACACAGCTCCCCCGCGCGCCGCACGTGCGGCGGCACTAAATGAAGTGTGGCGTCTCAGTGATGTTGCGGATTCCTGATAACCGTTGTAGAGCACGATCGCCGTCTCCGCTTGCGACGTTATCTGCGTTGCAGTTGTCGCTCCCGGAGCGACGACGAACGTGGCATTCGCACCGGTTGCCGGCGTGACTGGGAAACTCGAGACGAAGAGCGTTCCATCCGGGTCCGCGACTAGGGCGACGGGATTCGAGACGCTGATTCGCCGCAAGACGGAAGTTCCGCCTGGAGCGAACACTTCGATTTCATTCAACGTGTCTGAGAGCGGGTTGTAGCTGTTGTTCGAGTCATAGCCGGCGTTATCGACGGCTACGTAGATGTTTCCGACTGCGTCGATATCGACGCCGTCCGCGCCACATCCATTCGTGCTGTCGAGCGCAACGAACTTTTCCGGTCCGTTTGGCGGATAGATGTAGAGACCGCAAAGTGGGTCAGGCTGGATTAGATTGTACTCGGTGACGTACATCGTTCCGTCGGGACCGACTGTCATGTAGTTCGGACTGAAGCCAATCTGATTGCCGATAGGGACGACCGTCTCGGAGACAGTTCGTGTAGGTGTTGAGCTGCCGGGCGCATACACGAGATACGACGCCACACCAAGTGTGTTCTGCGAGAGATAGATCGTACCGTCGTGCTGAACGTCAAACGTGAAGTTTCCGGACTGATCGGCCGCAAGCGTGTAGGCTGGCGTTCCACCGGTCGAACCGGATTTCCAAACGTCGAGCGCTATGCCGAAGCCGCCGTTACCTTGATCCGTCCCGTTCAGGGCATTCGTGTAATAAACACCGGCCATCTCACCCGCGCCGCTCGTCGAGAGGAAGCAGGTCGCTACGCCACAGCCGTTTGGAGAGACATTCGGATTGGTCGGGGCGCTCTCGGTAAAGGTGGCGCTTGCCGTCGTAGAGCCCGCAGGGAACTTCTGAATTACCGACGGCGGGATCGTTGTACTTGGTCCCGGAGAAGGCGGTACATAGTTGTTGTACATGTTGCCGCTGTCATCCAAACCCACGTCGGACGAATTGATGTTGATCGTTTGCTGCAGCGTTCCGCCTGTGGTGTAGACGAGAATGCCGGCCGTACCTTGCGAGAGGTAAGCCACCGTTTGGTTCGTCGATGGAGGTGGCGTTGAGGATCCACTCACCGAGAACACACAGAAGCCGTATGCTTCGCCTTGCTGCAACGTGAATGAACCCACTGTCCCGCTGAACGTGAGGCTCGCGCCGTCACTCGTCGTCACGGGACCGGATATCGTCTGCCATGCCGGCGACGCTTGCGTGCTGTCATAGAAGGCGAGGTAGTAGTTGGTTCCCGTCGAGAGCGTGCCGGTCGGGAACGATTGCGTAAAACTCACCGTGCCCGCGACCGTGATCGACGCGCTGGGGCTGATGACGTCGTAGTAAATCGGGTTGTTCTGACCGGAGACCATGGGTCGCACCTTGCCCATCGTCTGCACGGTGCCGCCGCCGGATTTTGTGGCGAAGCCGAGGGCCGGAACGCCCGTCGGATTCGAGTTGCCTTCCTTAATTGAAACGGTTGTGTTGGCGGCGGCTGTGACGAGCGCCGCTGCGAAGCTTTGAGAGTACCCCGCCGGTGCGGGGACTGAAGTGGCAACGGGCTGCTGAGCCAGCGCCGTCGCTGCTAGCGGCGCGCTCGTTTCCAGCGAAACCGATGCCGGCGTAACCTTTAGTGTGCTCGTGGTCCCGCCGCCACATGCGGCCAGAACTCCGAGTCCGAGGGCAACGCCAAAAAGCGATGCGATAAAACGATGCGTCCGCATGAACTCTCCTGAAAGCAAGTATCTAGGCGCCTATTGCGCCTAGTAAATTTCGGACCCTTGCTGATTATTGTCTGAGTTCAGTCAAGCCGCTCAAGAGCAGAGCAGTCCAAGAATACGGGCGCAAGGAAACCTTCCCAGCAAAATAAGCTCCCGAAATTGTTGCGTTCGATCACTCCTCGACCCGCAGGCGCGTGTGCCTCAGGGGAAACAAGCGGCCTACCGCCGCAAAATAGGTGTTCGGAGGACGGCCGTTTGCCCCAAGACCGGATTCTGAGGGTCGGTGGTCAGGAAGCTGACAACCGTACCCTGGAAGCTTTGCTCAAAGCTGCTGGGATGGCTGACGTAAAATTCGTTACGCCGGGCGAAGCTTTGTCGCTGATCACCGGGCATCACTGCGACATTATGGTCCTCGACTTGATGCAGTCGAGCGGCGAGGTCCTCAAACTGCTTCGCGCAGCATCTCCGACCGACGACACGGCCAACCGCGTTCCCGTCGTCGTCACTGCACCGTCCACAGCGACCGATCGTATTCAATCGTGCTTGCAGTACGGCGCCGAAGATTTCATTCTCACGCCTGTCGATCCGAAGACGCCGCTCATGGTGACGCGGCGCATCGCGCTTGCATTACAACGCCGGCGTATGGCTGATTTCAAAGTCAGCATCCACTCATCGGCTCAACAAGTCGATGAGACGGCTGTGCTCAAACTCGCGGATGATGCGTTCTTGCGATTCGTCCCGCGCGAGTTTCTCGATAACCTCGATAAGAAATCGCTCTCGGAAGTTAGGCTCGGCGATCATGTCCAGCGTGAGATGACCGTGTTCTTTTCGGATATCCGTGATTTCACATCGCTCTCCGAGCAGCTCACGCCGCAAGAGAACTTCAAATTTCTCAACTCGTATCTCCGAAACGTCAATCCGATCATTCGCTTGCACAAGGGCTTCATCGACAAGTACATCGGCGATGCGATCATGGCGCTTTTCCCGAACGATCCGGACGACGCGCTTCAAGCCGGCGTCGATTTACAAAAGGCAGTCTTCAAATACAATCAAGGCCGTCGTATGGCCGGATACGTTCCGATTCAAATCGGAATCGGCATCCACCGCGGCGAGTTGATTCTCGGCACGATCGGTGAAGACGAGCGGATGCAAACGACGGTCATTGCTGACGCCGTCAACGTCGCTTCGCGCCTCGAGGGACTCACGAAAACGTACCGCGTTGGCCTGCTCGTTAGCGGCGCGGTCGTCGAATGCTTGCAGCCGACGCATCCGTTTAAGCTGCGCCATCTCGGCGGCGTGAAGGCCAAGGGCAAAACGCAGAGCGTCGAGATCTATGAGTGCTACAACAACGATCCGGCCGAGCTTATCGAGCACAAAGACAAAACGCAAGATGCCTTTGACGGCGCGATGGCCGAATTCCGCAAAGGCACCTTTCTTACCGCGGGCCGGATCTTCGGACGTATTGCAGAGCTCCATCCCGACGATGCGCCGGCTGCATTCTTCCGCGACCGTTGCTCGCTTACGGTCGTGCACGAACGTGGTCCGGGCGCTTGGGACGGCGCCGAGAAAATCGAAGTTAAGTAAACAGCGCCGCGACGCCGACGCAGGTCACGACCGCACCGCTCAAAACCTCGCCGTAGCGCTCGAATTTCCCGAGCGAAAGCCGCTCGAATCCGCCCAGTGCGGCAGTCGAGAGGACGACGTACGTCCCGATCGTCGAGATCGAGAAGACGACCGCCATTGCGCCTAAGAGCGGCGCTCCCTGCGATGACGCCGCAAAGAATGCGGGCAAACCTTCAATCATCGGCGACGAGCCGAGAATAAGCAGAAGTGCAGCGCGGCCGGTGACGCTATGCGCATGTTCGTGTAGCACGATCCCACCGCCATTTGTAGCGTGCCAGGTGAGGTCATCGTGGTGGTGCCGGTGCACGTGTTCCGTTCCATCGGGGTGACGATGGGCGTGCGCGTGCGCATGCTGCCGGTCATCGCTTGCACTCGTGACCTCGTGCCACCCGGCGTAAGCGATCCAAAGACCGAACGCGATGAGCGCGATCGCTGAAATGCGATTGACGAGGTAGGCGTAGTGTGCGGCCGCGATCGTCCCGATCGCCCACGCAGCAAATCCGAGCAAGAGCGTGGAGGTGACGTGGCCGAAGCCCGCCAGAGCCGCGGCACGAGCCGTCCGCCCGCGCGACCAGCCTTGACCGCGCGCGAGCACGGCGATCGGTGCCCAGTGATCCGGGACCATCGTGTGCAGCACGCCGACCGCCGCTACGGTCGCTATCAACAAGGTAGCGGACGTCATTCCGGTAGACTTCCCCAGAGTGGCAAACGATCAACGCGAGTATTGGAACAACGAAGGCGGCGCACGCTGGACGAAATTCGCGGCGAGCACGACGACCCTTTTCATTCCGCTGACCGACGCGCTGTTGAACTCTGCCGACGCTGAGCCGGGCGAGCACGTCCTCGACATCGGGTGCGGAACCGCACGCACGACGGTCGAGCTTGCCAAGCGCGTACGCCCAGGCCCGGTGGTCGGCCTCGATATCTCGGGCGTGATCCTGGATGCAGCGCGAGAGAACGTGGCGCGCTCCGGCGTGGGCAACGTCGAGTTGATCTTAGCCGATGCAGCGACGCACCCGTTTGCCGAACCCTTCGATCTCGTGTTTTCACAATTCGGCGTGATGTTTTTCGAAGATCCCGTCGCGGCGTTTGCGAATTTGCGTCGCGCGCTCAAACCGCACGGCCGCCTTGCGTTCGCATGTTGGCGTACGCTGGAAGAGAATCCATGGTTCGCGGTCCCCTTAGCGGAAGCCAAGCGCTTCGCGCCGCCACCGCAACCAACGCCGCCTGATGCGCCCGGACCGCTTGCGTTCGCCGATGCAAAGCGCGTCGAGCGTATTCTCACGGACGCCGGCTTTTCAGATATCGTGATGGCGCCACACGACGAACACCTGTTGATCGGCAATCTCGATCAGTTGGCTGATGCGAAGTTCATGTTGTCACGCATCGGTCCGGCCGGCCGGCTACTTGATGCGGTTGACGAAAATGTCCGACGAGCGGCGGAAGACGCGATCGGCATCGCACTGCAAAAGCGCGCGTCGGATTCGGGGATGCATCTCGGTTCAGCAATTTGGCTCGTGAAAGCGCGAAACGGTAACGGCTAGCGCTTGTATGTCCGGTGGGTTCCATCGCGCCGAGCGGGTTCCACGAGAGAACACTGTTCAGATCCAGCGCGACGTAGTAAAGATTGCCGTGTTGGTTCCGTAGCTGGCCGTGCCGTGCGTTGAAGTATTGCTCGATCCAGCACCTGACGTACCGGAATTTGATCCAGAAGAAGGCGCTGAGCCTCCGCCGCCGCAACCGCGCCGGCTATAAATCGCTGCTGCACACGCTACACTGAGTCCCCGCTCACAGGATTGCAAAAAGGGCGGTTATAACGGGTTGCGTTACTGGCGCATGGGAGCGTACGGGTCTGGTGGCTCGCACGGTCTTCAAAACCGTTGAGGCCGTCGCAAGGCGGCTGGTAGGTTCGATTCCTACACGTTCCCGCCAAAGAGCTTTCTTTTTGGTCTGTTCGAGCGCCCACACCGCGCGGAAAAGCGCGTAAGATCGACGTTTAATGGACCGTGGCGGGAGCGTGAAAGTCTCTCAAGGTTCATAGTGCGACATCAGAGACTCTACGAAACCACGAGTCGTAGAGTCTGGTTCTGGCGCTTAATGGCAGGATAGTGGCAGCCTCGGGCCGCGGGTCAATGGCGAGTCTGAACGTTCACACCCGCACGTCAGTTGGTCAGCGCGTCGCGCAGCGGCCCGAGGTGCGCCGCAAATCGCCGGCTCCGTCCAACTGCACTGCGATAGAGCGGCCGGCGCACTTGAACTTTGCTCGCTGTAAACACCGAGCCACGCACCTCGTGAAAAGCAAGCGTACGCGCATCCCAGGGCAGGCCGCAAAACGCGACGAGACGCCGGGCTTCGGCTTCGAAATCATTGATCAGGGACTCGTAGTCGACCTCGATGAAGCGATCTGCGGGGAGGAGCGCTCGCCAGTTTGCCATCAGCCCTTCGTACGCTCGATAATAGCGCGCGAGCTCGCCGAGATCGTAAGCGTACGGGAGCGCTTGACCTGCGAAGAGCGTTGCGAAACAGGATAGACACGTATCGAGACGATCGCGCTTGACGTGAATCATTCGCGCATTCGGGAGCGCGAGATGGATCAGTGGGGCGAGAGAAAAGTTATGCGGTTGCTTGTCGGTCAAGCGTGGGGCATTCCCCGCGATCACGTCAGTGGCGCTCAGGTAGCGGTCGCCGATTGCGCGAATTTGGCGGCGTATCATGCTCACCGGTATCTCGCCAAATCCGGCGTCCGTCGCCGGCCATAGCTCGCTTCGTCGTTCGTGCAATGCGATCTCGAGAACCGGAAGTTCGCCCGCCGCGATGACGGTCGGATGGGCGCTAAGAAGCTGTTCAACCAGCGTCGTTCCTGATCGTGGCATGCCAAACACGAAGATGGGCCGCGGCGAAGGATTGCCGCATTCACGCAGCGTGCTGCAAGATAATAGCTGGGTGAAAACCTCTTTGAGTGCCGCCAGCAGCTGATGGGTAGCCGTTTCGTCGTAACGGATCGCGTCGCGCTTGAGGAGATTCCCGGCGCGCAGTTGTTCGAATGCGTCATCGTAACGTGCCACGGCTTCGTAGGCGCTGGCTAATGCGAAGTGAAGTTCGACTCGCTCTGTTCGTGGGAGCGTGTCGATTTCGTCGCGGAGTCGCTCCATGTCTGCGAGCTTCTGTTGGTCAATCGAGCCGGAGCGGCTGAATACGAGGTACCAATGGAAGCGGACGTTGCGCGGTTCAAGCGCGAGCGCGCGCTCGAAGCATTCGATCGCGGCATCGATGTCGCCGGTATCGAGCAGCACTTTGCCGAGGCTGCACGCGGCGTCGGCGAACTCGGGATTCAGCGCGAGTGCGCTACGGAATGCGCCTGCTGCTTCGTTACTACGGCCAAGCCGGTCCAAGACTGTGCCGAGCCCGTTGTGCGCTCGCTCATTCTTCGGCGCCAACCGAATCGATTCTTCGAAAGCAACCTGCGCGCTCGCGTATCGTTGCTGCGCCAAGAGCGCGTTGCCGAGTTGAGTGTGAATCTCCGCGTTTGCGGGCTCGGCGACAGCGGCTCGCTTGTGCAGCGCGATTGCTTCGCCGTCCCGCAGGCGCGCCAAGATTAGGCCGACGTTGCTGAGTGCTGCCGTGCGCGTGTCTCCGGAAGCCAAAGCCTTCGCCACGACGACTACGTCGCGATCAATTCGTCAGCGCACGCCGGGTGCAAGCAACCGGACGTCGTGGCGCTATCCTGGTCGAGCTGGTTTTGCTGACGCCGGGCATCCTTGGCCGTCCCTTTTGAACCGTGGGAAGCGCTTCTGCGATAAACGCCTGGCGTTTAGCCTAGTGCCTGCGGCGGCAGTCGTCTATCAGGAACTCCTTACCTGAAGGCGCGAACCCGCCCCAGATCGACATCCGCTTCGTTGGGCACCTTGCGGATCGGGCGCAGCGGCAGACGGCCGCAGTGCACCTCTTGCTGGGCAGCTGATTATGCCGAGTTTTCTGAACTCGTAAAGCGCGCGCGTGCGCGCGTGGCGTTTTTCAAACGGGCTAGGTGCAAAGGTGGGTAACGACGGTTGCAAAACGGTTGCAGTCCGAGGCACCGGTGCCTAACCGTGGATGACCGTCATGGTCAAAAGAACCAGTATTTTCTGACTTCCGTGACCGATGCTAACCCACGGTGCCCTGCGGCGCGCTTATTCGATCCTACACGTTCCCGCCAATAAAAACCGTATCAGTGACGGATCGCGAGTCCGCCGTCGACTGAAAGTACTTCGCCGCACACGCCCGACGCGCGGTCCGATGCAAGAAAGACGACGACGTCAGCGATCTCTTTTGGCTCGAGCATACGCTGGGCCGGAAGATTTTTCGTCAGCTCGCGCCAGCGTTCGGCGTCGCCAAACGCGGTCTCGGCGCGGCGGCGCATCAATCCCGTTGCGCGTTCGGTCGCGACGTAGCCGGGATTCACACCGAGCACGCGTACGCCGCAATCGAGACTGTAGCTGCCAACCGCGCGAGTGAGCGCCACGAGTCCGGCGTTTCCGGCCGAGCCGGCAGCATAACTGTAGTCAAGCCGTTCGGCCGCGACGCCAATGATATTGATGATGACGCCGCGGCCGCGCTCTTTCATCGCCGCATAGTATCGGCGCGTTAGATCGATGTAGCCGAAAACTTTCGATTCCCATCCCGCACGCCATTGCTCATCCGACAGCGATAGCAGATCACCGCCTGGAATGCCGCCTGCATTATTGATGACGATATCGGGAGCCGGACACGCTTTGAAGAGCGCTTCCGTTACATTTGGCTGTGCGAGATCGAGCGCGTGCGTCGACGCATCGACACCATGATCGCGTGCGATCTCTTTCTTCGCTTCTTGCAAGCCCTCGAGTCCACGCGCGACCAGGTGTAGAGCGGCGCCTTCGGCTGCAAAAGCGTCCGCAGTGGCTCGGCCTATGCCTCGCGAAGCACCGGTGATGAGAACCGTGCGACCCTTTAGTCTAAGATCCATATTCTCGGGTCTTTTGGCGCTCGCGATGTGTACGTCATCCTCGGCACAGACAACCGATCAAATCCAGGTCGCGATCGAATACGGTCTTGGCTACGCGCCGCTCTACGTCGTCGCGAAGAAGCCGGAGTTCATTCACAAGTATCTGCCGGGTGCCGAGATCAGCATTCAACATCTTGCCGGTGGACCCGCGGTACGCGACGCGTTGCTCGCCGGCACCGTCGATATCGGAGGACTCGGCGTCGCGCCGGTGATCCAGGCCGCCGACAAAGGCGTCGATCTGAAGATTGCCGTCGGTATGGCGTTCGTTCCGACCGCGCTTATCACGTATCGCGATGACATCAAGTCAGTGCGCGACCTTAAGGCATCCGACAAAGTGAATGTCGTGTCGAGCAGCTCGCTTCAAGCCATGGAAATGAAGATGGCCGCCGACGCGTATTTCAACAATCCCAGTGCGCTCGACGGAAACATGGCGACGATCTCGCATCCCGCCGCCGTCACCGCCGTGGAAAAACACGAGATGACCGGCGAATTCGCAACGCCGCCATTCATTCGAGCGCTCCTGCGCGAGCCGGGGATGCATGTGATCCTCAGCAATCACGATTTCGCAGCCGCCGATTGCATGCCGATTCTTGCCGCCGCGTCCGGACATTTTCACGATAGAACGAAAGAATACGATGCCGTCGTCCACGCGATCGGAGACGCGATTGCGTGGATGAATGCGAATCCGAAAGCCGCAGCAGACTTTCTCGCGGCCGACCAGGGCGGAACGATGACTGCCGCCGATTGGCTGGCCGAGATCCAACAACCCGGAGTCAAATTCTCGACAGTCCCGAAAGGCGAAGCTGCGCTCGCCGCATTCATGCAGAAGATCGGGATCGTGAGCAAGGCCGCATCGTACGATGATTTGACATGGCCCAACCTGCACGGTCTCGGAGGGACCTAAGCGGTGCTCCTCGCGATTGACGGCAGACACTTGCCGCTCGAGTCGATCGAAGACGTTGCGCTGCACAATGTTCCGGTCGAAGTAACGGGTGCGGCGCGAAACAATATCGTGCGCGCGCGCGAATCGGTCGAGCGCCAGTACGCGCTTGGCGCGGCAATCTATGGCGTGACGACGGGCTTCGGGCGAATGGCAAATGTCCTCATCGCGCCGAACGAAACCGAGAAACTTCAAGAGAATCTCGTTCGAAGCCACGCGGCCGGAACGGGGCCGCCGCTCAGCATTCCGCAAGTGCGCGCAGCCGGAGTCTTGCGCATCAACACGCTGGCTGCCGGACATTCC
Organism: Candidatus Baltobacteraceae bacterium; assembly: GCA_036489885.1. Taxonomy (NCBI): domain Bacteria; kingdom Bacillati; phylum Vulcanimicrobiota; class Vulcanimicrobiia; order Vulcanimicrobiales; family Vulcanimicrobiaceae; species Vulcanimicrobiaceae bacterium. The sequence goes on from DASXEW010000003.1 coordinate 968,266, forward strand.
GGTGTGCGGGCTTCAACGGTCGATCTCTTGACGGCGATGCTCAATCACGACGTCACGCCCTACGTGCCGTCGCAGGGCTCGGTCGGCGCCAGCGGCGATCTCGCTCCGCTTGCGCACATGACGCTGACACTGATCGGCGAGGGCAAAGCCTACTACGAAGGCCAGCTCTTCCCAAGCGAAGTCGCGCTGCGCAAGGCCGGGCTCGAGCCGATACGCCTCGGCGCAAAGGAGGGGCTCTCGCTCGTTAACGGCACGGAAGTGATGACCGCGATCGCAACGCTCGCGCTCTTGCGCGCGGAACGATTGATCAAAGCGGCCGACGTCATCGGCGCGATGTCGCTCGAAGCATTTCTCGGAACCGACCGCGTGTTCGACGAACGCATCAATGCGCTGCGGCCGCATCCCGGTCAATCTCAAGTCGCGACGAACCTGCGCGCGCTCCTAGCCGAGTCGGTCATCATGCTCTCGCATCGCGATTGCGGACGCGTTCAGGATCCGTACTCGTTCCGGTGCATCCCCGTCGTCCACGGTTCGGTGCGCGACGCAGCACGCTACGCGCGCAGCGTTATCGAGATCGAAGCCACGTCGGTCACCGACAACCCGCTCGTTTTCGCGGAGCACGACGAGTTCCTCACCGGCGGAAACTTCCACGGTCAGCCTATTGCGACGGCCAGCGACACGCTCAAGGCAAGTCTCGTAACGCTTGCGAGCATCAGCGAACGCCGATCGTATCTCTTGCTGAACGGTGAAGAACGCGGACTGCCGCTCTTCTTGGCGCAAAACCCCGGTTTGCAATCAGGATTGATGCTCGTGCAGTATACGGCCGCGTCGCTCGTGAGCGAAAGCAAGGGGCTCGCGTTTCCCTCGGGCGTCGATTCGATTCCGACGTCGGCAGGGCAAGAAGATCACGTCAGCATGGGAACGATCGCGGCGCGCACGCTCGATGCAATCGTCGACAATCTCGAAGGCGTCCTGGCGTGCGAGCTGCTGGCGGCGCTTGCGGCGACGGATTTTCGGCGGCCGCGCGAATCGGGCGCCGGCACCGGAGCGGCATACGAATGTGCGCGGGAAACGATTGCCCCGCTGCGTGACGATCGCGTCCTCGCCGATGACATTGACGCCGCACGCGAGATTCTGCGCTCTGCGGCTCTGATAAATGCAGTAGAAAATGCAATCGGAGGTCCACTATGAGCACGTACCCCGACGCGTCCTCACGCTCGGCGAAATTGTTCGAGCGCGCGAAGCGGGTTTTTCCCGACGGGAGCACGCGCCGCACCGTTACGTTCGACCCGTATCCGCTGTATGCGATCTCGGGACGCGGCTGCATGGTGACCGACGCCGACGGCGTCGAGCGCATCGACTTCATCAACAACTATTCCTCGATGATTCACGGGCATTCGCATCCGAAGATCGTTGCCGCGCTCGCGGAGCAAGCCGGAAAGCTGATTGCGGTCGGCATGCCGACCGAATCGGATATCGAGCTTGCGGAACTTCTGGTCGCGCGCCTTCCGACCGTCGAGCATCTGCAATTTTGCAATTCAGGAACGGAAGCGGTGATGCTCGCCGTCAAAGCTGCGCGCGCATACACGGATCGTCCCAAGGTCGCGCGCGTCGAAGGCGCCTATCACGGCGCCTATGATTTCGACGCCGTCATGCTTCCGTGCAATGACGTCGACCGCGCGTTACAGCTTCTGGAAGGCAACAAAGCCGAGCTGGCCGGCGCGATTTTCGATCCGATCATCGGACGCCTCGGATTTGCCGAGCTTACGCCGGAGTACATTCGCGCGTTACGCGACTGGACGCGTAAGAACAACAAGCTGCTCATCATGGACGAAGTCTTTTCGTTTCGCATCGATTATCACGGCGCGCAGGCCCGCTATAAAGTAGAAGCCGACCTCACGGCGCTTGGAAAGATCATCGGCGGCGGCATCCCGATCGGTGCGCTTGGCGGTAGTAAAGAAGTGATGTCGGTATTCGGTGACGGCAGCGCGCATCCGAAACTGCACCACCATGGCACGTACAATGCCAATCCGCTCGCGATGCGAGCCGGCAAGGTGTCGATGGAGCTGCTGAGCGCGGACGAAATTGCACGTATCAATGCACTCGGCGACCGTCTCGTGCGCGGCATCGATCGAATCTTGAAGGACGCAGACGCGCCGGCTAAGGCGCAAGGCGCCGGCTCGATGGTTGCTATTTCGCCGATCAACACATCGTTCACGGATCGCGTTCACCGCGAGATGCTCAACCGTGGCGTGCTGATGATGGCGCGCGGTGCGTTCGTCATCTCGACGCCGATGCGCGAAGCCGAGATCGATCGGACGATCGCCGCACTCGCGGAGTCGTTGCAAGCCGTCCCGGTTCGCTAAAGACTGTGTCGCAATGGGACACGCTCTGGGTCGGCGGCGCGATCGCGACCATGGTCGGCGATCAATACGGCCTGATCGAGGATGGTGCAATTGCGGCAGACGGCGAGCATATTGCCTGGGTAGGGTCGCGCTCGGAGCTTCCTGATGCTCCGGAGCGGATCGCGCGCGAGGTCGTCGATCTCGGCGGGAAGCTCCTTACACCCGGACTGATCGACTGCCATACGCACCTGATCTACGGCGGCAGTCGGGCTTCGGAATTCGAGCTGCGCCTCGGCGGAGCGACGTATGCCCAGATCGCAAAGGCGGGCGGCGGGATTCAGAATACGGTCGCAAACACGCGCGCCGCATCGTTTGAGGATCTTTTCGATGCAGCCGCGCAACGCGTAACGATGATGCGTGCCGGCGGCGTTTCGACGATCGAGATCAAATCGGGCTACGGACTCGATCGAGAAACCGAGCTGCGCATGCTGCGCGTAGCGCGTGCGCTCGGCGAACGCTTTCCGGTGACGGTGAAGACGACGTATCTGGGCGCGCATACCATACCGCGTGAGTTCGCATCGGATCGCGATGGTTACATTGGGCTCGTGTGTGAGGTACTACGCGAAGGCGCGCGCGAGGGCTTGATCGACGCCGTCGACGCGTTTTGCGAGAATATCGCCTTTTCACCGGAAGAGGTGCAGAGTATTTTCCGCGAGGCGAAACAGCTCGGCATTCCCGTAAAGCTCCACGCCGGTCAACTGACCTACAACGGCGGACCCGAACTCGCGGCGGAGTTCCACGCGCTCTCGGCCGATCATTGCGAGCATTTGACGCCTTCAGATATTCAAGCATTTGCGCGTAGCGGCGTCGTGGCCGTCCTCTTGCCGACCGCATCGTACTTCATCGGCGAGAAGGAGTTGCCACCGGTCGAGAGCCTGCGCATCGCGGGTGTGCCGATGGCGATCGCGACCGATTGCAATCCCGGTACGTCGCCCAATCCGTCGCTACTCATCGCGCTCAACATGGCGTGCGTTCGGTTCGGCTTGCAGACGACCGAAGCGATGCGCGCAGTAACTTTGCATGCAGCCCGTGCGCTCGGAATCGGGGAGCGCGCCGGTTCGCTGGAGAAGGGCAAAGACGCCGATTTTGCGGTGTGGGATGCGAAGCATCCGTCCGAGTTGCCGTACAGCTTCGGACAAACGCAGTGCATCGGCGTCGTCAAACGCGGACGCTATTTCGCAGGGAAAACACTATGACCGCAGTTGCATCGCATCGCGTCGTTCGTGCTCCGCGCGGCACGACGCTCACCGCAAAGAGCTGGCTGACCGAAGCGCCGCTTCGCATGATCATGAATAACCTCGATCCCGAGGTTGCCGAGAATCCCTCGGAGCTGATCGTTTATGGTGGTATCGGAAAAGCCGCGCGCAACTGGGCGTGTTTTGATGCGATCGTCGACGTTCTCAAACGCTTGGGAGCCGATGAGACGCTGCTCATTCAATCCGGCAAGCCGGTCGGCGTTTTCAAGACGCACGCCGACGCGCCGCGCGTATTGATCGCGAATTCGAATCTGGTCCCGCACTGGGCGACGTGGGAAACATTTAACGAGCTCGATCGCAAGGGGCTGATGATGTTCGGCCAGATGACGGCCGGCTCGTGGATTTACATCGGCTCTCAAGGAATCGTGCAAGGGACTTACGAGACGTTTGCTGAGGTTGGCCGCAACCACTATAACGGAAGTCTCGCCGGGAAATGGATTCTCACGGCTGGTCTTGGCGGAATGGGCGGCGCGCAGCCGCTCGCCGCGACGATGGCCGGTGCATCGATGCTCGTCATCGAGTGCGATCCGACCCGAATCCAGCGGCGTCTCGATTCGAAGTATCTCGATGTTCGTGCCCGCGACCTGAACGATGCGCTCGAGCGAATTACGGAAGCGTCGCGAACGAACCGGCCAACGTCGATCGCGGTCCTTGGAAATGCCGCTGAGATTTTTCCCGAGCTCGTGCGCCGCGGCGTTCGTCCCGATGCGGTCACCGATCAAACCAGCGCGCACGATCCGATCAACGGCTATCTTCCCGCGGGTTGGGATCTCGAACGCGCAGCGAAGCTGCGTAAGTCGGCCCCGCGCGAAGTCGAGGTCGCGGCGCGCCGCTCGATGCGCGTGCATGTCGAGGCAATGCTCGCCTATCACCGGATGGGCGTTCCGACATTCGATTACGGCAACAACATCCGGCAGGTCGCGTTAGAGGAAGGCTTGCAAGACTCGTTCGCTTATCAGGGCTTCGTGCCGGCGTACATACGGCCGCTGTTTTGCCGCGGCATCGGACCGTTTCGCTGGGTTGCGCTCTCCGGTGATCCCGACGACATCTACAAGACCGACGCAAAAGTCAAAGAAGTCGTTCGCGACGACAAGAAATTGCATCAGTGGCTTGACATGGCGCGCGAGCGAATTGCGTTTCAAGGATTGCCGGCACGCATTTGCTGGCTCGGACTCGGCGATCGCGCGCGCGTCGGCCTTGCATTCAACGAGATGGTCGCTCGCGGTGAGCTGAAGGCACCGATCGTCATCGGACGCGATCACCTCGATTCCGGCTCGGTGGCGAGCCCGAATCGTGAAACCGAAGGCATGCGCGACGGATCGGATGCCGTGTCGGATTGGCCGATGCTCAACGCGCTCTTGAACTGCGCGAGCGGCGCGACGTGGGTGAGCTTGCACCACGGCGGCGGGGTCGGCATGGGTTTCTCGCAGCATGCGGGTGTCGTCATCGTCTGTGACGGTACCGAAGCTGCAGCACACCGCATCGAGCGCGTGCTCACGAACGACCCGGGGACGGGTGTAATGCGCCATGCGGATGCCGGATACCAAGAAGCGATCGACTGCGCTCGCGAGCACGATCTCGATCTACCGATGCGTTAGCTGATGCCGGCTTACGTCGCTGATCTTGCGCTGTTGCCGTCGGGTTGGGCGCGCGACGTTCGCATTGACGTCGATGCCCGCGGATCGATCGAACGCATCGAACCGAGCGCGAAGGGCGACGGCGCGGCGAGACTCGCGGGCGCTGTCGTTCCCGGAATGCCCAACGTGCACTCGCACGCGTTTCAGCGCGCGCTCGCCGGCCGTCTCGAGCGTCCGGCGACGGGACGCGACAATTTTTGGACGTGGCGTGAAGGCATGTACGATTTGGCGTCGCGCGTCGAGCCCGACGACGTTCAAAGCATTGCGGAATATCTATACGTGCAAATGCTCGAAGCCGGCTACACGTCCGTCGGTGAATTCCATTATCTTCACAACGATCCCAGCGGCGCGCCGTACGCGAACCGCACGGAGATGTCGGATCGCATCGTTCAGGCCGCACAGAGTGCGGGGATCGACCTCACGCTACTCCTCGTGCTCTATCGCCATGCAGGTTTTGGCAGCGAACCCGTGCTTCCGTCGCAGCGCCGCTTTGTTACGACCGTCGACGATCTGGTTGCGATGTTCGAATCGTTGCGCAGCCGCACGCGCGCCGGCATTGCACCGCATTCGTTGCGCGCAGTCACGCAGCACGAGCTGCGCGACTTCCTCAGCGCGATCGGAAAACACCAGGGTACGCCGATTCACATCCATATCGCCGAACAACGGCGCGAAGTCGATGAGTGCGTGCGGCGTTACGGCAGCAATCCGATCGCGTGGCTTCTCGCAAATGCCGCGGTGAGCAGCTCGTGGACGCTGGTGCACGCGACGCACGTCGAGCCGAACGAGATACGCAAGCTCGCGCAAACCGGCGCTGTGGCCGGAGTCTGCCCAACGACGGAAGCAAATCTCGGCGACGGCATTTTCCCGGCCGAGGAGTTCTTGCGCGCGGGCGGCACGATCGCAATCGGTTCCGATAGTCACGTGACGGTCGATCCGGCCGAAGAGCTGCGGCTACTCGAATACGGTCAGCGCTTAGTTCATCAAAGCCGGACGCTGCTCGAGCAACACTACACGCGGGCTGCACGCGGCGGCGCGCAGTCGCTTGCGATCGAAGCCGGAACGCTCGAGACGGGAAAACGCGCCGATCTGGTCGGACTCGATCTCGAGAACGTTGCGCTTGCAGCGACCCCGCCGGAGATGATCCTCGATGCGTGGCTCTTCGGCGGCGAGCGCAATCTCGTCAAAGACGTCGTCGTGGGCGGAACCCATCTCGTTCGTGACGGCCGCCACGTGCGCGGCGAAGAATCGCGCGCACGCTACACCAAGACGATGCGTCGCTTGTTCTCTCGCCCTTAGCGCCAGTGCACCGGCGTGTGAATGGTGTTCGGTTGGAGACGATGGGTCGAGCTCGACGATCCACCGCAACCGCTGCCGCTTTGCAGCAGCAGCATGTAGCCGTCGGGTGGGCCCAGCGCCATCGATCCGCTGAACGTTCCGCGTCCCTCGATGTCCGAATAGCTGTTGCCGGCCGGCAGCGTCACGGATTGTTGGGTGTAGCTTGCGTTGACGATCGCAAGACCGTTCTGAAATTGCCGCATGTAGACGTTGCCGTTCTGCGTCGCGGCACCGCACGGTGCTCCGTATGTTGCCGCATATTCCGGCCGCCAGCTGTAATTATCGATGTTCGCCGGTGAGATGTAGACGTCGGCTCCGCCGTTATTCGCGATCGCATAGGTTGAGAGTGCCCAATCAACTTGCGCTGAGGATAGGGTTGACGGATCGTACGAACAGGCTGCCCCCGGATCGCCGTTCGCATCGGTCGGGACGTGGCCGTCCTCGCAGTAGTAATCGGTGATGAAGACGGCCTTGTTACTTGCTTGTGCGTACTGCATCCAGCTCAGCGTCTGGGTGAAGAGTCCCGGCAATCCCGCATACATGTAGAGGCCATACTTCGTGAAGCCGTTCTCGACCACGATGCCGTCGACGTATTGCAACATCTGCGATTCGAGACTGTTCGGTGAGCTGTCGAAGACGGGATGATTGACGAGCAGCTTGAGACCGGCTGCAGCCAGCGCGGTGTGCGCAGTGGAGAGCCAGTTCAGAACATCGTTGTTGAATGCCGTATCGTTCGTGTTGTTGCGATCGCTTTCGCCCGGTCCGCCGTAGCGGTAGACGAAGGAACCGTTCGCGCCGCTATAGCTACCGCACGCGTACCAGGTCGAGCACTTGCTGGGATCCGACGTCGGGCAGCTTTCGTTGAACTCCGGATTTGGCGCCAGCAAGAAGTTCTCGAATGTCACTTGGTCGACGGCAAGTGCGTTGTACCCGTTGGCTTGCATGTACGCGACCAGCTGATTGACCTGATAGTTGACCACGTTCTGATTGTGGATGTCGAGCGGGACGTCGTTCGCGAAGCCGCTGCCAGTCCACGGAAGATCTTGAGTCGGATTCCCATTGCCATCGCAGGCGTACAGGATCCAATCGGGATGTTGCGCCTGCCAGCACGAGAGATTGCAACCTGAGACTAGATACTCGTCCTCGAACGGAATCTCATAGCGCGAAAGTATTTGGCCGGGCTCGCGATTCGGCGCCCCGATCCAAGTCGACGGTTCGAACGCGCCCCACACGGCGTCGTAGTGCGCCGATTCGGTTTGAATGTTCGATGCGGACATAGGGCCGAGAGGTTGACCGCTGTCGTTGTTGCCGTAATTGTCGGTCAACTGAATCATTCCGAATCGCCCGGTCGTATTCGGGAGAATCGTCGGACCTTGCGGCGCAGTCGATGCGGTCACCGTGGGAGCCGGCGTCGGCGTGGGAGTCTGCGTAACTCCCGGTCCCGGAGTCGTCGATGGCGTACTTGAGACGATCGGCGCGCCGGGATTTTGCGGAGCCGTTCCGGGAGTTGACGAACCGCCGCCGCCTCCGCATGCCGTTAGTAGCGCGATAACGATCAATGTTGCGAGCACGCCCGCTCGCCGTAACCCCGAATTTTCCAACGTCTGGCCCCTTGTGTAGCCAGCATACGGTGCGCCGCCGTTCGCGAAGAACAGACGTTTGGGCAAACGCCGTAGGACTTTGGCCGGGGCGTTAGGTACGGTCGGCGAACGGCGGCCGTATGAGGTACCTATTTATTCTCGCTTGCAGCATTGCGCTTGTAGCAGAGAGCCCGTCGCCGCTGCCGTCACCGCCGCTACTGGCGCCGCGGCACGTCATCATCGACAACCCGCGACCGCAAACGCCCGCCGCTGCGTATTTTCCGACCGGGCAAATCACCGGCGTATGGCAAGGTTGCGGCCCGTCGCAGAGCATGGGTACGATCGAGGATTTTAACTCCGATCATCCTCGCGCGCGGATCGTACAAGTCTTCATCGACGCGAGCGTTCCGTGCAAGACGCCGACCGCTCACACATTTGTGATCGTCTATCAAGAACCCGCGCCGGTCATCCGCCGCGCAATTCGTAAACCGATGAAGTAGTTTAGGGGTCGTTAAACAGATACGTCGTGAATTCGCCGACGCGCTCGAATCCGACGCGTTCGTACAGCTCGATCGCCTTTGTATTGAAATCGTTCACGTAGAGTGAAAGGGTCGGCACATCGTTGAGCAAGCGACGGCAAATCGCGCGCATCGCGCGCGTCGCATATCCTTTCCCGCGTTGAGAAGGCGGCGTCCAGACGCCTTGCACTTGCGCCGTGCGTGCCGTGCGCGAACCGATGTTGCACTGGAACAGCAACTCGCCGTCCTCGATCCACACCCACCACCAGCCACGGTCGATCAAGCGTGAGACTCCGTGCATGAAATTGCTCCGGTGCTCGCGCGGATCGTAACCCAGCTCGCCGATCATCATCTCGGCCGAGTTCGCCGCGACCATCTCGAGGTCGCTGGCACGCGCTTGTCTGATTGGTATGTCGTCACCGCCGGCCGGCATGTGTTCGATCGCGTAGAGGGGCTGCGATGCGCGGATGAGCGAGGGCTCGCGATACCAGGACTTGATTCGAGCCCAAAGGTGGTTGGTGATATGACGCGGTCCGACGATCATGCGCGCCCGCGGCCGTTCCCGTGCTTCGATCGCAAAGCCGTCGATCGCCGCGACGTCGTCGACAGCTACCGCGATCTGCGGGCCGAAGAACGCGACGCCGCCGACGAGACGATCGTAGGAACGCCACACCGCGATCGAGTCGTACGCAGTCGCCATACCGAGACCACCCTCGACGATCCACTGCGTGAAGGCGTTCTCGTAGGGACGGCGCGACAAGTACGAGATGACTTCCGTGCGCGCTACGCGGCTGAGGGATTCGATCATTAGCTAACATCGCGAGGTTCGTCATGCGTAGGCGCGAACCCGGCGCAGATGATCGACGAGATCGCTCGCCGGCTGCAACTCGCAAAATCGGTTTTCGTGCTGACCGGCTCGGGCATCTCGGCCGAAAGCGGGCTTCCTACGTTCCGCGGAGTCGGTGGGCTCTGGCGCACGCATCGTGTCGAAGAGCTTGCTTCTCCCGAGGGCTTCGCGCGCGATCCGCATCTCGTCTGGAGCTGGTACAACGAGCGGCGTGCGGCACATAAGCGCGCGGAACCTAGTCCCGCGCACCTCGCGCTTGCGCGTCTGGAAGCGCGCTTCGAAGAATTCACACTCGCGACGCAAAACGTCGACTCGTTACATCTCCGTGCGGGATCGCAAAATGTGCTCGAGCTGCACGGCAATCTACGGGAAGCGTACTGTAACCTCTGCGCCCAGACGCTTTCGATCGAAGACGGGTTGCCCGTCGAGCGGATCGAGCACGCTTGCGGTGGTCTCTTCCGTCCGCGTATCGTTTGGTTCGGCGAGTCGCTTCCGCAGCGTGAGTGGATCCTTGCTGCCGAAGCGGCTTCGCGCGCGGACGTCAAACTCATCATCGGAACGTCGGCAATCGTTCAACCCGCCGCGTCGCTCGCGTTCGGCGGCGATGCCTGGATCGTGGAGATAAATCCGGAAGCGACCGCGATCTCAGATCACGTCGATGCTTCGCTCCGGGCGCGCGCATCCGACGCGCTGACGGAAATCGAGTCGCGCCTTACGGTGGAAGCTTGAGCGGCGGACGGCCGCTGTCGTCCTCGTAATAACCTTCGGCAGCGATCGGGTCCGGTAGCGCCGGCGAATTGTCATATGCGCCGAATCCAGCCGTCTCCGGAATATCGAGTCTCTTTTTTGCGGGCGGCGGAGGCGGTGTGCGGCGCTTCTGCGGGGGCGGTGGCGGTGGCGTCTTGGGAAGTGGCGTGCGCGGCTGCGGTTCGCTAAACTCGCGCGGTGCATTCGGATCGCGTTCGGGTAAACCGGCGATGCGCTTGTCGAACGTCGCTTGTCCTTCGATCGGATCGTCGATGCGCGTGCGCGGAAAGGCCTGCGGCGGCGGCAAGAGGAGATTGTCTTTCTCTTCCGGTTTTGCCAAGCCGCGAATGACATAGCACTTCTCGTTGCGCTTCATTCCACGTAGCGGGACGGTGCCGGCCGAGACGTTGATGAACATCGTGCGCACGGGTTCGAGCGTCGATTCGGTCACGATAATGTACGCGCTCATCGGCTCCGTGCGTTCCTGGACGCGCGTGGCGACGATCGCCGGCAAACCGACCACGGTGTACTCGCGGCGTTGCGGATAGCCAACCTCGCCTGCGACGACATTTCCGCTGTTGATGCCGATCCCGACACGCATCGGCTTGCGGCCCTCGCGAGCCCAGCGCTGATTCATGCCGTCGACGAGACGGATGATGTCGATCGCAGCGCGGATCGCGTGCTCTTCCTGTAATGGGTCCTCGAGGGGGAACCCGAACGCGCCGCTGATCCCGTCGCCGAGGAATTTGTCGACCATCCCCCGGTGTTTTTGAATCGAGCGCCCGGCGACGGTGTAGAAGTCATTGAGATACCGCAGCGTCTCTTCGTGTTCCAGTTGCTCCGCAAACAGCGCGAAGTTCCAGATGCGGCAGACGAGCACCGTCGCGTAGCCGGTTTTCGCCGTGAACGCGCGCGCATCGCGCCGCTCCAAGAGCTCGTCGAGAATAATCGGCGAGACGTACCGCGAGAAGATATTCCGTACCCGGACCGTCTCGCGCTGGGCCGCGAGGACTCGCTGGGCCTGCACATATGCGACCACGACTGCAGCGACGGCCGCACAAAGCGCGAGGAGCGCGATTCCCATTACCTCCCACTTATCGGGTGCCGGGGTATACTTCCCGCCACGAGGCCCGAACTTGACGCTTTTTTTCCAGGGCAGGCGTGCGTCGCGGGCGAAGCGGCGCAGCCTCATGGACGGCTTGAGCTTTCTCAAAGAGCGTATTCCAGCATATGCCGATTACGGCGATGAGGACGCGCGCCATCTCGTCGACAAGCAGGTTCGCGCCTACGTTGGAGAGGCGCTAAGCACCATTCGCGAGCGGCTCGCCGCGGATCTCGTGGAGACCGTCTCGGAGCAACTCGAGAAGACACTGCTGATGTGCGAATTCTCGAATCAACAGTTGATTCATATCCTCGATCATGCGCATCTCTCGAACACCGAAATCGAAGAGCTGCACGAGGTCGATCACGAGCTGATTCAGACCGCGGATCGCGCCAACGGCGTCGACTCCTCCAAGCTCGACGGGTACCTTTCGGAGCTGACGCAGTTGTTCGCACGCCGCGCACAAGCGGTCTTCTGGTCGGAGGACCGCCGCTAACGGACCTGCCCAATTACATCGATCTGATCGACAGTCTTCTCGGGCCCGACGACGATCCAAAATCTGCATTCCACGATCTGAAAAAGATCGAAGGATTGCACTTCGACGGAAGCAAGTGCGCGACGTGTCCGAGGAACTGCTGCATCGTCCACGATCCCGACGAGCAGTACATCGCGATCCGCGAAGACGAACTCGAAACGATCTACGCGGCCTATCCCGACGCCGCGAAAGTTCGCGCGACCCGAAAAGGCAAGGACGGCCGGCGCTACTACACCGTTTCGAAGAAGGGTACGCGCTGCGGCTTTCTCGGCGACGATCTCAAGTGCACGGTCTATTCGGCGCGGCCTCGCTACTGCCGCGAGAATCCCGGCAATGCATATCAGATACACGGTTGGGAAGGCGTTCGGTACGATTTGAAACGCTGTCCGGGAACGACGTATGACAAGCCGGTGCTCTGCTTGAGCTCGGGCGGGATCGATAGCTTGGTCTTACAGGCGCATCTCAAAGCGCAAGGCTTCACGCCGTACTCGCTGTTCATCGACTACGGACAACCTGCGCGCGAACGCGAGCGCGCGTCTGCCGAAAAGATCGCCGAATACTACGACGGAAAGTTCTACATGGAGCATATGAGGCTCGATGTCTGGGACGAGCTTCCGGTCCAATCCGCGCCGGTCCGCAATGCTGTTCTCTTTTCGATTGCAGCGGCGTATTGCGATACGCTCAATATTCCGCGGATCGGACTCGCGTGGGAGCAAAAGCGCAAAGGACTCAAGATTATCGCGCCGCTGCTGGGAAAGACGAAGCTGAGCATCGTCCGTATGGGCAAAAAGTACGGAGCGCCGTTCGAGCTGTCGTGGTCGTGCCAAGAAAGCGCCGGCGCGCCGTGTGGCGCCTGCGCGAAGTGCAAGAAACGAAACGCGGTGCTCGGAGGCTGAGCTAGGGGAAGTGAAGTTTTGGGATCGAGGGCAGCTGGTTCAAGAGCTGATTCTTGAGCTGATCCCAATTGGTCGGAACGCCCAGCTCGCTGCTGAATTGGTCGACGGCGGCTTGCGTGAGCTTATTGACCGCAAGTTGCACGACGCCGTTGACGATCTTCGCCGTCAGTGATTGTCCGGCATTGACGACCTGAACTTTTCCGCCTGCGAACGTCACCGCGACCGGCTGGCTTGCGGAATAGACGTTGACCGTCAGCGAATCGCCATCGACGCCGATGTCACCCTCGGTTCCACGCACGGCGATCGACGAAGTTGGGGTGACGAACGTGTAGTTGGCTTTGGCGCCGTTCGGATGCTCGACTTTGAAACGCGTCTTTCCTTGATAGACGACGAATTGCGCGCTTGCAACTTCGGCTTGCGTGAAGAACGCGAGCTGCACGCGCGTTTGCGAACCGAGTGTTACAACCGAGGAGTCGGGTAGCTGCAGCTTGCCGAGCGACGCATCGCCAGTGATGGCGGTGTCTTTGTCGGAGAGCGCGATCGATCCATTCGGCGCGACCTGCGTCGTCTTTCCGGAATCTTCGTATGAGACGCTGCCCTTCACGTTCGAGAGTATTTGGTCGCTCGCGGCTCGGACGCTCTGCGGAAAGAAGATCAGCGCGAGGACGAGCGCGGCAGTCGCAACCGCGCGTGTAGGGATGGGCTGCGCGCGACGCTCGACGTCACGCAAGATCACGATGAAACATGCAGCCGCAAAGACCAGACATCCGATACCCACGCCGACCTCCCCAAGACAAAGCTTTCCGATTCCAAAGAGCATGCCGTAGACGAGGCCGCACCCCGCGACCCAATCGCGCAAACCAATTCCGAGATTCTCGTCGCCGGGACGAACGCGCGCATAAAAACGCTCGAGCGTTTCCGCGCTTTCGGGTTGTGTCAGGAACGTCACCGAAAGCCACACGACGGTCGCGACCGCAACGGTTACCAGCAGGCTGAGCGCAACCTGATTGGGTCCGGCGAATACATCGAGCAGCTTGAGCGCCGTCGCCGTGAAACCGGATGAGATGAGCGCGGCGATCTCGCTCCAGGCGTTGATGCGCGGCCAGTACCAGCGCAGAATCATCACCGGACCGACGCCGGCCGTAAATGTGATCAAGTACGTCCACGCGCCGCTGACCGAATCCATGAAACCGGTGACGACGGCCGCCAGAATCATCGCCACGATCGTGAGCGCGCGCGAGATCCAGACATAGTGTTCTTCAGATGCGTCCGGGCGCAAGAAGCGACGGTAGAGGTCGTTCGTCATATACGAGGCACCGAGATTGAGGTGCGTTCCGATCGTCGACATGTACGCCGCAAGGAATCCGGCCATCATCAGGCCGCGTAATGCAATCGGAAGATGATCGATCATCGTCTGCACGTACAGCAGCTCCGGATCTACCACGCCGGCCGCGTTTTTCACGCCGGCCGGATAGAGAACGAGCGCACTCAGCGCGACGAGGATCCAAGGCCATGGACGCAGCGCGTAGTGCGCGACGTTGAAGAACAGCGTCGCAAGGATCGAGTTCTTCTCATCTTTGGATGCAAAAATGCGCTGCGCGACGTAACTGCCGCCGCCCGGCTCGGCCCCCGGATACGACGACGCCCACCATGAGACCGCGATAAAAACGAGAAACGATTCGAGCGGCATCCAGGCTGCGCCGTGCAGCGGCGGAAAGAATGCGAGCAGCCCGCCTTGCGCGATATGATGTGCGGCGTCGAGCGCGCCGATCTTTTCGCGCAGCGCAGCGACTCCACCGACTGCAGCAACGGCCGCAACCGCGAGAACGACCGTCATCGTCATCTTCACGACGAATTGCAAAACGTCGGTGACGAGGACGCTCCACATCCCACCGATCGAGACATACATCGCGGTGAGCACGAGGCAAATGCCGATCGCTTCCCACTTCGGAATCCCGAGCGTCAGTCCGAGAATCTTTGCGATCGCAAGATTCACCCAGCCCATGATGATCGTGTTGATGATCACGCCCTGGTAGAAGCCGCGCGTCGCGCGCAGCACCGCTGCGGGTTTTCCGCTATAGCGTAGCTCGGTAAATTCCACGTCGGTGAGAACGCCCGAACGCCGCCAGAGGGCGGCAAAAAAGAACGTGGTGAGAATTCCGCTCATCACCATGTTCCACCACACCCAATTTCCGGCAACGCCATTCTTTGCGACGAAGCCCGTCACCGCCAGCGGCGTGTCGGCCGCAAACGTCGTCGCGACCATCGACGTCCCGGCCAGCCACCACGGCACGTTGCGTCCGGAAAGAAAATATTCCGACATGCTCTTGCCGCCGCGGCGTGCGAAAAAAGCACCGATTCCGAGGTTGATCGCAAAAAACGCTGCGATTACGCCCCAATCAAGCGGACGAAGCTGCATTGTCCTGAGCGAATACGACGCCTCCGCGTGCCTGGGCCTTTGCGCGCAGGAGCGCTCGCTCGGCCGCCGCGAGCAACGACGGCCCTGTTTCCCCATCTAAAGGAAAGAGCGCGATACCGATTGAGACGCCGACCTGGTAGCTATCGCTTCCCGCGATGACCGGAGCGTACAAGGCGCGCCGCAGGCGGTCGGCCATGTCTCGCGCGTCCTCTTCATCTTCGAGCTCGGGTTGCAGCGCGACGAATTCGTCCCAACCGAAACGCGCAACCGTGTCGCTTTCGCGAAGCGCAGCCACGAAGCGCTCGGCGATCAACTTAAGCGCAGCCTCGGTGCCGGCGTTGCCGGCGCGCTGCGCGACCGCCTGAAATCCGTCGAGATCGCATATGTGAATCGCGAAGCGCCGGCCGGAGCGATTCGATAAAGCAATGACCTGAGTCAAACGGTCATCGAACAGCGCGCGGTTCGGCAATCCCGTAAGCACGTCAAAAGCGGCCGAGTTGAAGGAGACCGCGGGCTCGTCCATAGGAATCACTCTACGTCGTGCGCCACTTGCTCGCAACCGCCACGTTCCTTTTCAGTTTGTCGTGGGGCCAGGCGGCGGCCGCGTTTGACCCGCCTGTGCTCGTCCCGCAGCCGCAAAGGGTGTCGCCGCTCACATGTGAGTCGCAGCGCCTTATGCGACCGCTGCGAGTCGACTCAACATTCGATGCCGGCGCGCGCGAGCTCATCGACGAACGTTGGCGTGCCCTCGGCATCCCGGCGTTGCAAGTCGCAACACCCGCCGATGTCTCGGTACGTGTGCGGCCGAGCAGCCAGCGCGAGCGCTATCGCCTGACGATTTCGAGCGGCGGCGTTGCGATCGTCGCGTCGGATGCGGAAGGCGCATTCGATGCGGCGATGACGCTCGCGCAGCTCGCGCGACGCGTTCCGGCTGGGTTCACGCTGCCGTGCGTGCAGATCGACGATAGACCGGCGTTGCGCTGGCGGATCATTTCCGACGACGTCTCGCGCGGTCCGCTTCCCACGATGCGCTACTTCAAAGAGCGCATTCGCGGCCTCGCCGCGCTGAAGATCAACGGTTACTCGATCTACATGGAGCACGTATTCGCGGACGCAGCCCATCCGCTCGTTGCGCCGGCCGATCCGATCACTCCGGCGCAGCTGCGCGAGCTCCGCGATTATGCAGCGCGCTTTCACGTCGCATTGATCCCAGAGCAACAAACGCTGGCCCACATGCACAACACGCTGCGTTGGGAACAGTTCGGTGCGCTCTCGACGCCGCCGCACGGCTGGCTTCTGTCACCGGCAAATGAAGGAACGTACGCCTATCTCACGCCGCTCTTGCGTGCGATCGGTGCGGCCGCAGGCAATGTCCCGTTCTTCCATCTCGGCTCCGACGAACCGCTCGAGCTGCACGGACCCGACGCCGCGAAGGTGTTCGCTGCGCACGTCACAGGCGTCGAATCGATCGTACGCCGTTTTGGGGCGCGCCCGATGATTTGGGACGACGCAATTCAGGCGAATCCGTCGATCCTCGGGATGATTCCCAAGGATACGGTCATCGTCGACTTTCACTACGGGCGCGAAAAATCGTTTGGCGGCTACATCTCGCGCGTCGCCTCAGCCGGCTTCGATCAAATGGTCGGTCCCGGCGCGAACAATTGGAACGAGATCTTTCCACGTCTCGATCTCGCGTTCGACAACATCGCTCGCTTCGTCGCGGACGGCCGCAGAGCGCACGTTCTCGGAATGTTCATGACCGTCTGGCATGATGATGGCGAATCGCTGTATGAAGCCACATGGTATCCGCTTGCGTTTGCGGCGGCGAGTGCGTGGCAAACGCAGGACGTCGATCGCAGCCGGTTTCCGGCAGCATTCGCGGCCGAATTCTTCGGCAGCCGGGATCCACGCTACGCGCAGTCGCTGGAACGCTTGCGTTCGATCGACGTGTATCTCGGCGCCGACGACGATCCGAGCAACTATCTCTTTTGGGTGGATCCCTTCGATACGCAGGTCGGTGAGCGTGTTCGCAGCTCCGTCGATCTCACCAAGCTTCGGCTCGACGCCGAGACGATTCTGCGTGACCTCGGAGAGGCGACGCCGCCCCTGCACGCCAACGCCGCGCGCGTGATGACGCTCGCAGCGCGGCGCTACGACGCACTCGGGCGCCGGTTTGAGATCGGCGCCGAAGCCAAGCGCTATTATGACGATGCGCGCAGCCACATCGGCGAGACGCCGGACAGTCCCGTCTATCGAGGACTCAATCTCGCAAAGTATCTGTGCTGGGAGCTGCGTGACGATCTGCTCGCGATCGAACCGCTGTATCGCACAGAATGGACTTATGAAAGCCGGCCCGGGGCGCTCGGCGCGGTGCTGACACGCTTCCATCTCGGTGAAGAAGAAGCGACGCTCGATGCCGACCGCTTGAACGAAGCACAGCGCGAAGACTACGAGCGGCACAAGACGCTTCCGGAATTCGAGAAGGCCTTACGCCGCAGGCAATAGTGGTCGCTCTCATCTCGGCATTGGCGTTCCCCGGTCTGCTCGCGCCGTCGCCGGCGCGCGGCGTGATCGGCGTCCAGCCGCTTGACGCTTTGGCGCGGCCTGCGGCAACGGTATTGATACGGCAAGTGCAAGCCTCTCAAACGCTACGCGCAATCCGGATCGATACCGATCCGTCTGCAAGCGATTGCACGAACAAGCCTTACGTCGCGGCAGCGCGGCTTGCGTCGACGGTCATTCATGGCGACGTCGGCTGGACGGTCGACATGGGACTCGTGCTCGTCGATTGCGCCGGTTGGAATGTCGATGAATTTCACGAGAACGAAGTGCTCGCGCATTCACCAACGGATGTTGATGCGGAGAAGCTCGGGATGAGCCTGTCGTTGCGCTTCACGACTTGGCGACACATGGAACCCGCGTTTTCAAGCGCGCTGCTGGCGAGCGGACTCGCGTACGATCCGGCGACGAAGAAGCCGACCTACTTCTACAGGCTGTTCAAGACCGACGACGGCAACATGCGAGCCTTTGTGCGTCCGGGCGGTCCCGCGTACGTTGCCGGCCTGCGCACGAACGACGTCGTTCAGAAGCTCGACGGAAAGTACTGGTGGGAGTACGGGACCTATCAGACCGAGCAGCGCGCCTACGACGGGAAGCCCCACAGCTTCGAGGTGACCCGGGGAAAGCAGAGCGTCCGCATTCAGCTCGGCGAGCCCTATAAGCCGGGGTAGCGCAAAGGGTATTGACAGCCCCATACTAATGAGTTATTGTACTAGTGTACTAGCACAATAACACGTTAGGAGAAAATCATGCTGGTCCGCCGCCCCGACCGCCCCCAATCAGGACTGAACCGCCCCTCGATGATCCCCTCGCCCCGTAATCCGGCATTCGAAGGCTGGGGTCCGAAGCTCTAACCCTTGGCTACAATCTTCACCGTCGACCCGCGCTCCGGAGTTCCGATCTACCTCCAGTTGATCGAACAAGTGAAGCGCGGC
This sequence comes from Candidatus Baltobacteraceae bacterium, assembly GCA_036489885.1. Lineage (NCBI taxonomy): Bacteria > Bacillati > Vulcanimicrobiota > Vulcanimicrobiia > Vulcanimicrobiales > Vulcanimicrobiaceae > Vulcanimicrobiaceae bacterium. The sequence continues at coordinate 987,037 of DASXEW010000003.1, forward strand.
GTCGCTTTGGGGACCCTCGCCTCAGGCGAGCAGCTCCCCACCGTCAAGGCGCTCGCGCTCGAGCTCACGGTTAACCCGAACACCGTGGCCCGGGCTTACCGGGACCTTGAACGCGATGGCGTCATCGAGACGAGCCCCGGCCGCGGATCGTTCGTCCGCAACAACGGTCCGGCATCGTCCGAGATACGCACCGATGTCGCCGAACCCGCGGTCGACAACGCCATCCGAACTGCAAAAGGCCTTGGTCTCGATAGCAACGAGGTCCGCCGTCTCTTCGAACGCGCTCTTTCACGTTGGTACCCCGGAGAGGAACGATGAACCCAGCACCGCCCGTCATCGCATTCGATAATCTCACGAAGCGATATCGCAATTTTGAAGCGGTCCACGATCTGACGCTGCACATTGAAGCCGGCTCGATCTGTGGTTTGCTCGGCCCCAACGGCGCCGGCAAAACGACCGCAATGAAAACTCTGCTCGGTTTCTTGCGGCCGACGTCCGGAAGAGTCACCATCAACGGCGCGCCCGTGAATCCGCAGACGTTCGAGTCTCTCTCGTACGTGCCGGAGACCGACGCACTGTTCGGCGAGCTGACCGTCGCGCAACACGTCGAGCTCAACCGCCGCTCCCAACCCTGTCACGATCAGCAGCGTGCAAATGAGCTGCTCGGCGTATTCGGCCTCGATCGCCGCAAGCGTGTCCGAAAGCTTTCCAAAGGACAGAAGACTGCGCTCGCACTCGTTCTCGCACTTGCAAGTAGGCCACGCGTGCTCGTTCTCGACGAGCCATCGAGCGGGCTCGATCCCGTTTTTCAGCGCGTCGTCCTCGATCTGATGATCGACGCAGCAAGCGACGGTGGGACCGTGCTCTTCTCGTCGCATCAAGTCGGTCAAGTCGAGCGCGCCGCCGATCACGTGGCGATCATGCGCGGCGGACGCCTGCTCGTGTACAACGACGTCGACTCGCTCAAGGGACAAGAGAAGATCATCGAGGCGACCTTCCCCGGCGCGATTCCGGATCTCAACGGCGCAATTGCCGGCGAAGCCGTGCGACGGGTCGAGCGGGCCGGCAACATGGTGCGCATCAGCGTCAAACGCGATGATGGTGAGATTCCCCAGCGGCTCGCCCCGTACAACCCGACGAGCATCCGCATCGTCGACCGGAATCTGGAAGACATCTTCCTGGACGTGGTTTCGGAGAAGAGCTGATGTACTATGCCGAAGTTTTGTACGCGCGCAGCCGGTTGTTTTGGTTCACGCTGATCGCGCTGCTGGTCGCCGCAGTTTTCACCTATTTCGTGACGTTTCCACCACCGCACGCGCATATCAGGAACAACGGCCAAGACGTTCCGATAGATATCGTATTAACCTTCGCGGGCTTTTTCGCGACGATAATGGCCAGCATGGTTGCGGCCACGATGAACCGCGACGGCACGCACCTGCCGTACATGTGGACGAAGCCGGTTACACGCGCGCGGATAGCTCTCAGTTACATCGCAATTGACGTCCTTGCGATTCTTGCAGCCTATGCGGTCGTGGTCGTCGTGTGCGTCCTCGTACTCAGCATTCCGCCGCGCAATCCCATACTGTTTGACGCTCTGACGATTCCAATGCTGGCGCGAACGCTGGCGGTCCCGTTCATGCTCTATGGCGTTATCGAAATAGCGACATCCTGGTCGCCGACGCGTCTTGGCGCCGCGGGTGGCCTCGTGTGGCCGATCGGATTCGCTGTCCTCTTCCTCGGCGAGCTCAATCTCCCGTTTCCTTTGACGCCGATATTCTACGTGCTCAACGTCTTCAACCCGATGGCCTATTTCCCGGAGACTCACTTCCACGGTCATTTGGACATCTCCGGATCGACTGCTCTGCCCTTCGACTTCACGGGTCAAACGATCGTCGCGTTCTGCATCTTCGTCGTTAGCTGCGCTATCGCAACCTACAACTGGAAACGGATGCAAGCCTGATGTACTACATCGAGATTCTTACGGCGCGAAACCGTCTGGCATGGTTTTCAGCCGTAGTCGTTCTCATCGGCGTGATCGCGGTAACGACCGTGCGCCTCGTGCCGCAACCGGACTTCGACCAACCGGGCGTCGCCGTTCCGTTCAATATCATATTGCTGGGCTCGTCGTGGTTTGGGTGTGTGTTCGCCACCCTCGTGGCCGGTACGCTCAGTCGCGACTACAGCCACATTTCGTATTTGTGGACGCGTCCAGCCGCGCGCGAGCGCATCGCGCTCGGATATATCGGCGTCGACGTTGTCGCAATCTTGATCGCGTTTATTCTTTTGATCGGCGTATCGGTCGCGACGCTTTCGGCGATCCCGCGTCTGCACGTCGTCACGGATGCCTCGACATGGGAAGTTCTCGCGCGTTCGGTCGCCGTACCACTGATGTGGTACGGACTGGTCGAGGTTGCGACGTCGTGGAACGGTTCCCGCGCTCGCGCGATGGTCGGCGTATCGTGGGCAGTCTTCTGGGTGCTCGCAATTCTCGAAGCCTTGAGCTTCCCCGGACCTCTGGGCAAACTCTTCGTCGTGCTCAACGTCTTCAATCCGATGGCATATCTTCCGCAATCGCATGCACCGAACGTTGATTTTCAGGTCGGTGTGCTCGGCATCTCACCGGTCCCGCTGCCATACAACGAACAAACCATGCTCGCTTATGCCATCTTCGCGGTTAGCTGCATCGTCGCAATTTATGCTTGGAAACGGATGGAAGCCTAATGCGTTACCTTGGTAGCAACTTTGGTCTAACAATCGCGGGCTTGCGCCTGCGTGTCCGAATCGATCTCGACGACGTCGAGATGGAACCCCAGGACGTTCGTCGCGACGAAGGAACACCGGAGCATGTCGACGTCAAGCGCAAAGTCGTCCCTCATCACTTACGTTCGCGGCGAACGTGAACGGTATGTCGAGGAGCTAAAAAAGCTCGTCGCGATCCCGTCGATCTCCGCCGATCCCGCTTATCGCGATGACGTCCGCCGCTGCGCACAAACGCTCGTCGAGCGGATGCGCGAAGCCGGAATGCAGCGCGGCGACGTTTTGGAAACGAAGGGCAATCCCGTTGCGTACGGCGAGTGGCTCGGAGCACCGGGAAAACCGACGGTCCTCATCTACGGCCACTACGATGTGCAGCCGGTCGATCCGCTCGAACTTTGGAAGAGCCCGCCGTTCGAAGCCGAGATACGCGATGGCAACATGTACGGACGCGGCACCGTCGACGACAAGGGCCAGGTGATGATGCACGTCGCTGCGATCGAAGCGCATCTGCGCGAACACGGACGCTTGCCGGTCAACGTCAAGGTCGTCATCGAGGGAGAAGAAGAGATCGGTTCGCCCAACTTCGAGGCGTTTCTCGCTGACCACCGCGATTTGCTGGCGTGCGATCTTGCAATCATTTCCGACACCGCGGTGTTTGCGGAAGACGTTCCGTCGCTGACTATTTCGCTGCGTGGACTCGTCCGTTGGGAGATTCTGGTGCAGGGTCCCAATGGCGACATGCACTCAGGACTTTTTGGCGGTATCATCAAGAATCCGATCGAGGCGCTCGTGCAGATGTTGGCACTGCTCAAAGATGAACGCGGCCGCGTCGTCGTCCCCGGATTTTACGACGGCGTTCCCGAGCTTTCCGCAGACGCCAAACGCGATGTCGAATCACTTCCGTACGACGAAGCCGCGGAAGCACGAACCTTCGGCGTTCCGGCGCTGAGCGGCGGCGAGGCCGATCGGAAACCACTCGAACGCGCGTGGTACCGGCCGACGCTTGAGATCAACGGCATTTGGGGCGGCTATCAAGGCAAAGGTACGAAAACGATCATCCCCTCGTGTGCGCGCGCGAAGATTACGGCCCGGCTCGTCGGGAGCCAAGATCCGGAGCACGTGCGCCGCGTCGTGCGCGACTATTTGAATTCGATCGTGCCTAGCGGCGTGCGTGTCGAGATCGAAGATGACGGCGACACGAGCGCGGTCGTCACCTCACGCGACCATCCGGCCGTTGCGGCGGCCGCGCGCGCAATGGAGAAGGGTTTCGGAAAGAAACCGGTTTTCATCGGGTCGGGCGGCACGATCGGTCCGGTGTCATCCTTCGATCGCGTTCTGCACATGCCGCAAGTGTTGATCGGCGTCGGTCTTCCCGACGACGCGACTCACGCACCGAACGAGAAGTTCACGCTCAGTCAGTTTTTTGGTGGGATCGAAACGCTCGTCTATCTTTACGACGAGCTTTCGGAATCCATGAACTCGCGCCGTACGGCCTGAAGCGTCGGCATCACCTCGAGGAATTTGTCGATCAAAACGGGATCGAAGTGATTGCCCTTGCCGCGCTTGAGCGTCTCGATCGTATCCGGGAGAGACCATGCCGGCTTGTACGGACGCACGGATAGCAGCGCATCGAACACGTCGCCGATCGCGCAGATGCGACCTGAGATGGGGATTGCGTTGCCCGCGAGGCCGCTGGGATAGCCACTGCCATCGTACTTTTCGTGGTGCGAGAGTGCGATCTCCGCACCGAGATGAATTAGCTTTGAGTCCGTATCCTTGAGAATCTCGTAACCCAAGCGCGCGTGGGTCTTCATAATCTCCCACTCGTCGGGCGTGAGTTTACCCTCTTTGAGCAGAATGCGATCCGGGATCGCGACCTTGCCGACGTCGTGCATCGGCGCGGCCATCAAGATCAGCTCTTGGTAGTCCAACGGCATTCCGAGCGCGTGAGCGAGAACTCGCGCGTAGTGCCCCATTCGAACGATATGGTTCTTGGTTTCCTTGTCGCGATGTTCGGTCGCGCGAGTAAGCATGAAAATCGTCTCTTGCTCGCGCTTTACGATATCGGCGGTTGCGCGTTTGACTTCGCTCGAGAGCCACTCCATGCGATCGGCAAGCTGTAGCCCCTGCTCGCGCATCTTGAGAAGGTTGCGCGAGCGCGTGAGAAAGGCGACTGGATCTGCGGGCTTTTCCAAGAAATCGTCAACGCCGAGCTCGAGGGCCTTGTGCCGAATCTCTTTTTCCTTGGACGACGTGATCATGACGATCGGCACGCCCTTGCTCGTCGGCTGCGAGCGAAATTGCTCGATAAGCTGCAAACCGTCCAACTCGGGCATCCGGAAGTCGGTGATGACGAGATCCGGCTTATTGTCGAGAAGCCAGGTCATTGCGAGCTTCGATGACGTAAATCCCACGATCTTCGAGTCTTCGACTTTCGCAAGAATGCGCTCGTAGACTTCGACGTTGATGCGTGCGTCATCGACGACAAGTATGGTTTGCATGCCGCCTCCCTTAGGCTACGAGACTTAGGCTAGGACAAGGCGAGAAGCCTTCGAGGCAACGAAGTGAGCCCGCCGATGGAACAATGCGACGTCCTCGTCGTGGGCGGCGGTAATGCGGGCTGCGCCGCGGCGCTGGCAGCGGCGCGTAGCGGCAGCCGCGTACTCTTGGCCGAGCGGTACGGTTTTCTGGGCGGCACGGCGACCGCCTCGATGGTCGGGCCGTGGATGACATTCCATTCCGGACCCGATCGGATTGTCGGCGGCATCGCGCAAGAGATCGTCGAGCGTCTGGTCGCGCTCGGTGCGTCGCCCGGGCACATTCCCGATTCGAGCGACTACGTCGATTCGATCACGCCGTTCGATCCCGAAGTGCACAAGGCGTTGCTCTTTGAGATGATGCGCGAAGCCGGCGTCCGGTTGTTGCTGCACGTTTACTTTCTCGAAGCCGTGCGCGACGAACACGGCCGTGTTCGGGGCGCGCGATTTGCAACAGTCGGAGGGGTACGCGAGATTTTAGCCGGTCGTACGATCGATGCGACGGCGGATGCATTCGTTGCTGCTTCGGCCGGCGTACGAATGCAGGAAACTGCGCTGCGCGGTAACGTTCAACCCGCGACAATGATGTTTCGCTTGAGTCACGTTGACATGGAGGAGCTCTCCATGTACGTGCGCCGTCATCCCGAAGAGATGCGCACGTCGCTCAAAACGCACGAACGCACGCCGGAACGCATGACGGCGATCGCGGGACTCTATCGAATTTGGCAAGACGCCATAGAAAGCGGCGAGGTAACCGTCAAGCGCGAGCTGGTCTCGCTGTTTGCAACTCCGTATCCGGATGAATTGACGGTCAACATGTCACGCGTCGTCGACATCGATCCGCTCGATCCGGACGATCTAACGCGGGCCGAGATCGAATCGCGCGCGCAAGTTATGGAGCTGTTGCGTTTCTTTCGCGCGCGCGTGCCGGGTTTCAAGAATGCTCGGCTGGCCGCAACCGCAACGCAGATCGGGATCCGCGAGTCGCGTCGCATCGTCGGTGAGTACACGCTGACTGCAAACGATGTTCTCGAAGCACGGCAATTTCCGGATGCGATTGCGCGCAGTGCGTACCCGATCGACATCCACAATCCCAAAGGCTCGGGGACGACCACGGTCCGGTTGCCCAAAGGCAAGGCGTACGAGATTCCTTACCGGTGTCTCGTCCCGCTCGACGTCGACGATTTGATCGTTGCTGGACGTTGCATCTCGACCTCACATGAAGCGCACGCGACGACGCGTTTGACACCGACAGTCATGACGCTCGGACAAGGCGCTGGGACGGCGGCGGCAATTTCCGTGAAAAGCCACGTGCCGTTCCGGCACGTCGACACGAAGATGTTGCGCGACCAGCTTATCGCCTCAGGCGTTGACTTGCGGCGTTCGTGAAGCTCTTTGCCGGAGTCGACGGCGGGCAAAGCTCGACGGTCGCGCTCGTCGCCGACGAAAACAAACAGATCCTCGGCCGCGGTGTGGCCGGACCGTGCGATCACATCGGTCAAGCGGCGGATTCACCGCGTTTCGCACGCGCCTTGGAAGGAGCCGTCGCTGCGGCGTTGCGGGACGCAAAGGTCGAACCCGATTCGAGATTCGAAGCAGTTGTCGCCGGCATCAGCGGATACGAAGGAACGATTCACGGCCTCAAGCCGAAGCTGAATGCACGCCGCGTCACCTACGTGCACGATGGCCGCATCGCACATGCGGGCGCGTTCGATTTGGGCGACGGCATCGTCGTCATCGCCGGAACCGGTTCGGTCGCGTTCGCGCGCGATTCGAAGGGCGAAGATGTCATGGTTGGCGGGTGGGGATTTCTGTTCGGCGACGAGGGGAGCGGATTTGCAATCGCACGCGACGCTCTCGCAAGCGCGATGCGTTCTCAGGACGCCGGACGCAGCAGCGAGCTCGGAGATGACGCGCGCCGGCACTTTGAGCTGCCGAGCTTGCGCGCGATCGCGCGGGCATTTTACTTGGGCAGCATCGATCGCAAGTCGCTCGCATCGTTTGCCGGCCTCGTGCTCGGATCGGCAAAAGAGGGCGAACCCGACGCTGGCGACGTCGCGGTGAGGGCCGCGCGCGCATTGGCCGAACTGGCCGTCACCTGCGCGGGACGCCTGGGCGTCGCCGGCGGGATCGACGTGGCGCTTTGCGGCGGCACGTTCAACTCCGATTGGTTCCGCGCACTCACCACCGAGCAGATCGTACTCGCACTGCCGGCGGCCCGGATCGTCGGAGCGTATACCGATCCGGCCGGCGGCGCATTGCTCCTTGCATATAAGGAAGGAGCCGGCGTCTGAAACTCGATTTTTTGCGCGGGCTGATCGTTTCGATCCAGCCGCCGAGCGGCTCTGCGCTCGATGACCCGGCGATCGTTGCAGCGATGGCAGCGAGCGCGGCTGGGAACGGCGCAGTCGCCGTGCGCATCGAGGGCGTACAGCGCATCAAAGCGGTGCGTGCCCGCCTTCCTCAGACTCCGATCGTTGGTTTGATCAAGCACGCCTTCGACGGTTTTGCTCCATATATTACGGCGACGTTGTCTGATGTGGAAAAAGTCTTGAGCTCGGGCGCAAACATCGTCGCCGTCGACGCGACAAGCCGTCCGCGCAGCGACGGTAGCACCGTCGCCGATGCGATTGCGGCAATTCATGCGCGCAACGGGATCGTGTTCGCCGATTGTGCGCGCATTGATGACGCGCGCGCTTCGCTCGCCGGCGCCGCGGACGTACTCGCCACGACGCTGTGCGGCTATACGGACGATACCCGCGGAGCGGCGCTCCCGGCGCTTGACCTCGTTGCGGCTATCTCGACCCTCGGCGCGTTCACGGTCTGCGAAGGAGGTGTCGCCTCCCCCGCGCAAGCCGCCAGTGCGTTTGCTCATGGAGCGAGCGCTGTCGTGGTTGGCACGGCACTTACCAACCTCGATGTTCTCGTCCGCCGCTATGCTGACACGGCTCCTCGCTCCCATGATACCTAAGTCCACGAGGATGCGTCAGGAAATCGGCACAATAACGGAGGGAAATGGCGCAGCAAGCTCGTCCTAAGCAGGGCCTCGGCCCCGGATTCTGGCCGGTCACTATCCTGCTCACCGTTATCACGGTTGTCTGCGACTACTACGTCGTCGTTACACCGATAACGAACTTCCTGCGCGAGGCTGCGACGCCCGCGGATCAAACCGACGAGCTCTTCAAGTTTCTGACGTTCTTCGGCGTCATCGTCTTCGTTTATACGATCGGGTATCTCGTCTATTTCGCGATCGTCTGGCGCAAGAAGAAGAGCGATCCCGAAGATACGCTCGGCATTCAAATCCACGGTAGTTTTCAGCTCGAGCTGTGGTGGACGATTCTCCCAACGCTGCTCGTCATCGCGATCGGCTGGATCAGCGTCAAAGACTGGACCGGCATCTTTTATGCGCAAGGCGGTCAGCTCGCGGTCGAAGCGATCGGCTATCAGTTCGGATGGGAGTTCCGTTATCAGGGACTTCCCAATCCGGTTCCCGATGAGCTGCATTTGCCGGTCGGCGTTCCGACCACGATCCACATCAGCTCGCGTGACGTCATTCACGGATTCTGGACGCCGGAAGTACGGCTCAAGCAGGACGCCGTCCCCGGACTCGTCACGACGATTCATATCACGCCGACCGAAGTTGGAACCTACCGCATCATCTGCAGCGAATATTGCGGCGCGCGGCACGGCTACATGGTCGGCAAGCTCATCATCGAGCCCAAAGCGACGTTCACGGCATTTCTCGACAAAGAGAAATATCTGCAAGCGCATGCGCCCAAAGGCCCCGGCGGATTACCGCCCGGCGTGAATCTTGCAAACGGCAACGCGTCAGCCGGTCAGACGCTCTTTGCGCAAAAGTGCAGCGCCTGCCACTCGCTCGGCGCCTTCTCGCAAAAACTTGTCGGTCCGGGTCTCGGAAAAGTATTTGCCGATCCGGATCATCCCAAACTCGTCGACGGTGCTGCGGCTACGCCTGAAGATGCCGCCGGCATCATCAATAGCGGCTTCACCGGTGACATGGGCACAATGCCCAACGCCAAGACCAACGGGCTCTCGAATGACGACATTGCGAACCTTGTCGTCTATCTCGAGGGCGTCTCAAAGGGACAATAAGCATGGCAGTTGCGGCCCCACAACATAGCGCGCTTGCGGAGCACGTTCATCACGCTCCGAAGAATTTCATCAACCGATACATCTTCACGCTCGATCACAAGATCATCGGGCTGCAATACATGATCGTCGGTTCGCTGTTCTTCATCATCTCGGGACTGTTAGCCGAGCTGATCCGCGTGCAGTTGATGAATTCCGACGGACGCTTCTTGTCGCCGGAACACTTCAACGAACTGTACTCGGTGCACGGCTCGTCGATGGTGTGGCTCGTGATTATTCCACTGGCCACCGGCGGCTTCGGTAATTTCGTGATGCCGCTGATGATCGGAGCGCGCGACGTTGCGTTTCCGTGGCTCAACGCGGCAAGCTTCTGGTTGTTCCCGCCTGCGGGCTTGATCTTGTTCAGCTCCTTCTTGGTCGGCGCGCCAGATGCGGGTTGGACGGAATATCCGCCGGTTTCGCTGCAGGGACCACCCGGCACGTCGATGTGGTGTATAGCGATTTTCTTGATCGGAATATCGTCGACCCTGACCGGCATCAATTTCTTGGTGACGATGCTGAAGATGCGCGCGCCGGGAATGACGTTCACGCGCATGCCGCTTTTCGTGTGGGCGCAGCTTGCAACCGCCGTTTTGAACATGGTTGCGACGACCGCGCTTGCAGCCGCGCTGCTGGCGCTCTTCCTCGAGCGCACCTTCGGAATTCCGTTCTACGATCCGTCACACGGCGGAAGCCCGGTCATGTGGCAGCACATGTTCTGGTTCTATTCGCATCCGGCCGTGTACATCATGATCTTGCCGGCCTTCGGCGTCATCTCCGAAGTGTTGCCGACGTTTGCGCGCAAGCCGATCTTCGGCTACAAGATGATCGCGTTCAGCTCGATTGCGATCGCGCTGCTCGGATTCATGGTGTGGGCGCATCACATGTTCACGAGCGGAATGACGCCGTGGCTGGTGTTGCCGTTCATGATCCTGACCTTCATCATCGCAGTGCCGACCGGCGTCAAGATATTTTCTTGGGTCGCGACCCTGTGGGGCGGCAACATCCGGTATTCGTCCGCGATGCTCTTCGCAATCGGATTCATCGCGACGTTCACGTTCGGCGGCATCACGGGCATCTTCTTAGCTGCGGTTCCCGCCGACTACCAAGAGCACGGAACGTACTTCGTCGTCGCGCACATTCACTACGTGCTCTTCGGCGGATCGGTTCTCGGTTTGCTCGCGGGCGCGTACTATTGGTTCCCTAAGATGTCGGGACGCATGCTGAACGAGTCTTGGGGTCACATCCACTTCTGGGTCACGTTCATCGCGTTCAACGTGACGTTCTTGCCGATGCACTGGATCGGACTCTTGGGAATGCCACGTCGCGTACCGGTCTACGATCCACAGTTCACCGATTGGAACCGCGTCGCGTCGATCGGTTCTTTCTTCCTGGTAATCGGCATGGCGATATTCTTCATCAACGTCATCTGGAGCATCAAGCACGGCAAGAAGGCCGGGCCGAATCCGTGGGGCGCACGCACGCTCGAGTGGATGACGAGCTCGCCGCCGCCGTATTACAACTTCGTCAAGGTGCCGGGCGTGCTGCACGCGCCGTACGAGTTCGATCAGCCGCTGCCCTATGTCGGTTTGGAGCCGCCTGAGACCGTCGTCTCCGGTTACAAAGCGCCGATGCCGGCGGGACATTAGGTTCATGGCGGCAGCATCGATCGGTCACGAAGGCCATCACGACGATCACGCGCTAGCGCTGTACCGCGAAGTCGCAGATATACGGCTGCTCGGGTTCGTCCTGTTCCTGATCAGCGACTGCGTCTTGTTCTCGTCGTTCATCTTCGCGTACATCTATATGCGTGACGCGGCGCCGGTCTGGCCGCCGACGGGCGTCGGTCTGCCGGATGCGAATCTCGCCGCCGTCAACTCGATCGTCCTGTTCGGTTCCGGCGCAACGATGCACTTCGCGATGGAGAACTGGAAGCACGGGACGGAAGTGAAGTTCCGCCGATGGATGGTCGCAACGATCATCCTGGGCGCGCTTTTCTTGTGCGGTCAGGGTTGGGAATACACGCACATAAATGCGACATGGAACGGCTCGACGTTCGGTGCGGCGTTCTTCACGTTGACGGGGATGCACGGCTTCCACGTCTTCTGTGGGATTATTTTTCTGACGGTGCTTTTGAATCAGACGCTTGGCGGCGTCTACAACAAGAAGCAGTATTTCGGCTTGGTCGCGGGGACGCTGTACTGGCACTTCGTCGACGTCATTTGGGTGTTCTTGTTCTTCCTGTTCTATGTATGGTGAAAGAAATGAGAATGTCGTTACGAGCCCCCGCGGGGAATAAACACACTATCGTTATGATCCTGGGCTCGGCGGTTTGGGGGCCCCATGCGAAGCAGGGGGGGCGCGAAGCCTGGGGCGGAGCGCCTTCAAAATGACAGAGCAGACGTTCGCGCATATCCTGCGTACGATCGCGATCATTGGCGCGATCGTGGTCGGCATCGTTGCCGTTTATCAAGTCCGCAACGATTGGAAAACGCCGGGCCTCGACATTCAAGTCTCCAAGCTGTTGCTGGGGCTCATGGCATTCGGCTGCGTCATCGTCATCCTGTCGTCAACCGGAGTCATCGGTTGGCAAACGAAGGGTTACTGAGATGCACGATCACGGTAAGTCCGTACAACTCCCCGTCTCGTCCGGTTTTCCCGTCTTCGTACGTGTCTGCGGATGGGTGGGACTCATTGTTATCTTCATCATGGGCGGTATGGTCGTTGCGAATAGCGGCGGCAATCACGTTTGGCCCGCAAATGACAGCGTTCGAGTTCCGCTCGACTCAGCGAAATAGCTTAGTCTTCGAGCTTTCGAATCCGCGGCGAGCTAAGGCCGATGCTGAGCGTCGTCATACCGGAAGGTAAGACGCCCGTCGATCTTCCGTCGATCTTGTGGATGCCGCCGTATTCGCTGAACTCGACGTGCACCGGATGCACGGACGCTTCGAGCACCGTCTTGCCGTGTGAAGGCCATTCGAACGCGACGTCCTCTTCCGCAGTCAGCACGGCAACGTAACCGGCCGAGTCCTCTTCAGAGCGGGCATCGGGTGGACGGGAGCGCAGATAACCATCGACGATGAAGATCGGTTGTGACGTGGAGAGCAGCGCACGCAGCGGTCCGATCATCAGACCGAAACCATATGCAACGAAACCGAGAAAGCCGAACGAAAAAATCGCCGCGATGCAAATCGACCAAACCATATCATCTGGCGAGCGCAGCCCGCGAATCAGCATGCCAACCATAAGCACGAGAAAAACCAACGATCCCAGGGCCGGCTCGATCGCGATTGCGGCGCGGCCCCAGAAACCCTGGACGACGATATTTCGTTCATCCGGTGTCCATGGACGACGGATTAGGAGCGCTCTGCGCTCGGCTGCAGTCATGTACCGGTTAATACGCAAGGCGGCTCTATTCGCCGTGTTCTGCGTGATGCTTCTCGCGCTTGCACCGGCGCAAGCGGCCGAAAACGCGCATCCTCAAGTGCTTCCGACGCTCTCGCCGTTCCGCACCGCCCTGCACCTCAAGCTCGGCGACCAGCTCCCGTCGACGCCGTTTATCGATCAAACCGGTAAACCGTTCAGGTTTGCGGATTGGCGCGGTAAGTACGTCGTGCTCGCGTTCATTTACACGCGCTGCAGGGATGCCCGCGAGTGTCCGCTCACATCCGCGAAATTCGGGCAGCTGCAAACGCGACTCGGCGACGAGAGCCGTCTGGCGGAGGTCACGATCGACCCGGAATACGATCGTCCTGATGTTTTCGCTGCGTACGCCAAGACATTTCACTTCAACCGCGTCGAGCTTCTGACCGGCGATCCGAACGCCGTGATGGATTTTTCCGCAGCGCTTGGCGTCAATGCGTTCCAAGATCCGACCTACGGCTTCATTCACAACGAAAATACGGTCATCGCCGATCCCCAGGGCAGGATCATCGAGATGATCGCGGAGAGCTCATGGTCGCCCGACGAGATCGTATCGGTGATCGCGCACGCCCAAAATCGTCCGAGTAATCCGATCGCGCGTCTTGACCTCGCGCTCAGCGAAGCGGCCGTTGCGGTTTGCGGCAATTCGGTCGCCGGTTTTTCGGGACTCCTCGACTTGGGCGTCGTGCTTATAATCGTGGGGGCGGGCGGTTGGATCGTGTTCCGCGTTGCGCGTACGATTGCGCGCGGCAGCACCTAAGCGCTCAGGCGCCTGACGACGAAGAACGTGTACGTGCTCACGAGGATGAGTCCGACCAGCGTGGCCGAGATTCCCCAAACCATTGCCTGGGGTGACGCGCTCGCAGCGTAGATCGTGAGGCCGCCCGGGCCTGCGAAGTCAGGCAAGAGATATGGGTAGATCGTCGCGGCCGCCGCGACGAGCAGACCCGCGATGAATACGGTCGAACAAACGAACGGAGTCTTTTGCGATTCGCTCGAGAGCCGAATCCGCAAGAGAATGAATGCTGCCAGCGAGATTAGCGCAATTATCGCGAGCCATGGGCGCGAAAAGACAACGGGCCGGATTGCGAGCGTGAGGATCGTGATGACGATGTAAAGTGCGAGAACGATCCACCAGAGGCGCGCGATCGTATCGCGGCTGCGTACACCAATCTCCCCGCCCGCGACCATCCACAGGAACGTCGCGCCGTGTTGCGCAAGCGCGGCGACCGCGAACAAACCGACGGCGATTGCGTAGGGATTGAGCAAGAAGGCGAAGGTTCCCATGAAAAATCCGCTCGCGTGCAGTGGGAGGCCGCGAACGAGATTTCCGATCGTAAGACCGAAAAGCAAAATCAGCAGCGCACTCGCTGCGCTGAACGCGGTGTCCCAGAACGCATGCCACAGCTCACTTGGGAAATGCTCGCGGACTTCCATCGCGATTCCACGGAACATCAAGAGCCACAGCACGATCATGAACGGCAAATAGAATCCGGAGAATGCGGATGCGTACGCCAGGGGAAAGAGCGCGAACGAAACAGCGCCCGCTGCGATCAGCCAGACTTCGTTGCCGTTCCAGTATGGGCCGATCGCATGCATGGCGGCGGCGCGATCCTCTTCATTTCGGGAAACGAACGGCGCCAGCGCGCCGACACCAAGATCGTAGCCATCGAGCAGCACGTACACCGCGATCATGAAGGCGAGGATGGCGAAGGCAAGATCACTCATGCGCGGGACCGAGCCCGATCTCGCGCAACACCAAGTATAAGTAGGTCACGCCCAGCACGAAATACATCCCGAGAAAACCGATCAGCGTGAAGAGCACTTCGCCCGAGCCGACGTTCGCGGAAACGCCTTCACTCGTGCGCATGACGCCGTAAATGATCCAGGGTTGACGTCCTACTTCGCTGGTTATCCAGCCCGATTCGATTGCGATATACGGAAAGGGCATCAGCAGCATGAGGATCCAGAGTATCGCGCGCGTCGTATAGAGCCGCTTGAGCAAGAGAAGCAAGACGGCAAGTCCGCTTGCGGCTAAGAAAATCGTACCGAGCCCGACCATGACGTGATATGCGTAGTACGTCAGCTCGACGGGTGGCCACAAAACTGTCGCGTAGTTCGTAAGGCCGTCGACGTTTGCATCGAAGTTGCCGTACGCCAAGAAGCTAAGGAAGCGCGGGACGAAGATCGGGTCGATCAGCGTCTTGTGTGCGACGTCCGGCATGCCGATGATCGCGAGCGGCGCGCCGCGCGT
Organism: Candidatus Baltobacteraceae bacterium; assembly: GCA_036489885.1. Taxonomy (NCBI): domain Bacteria; kingdom Bacillati; phylum Vulcanimicrobiota; class Vulcanimicrobiia; order Vulcanimicrobiales; family Vulcanimicrobiaceae; species Vulcanimicrobiaceae bacterium. The sequence continues at coordinate 1,002,157 of DASXEW010000003.1, forward strand.
CGTTTCGAACAGCCCTTCCATCGCGGCGAGCTTGACCGGTTGATAGACCGTCACGTCGTGCCCGTTGCGGTCGCCGGTCGGAAAAATCACGAGACACGAGGCGACGAAGGCGACGATCGCTCCCGCGCGCACGAAGCGCCGCCCAATCGGTTCGTCCCGTCGCGCCAGCACGTAATACGAACCGATGCCGGCCAGAATGAAGCCGCCCGCGACAGCCGCGCTGACGATGACGTGCGTGAACTGCCAAAACGCAAACGGCGATAGAAGAACGGCTGCGATATCATCGAGTACGATCGTGCCCTCAGGTGTGGCGTGGTATCCGACCGGGTGTTGCATCCAGGCATTGGCTGCAACGATGAAATAGCCCGAGATCCACGAGCCGATCCAGACGCAGAATGCGGAAGCGACGTACCAACGCGACGAGACGCGCTGCTTACCGTAGAGCAGAATCCCGAGGAAGACCGACTCCAGGAAGAACGCGTACATGCCTTCCATTGCGAGCGGCTGCCCGACGACGGAACCGCTCTTCGCAGAAAACGTCGCCCAGTTCGTTCCGAATTGAAATTCCATCGGAATGCCGGTGACGACGCCGGCTGCAAAATTGAAGGTGAAAATCTTCGTGAGAAAGCGGGCGATCGAATCGGCTTGCGCATCGCCTCGGCTCGCGCGATAGACGTACCACGCGATGAACGGCCCGAGCCCGAGCGTTCCGATCGGGAAAAGATAATGGAACATCACCGTAAAGGCGAACTGCAGCCGGTCGACGATTACGACGTCCACTGCGTTGCCTTAGACGCGGAAAGTGGTGGTCCCGCGGAGCTGGGGTGGTGTTTAGCTGCTAGCGGGCGCGGGTGCGGGTGGCTGTCCCGGAGCTGGAGGACCTTGCATCCCTGGACCGTTGTGGTAGCGCATCATTCCTGGCGGCCCTGGCGGAAACGGCATTCCACCATGTTCTCCGCCATGACCAGTCGCGACCATCAGGACGATTTCGCCGGCGCTAGGCTTGTGACGGTGGCGGTTCCCCCAGGCGGGCCGTTTCCCGCCTTGTGCACCTTGCGCGCTTTGGTGTTGCTTCATCATCGCTGACATCGCGTCGTGCATTTGCGTCATCGCCGACGTGTGCGCTGCAAGCACCGCACTCTTTTCACTTGGGCTGAGCGCAGCATCGAGGCGTGCGGCTGCAGCTTTATGATCGGGGTTCGCTGCAATTGCCATGTTGCCGACAAGGCTTGCGAGCAGCTCGCGGTGCGCCGGCGACAGCGTTGCGAGCACTTGCGCTCGCTCTGCACGGTGGATCTTCTCCATTTGCTCGAAGCCCTGTCGCCTTCCGGCGATATCAGGGCCCTGAGGTGGCATCGGCGGCGGTGCGTTTTGCGCCAGGACGGCCGATGGTAAAAGGAGCCCGCACAAAGCGACAAGCCCGAAAAATTGCTTCATGCGCGCAGAATAGCAACCAATGCTTAAAGGCTGCTCGGAAGCCCCTTGGCTATTGTGAGACGAGCGTTAGCGTCGAGGGGTCGAGTTGGTAGTTCCCCGGAGCAACCATTGAATTCGGGAACGCGCAGATCACGCTGTTGTCGGGGCCCCAAATGACGACGAGATCGGGTGGTCCGCACGGCGTTTGCTGCAAGCCGTAATCGGCAAGCAGCTGGGCACCCGCGCTGTCGGGCTCGACTTGATACGATTGATAGACGTCGTTGTTCGCATCGACGAGCGTCCCAAACAAAATCGCCGTCGTATCCGCGAACGCCCACGGGCCCCAGAATCCACCGCCCCAATAAATCGGAGCCGGTGTCCATGCGACGCCACGATTCCAATACCACGCTCCGCCGTTAGCATGCGGATTGCGAACGGACGCCCCATGAAAGCCGCGCGCAACCGGTTGCGGTACGCGAACCGGACGCGCCACCGGCTGCGGCCGCATCTGTGGTTGCGGTCGAGCTTGGGGCTGCGGTTGTCGAACTTGCGGCTGCGGCTGTCGTACCGGGCGCTGTGGTGCGATGTCGCGATTGAAGTTGAACCCGCCGGTATTCGCGGGCGGAGCAACGCGCGCTTGTGGTTGCGGTTGCGGGCGGCTGACGGGCGCAGGGCGTGAAACCGGCTGCGGTGCGCGTGCGCCTCCGCCACCGCGGTCACGCTGCGCGTATGCGATGCTCGGAAGTGCGGCAAGCAGAAGTACGGCGACTATGCGTTTCACTTGACCGCGTCCAAATGTCCGGTTGCGCTGAAATACGTTCCGCGCGACGTATGTAAGAAGACAATGACGGAGTGCGGCGCGACGACCTCACTCGAATGCAAGAGATGGTGCGGTTGCGCGGTCAAATTGACGTAGAAGACGCCGTGCGTAATCGCGATTTGATGCGTGCGGTCGGGCTTGTGCAGAAATACTTGGAAGGGCAGACATCGTTGCAATTCGTGCGGAAACGAACACGCCGCACTCACGATCTGCAAACGGTCTTTTCGATCCGGGCTGCGCAGCCATAGGGTCGTCCCGGACAGCGTCGCGTGAACGTCGCGGTAGACTTGCGTCGAACCGTCGTTCTGCTGTACGCGCACGACCGCCGTGGCACGAGCAGCGCTCGTTGCGAATAGCGTCATCGCGAATAATGCGCACAGGAGAGCAGCAGCTCGTTTCATGCAGCCGTCTTCGGCGGGACCGGATTCGCATCCCGTAGTACTGAAGGCCATGTTCGGTAACATTCTCGTCGCGATCGACGAGTCGTCGCAGGCCGCGGCCGCGCTTGACACGGCGATCGATCTCGCGAAAGCATTGAAATCCGCGGTCACCCTAGTGCACGCACTAGATCCGACCACGATTGCGACCAGCGCCGATGACGCCGGCGCGACCAGCGTGATCGAGATCGAGCTCGACGAGCTCCAGGCAGCTGCGAAGGAGCTCGTCGAGGCGACGAGCGCTCGCGTCCGCTCGGCCGGCCTCGCGGTCGAGGCCATCGTTCGCGACGGCCCGCCCGCTCGCGTCATTCTCGATACCGCAGTGCGCAGCAACTGCGACCTGATCGTCATGGGCACACACGGCCGTCACGGCGTCGCGCGCTTCTTCGTCGGCAGCTGTGCGGAGGCGGTGCTGCGTGAATCGCCAATTCCGGTGCTCGTGAAACGGAGTTGAGATGGTTCGTTATACTCTGCTCTTGGGTTTGCTTTTGGTATGCGTCGCCGGCGCGGTTGCGAACGCGGCCTCGAGCTCAAGCACGCCGATGATCGAGCGCGGTAAGTACCTCGTCAGGTTCGGCGCCTGCAACGATTGCCACACGCCGGGGTGGCGGGAGACGTTTGGTAAGGTGCCGGTTTCAAAATGGTTGATCGGATCGAACGTCGGTTTTCGCGGACCGTGGGGAACGATCTATCCGGCCAACGTACGACAACGCTTCACTCAAATCACCGAAGACGAGTGGCTTGCGATGGTTCGTACGCGCGAAGGTCCGGCACCGATGATCTGGCACGATCTGCGCGTGCTCTCGCTCAACGACCAGCGCGCAATCTATCGTTTCGTGCGTAGCTTAGGCAGCGCGGGTCCGCCGACGCTACAGGACGTGCCGGCGCAAGTCGAACCGAAGACGCCGTATATTACGACGGTGCAGCCGACGAAGTAAGTCCGCTTCCGCGAGCTTCCGCTGCACGCGATTTCAAGAGAAATGTCAGCGTCAGCGTCACGATTGCAACCATCGCGAGCGTTACGTAGAGGTCGACGTAACCCGCCGGGCCCGGATGGCTTCCTGCGATCCCGCCTGCAAGTCCGGCGCCGACGATCTGTCCGATGATCAGGAATATCGAAAGCAGCCCGACAGCTGTCGCGCGCTGTGTGTCGTCGACTTCGCGCGTCACGATGTAGCGCGTCGGTGCGCCGAGCAGCGCGCCGAAACCGATTCCGGCAACCACCATCGACAAAATCGCGCCGAGCAAACTCTGCATCGAGAACGCGAACAGCAAAAGGCCGGCGCTCGTGACCAACGTTCCGAGCGCGAGAACTGCACGGCTCCCGATTGCATCGAGCGCGCGCCCAGCACTTGGAATCACGAGTACGAACATGAAGGCACCGATGGCGGCGATGGCGCCGGCCATGACGAGCGAGATGCCTTGCGCGGCCACGAGCGCGGCCGGGATGAAGAACAAGCCGCCTTCGAGCGCGCCGATCAAGATTTCGAGACCGTAGGTGATCATGATTTGCCGGTTGCGGAGAAGCGAGGGTGCGATCACCGGTTGTGCGGCGCGGCGTTCGACCGGAACCAGCGCGAGAAAGCAAACGACGGCAAGCGCGATCGAAAACGCGGCGGGTGCATTTGCCGTTGCAACCCTTGCGTCAAGCTGCAAGAGTCCGGTCATCGTCGCGAGCAAACCCACGCCCAGGAGCACGATGCCGGTTGCATCGAGCGGACCGCGTACCGCCGGTGCAATGGCGGGAACGTAACGCTGCGCGAGCACGATCACGATAAGCGCAAGCGGGATGTTGGCTACAAAGATCCAGTGCCAGGAAAAAAAGTGCGAGATCGTTCCACCGACGAGTGGTCCGATGATTGCCGCAAGTCCCCACGTCGCCGCGACGAGGCCGAGCGCAGCGCCACGGCGCTCGGGCGCGATGCGATCGGCGATCGCAGCCGTCGCAACGGGAAAGATCCCGCCCGCGCCCGCGGCTTGAATCGCGCGCGCAATCAAAAAGACATCGAAGCTGGGAGCGACGATCGCAAGAATGCTGCCGGCGCCGAAAATCGAGACGCACAATATGTAGATCGAACGCCGTCCATAGCGATCCGCGAGCTGCGTCATGATCGGGATGGCGACGACGTTTGCGAGCAGGTAAAGCGTGAAGACCCATGCGAGCTGGCGTGCGCCGATGCCGAACGTCGCGCCGAGTGCCGGGAGCGCCGGCGAGAGTACGCCGAGATCGAGCGCGCCTGCGAAGACGCCGAGCCCGAGCGTTAGCAGGAGCGGTCTATGCGAGGATTCGATCGATCACCATGGCTGCGCAGATCAGCGCCAAGTAAAGCAACGAGAATTTGAACAGACTACGTGCCCACCGTCGAGTTTCGTCCTGCGTGAGCTTGATCGCATCGTACACGAAGATGGCACCCAGGATCGTCGCGCAAATGCCGTAGATCGCGCCCATTACGTGCAGATCGACGAGCGTGAGTGACACCGCGACCAGGACGAGCGTATAGAGCATGATCTCGCGCTTCGTTCGCGTGACGCCGTAAACGTTTGCGAACATCGGTACGCCCGCGCGATCGTAGTCGGCGTTCGTAATCAACGAAAGCGCCCAAAAATGCGGCGGCGTCCACAAGAAGATGATCGCGAACAAACCCAGCGCCGGGAGTCCGATTTGATGCGTTACCGCAGCCCAGCCGACGAGCGGCGGAACGGCGCCGGCAGCGCCGCCGATCACGATGTTCTGCGGCGTACGGCGCTTGAGCCACACGGTGTAAACCAGAACGTAATAGAGATTACCGGCGAGCGAGAGCGCGGCGGCGAGCCAACCGGCGAATACGAAGAGAATTCCAATCCCGGTGATTCCCGCGAGCGTCGCAGCAACGAGCGCATTGCGCACCGAGATGCGGCCGGTTACGACCGGCCGCAACATCGTTCGCCGCATGACGCGATCGATGTCGCGATCGATGACGCAGTTGAAAGCGCCGGCCGAGGCTGCCGAAAGCGCGCCGCCCATCAGCGTCCAGAACAGTAATTCCGGCGACGGCATGCCATGCGCCGCCATCAGCATGGCCGCGGCCGTCGTGACCAACAGCAGATAGACGATACGCGGCTTGCCGAGCTCGTAGTAATCGAGAAGCACGCCGCGCCAACCGGCGGCGTATTGTTTTGCTGCGACCGCGCTGCCGTCGACGCGAGAGAGCGTGTTCATGCGGTTTCGAGCGGTGCGCGGACCGCTGCAACCTTCGCGCGGACCGGCGCCACGTCTAAAACGCGTGAGGCAACCGCGCAAACACTCACGACGAAGAAGGCGGTCGCATTGATGGCGTGCGCTTCACGCAAAAGCGTCGGAAGTCCAAAGGCGACGTTTGCAAGCCCGAGCATGATTTGCACGATCAACAGCGCAAAGGCGCCGAAGACGATGTTGCGCGTTCGTGCCGGCGCAGCAATGGACGCCCACGCCGTCACAAGCGTGCCAAGGATAAACGTCGTTCCCGCGATCGCTCGGTGAATCGTCATCGCAAGCGGTCCGTGCAACGTCGCCAACATCGATCCGGCATCCATCGTGCAATAGCCGAACAGAACGAGAGCACCGAGTGTCCAGGTCAAACCGTCGGCCTTTTGAGTGCGCGCGATTCCGATTTGCGGCTCGACGATTGAAAGAATTGCAAGCACGACGAGAAACGCCAGAAGCGCCATACCCGTCGCCCAGTGAATCGCAACCGAGGGCGGATTATTTGCCAGGCGGACTGTGAGCGCACCCAAGATCACTTGTACGAAGAAAATCGCGGTCGTCAAGGTCGCAATCGTGCGGACGAACGCAATTCGATTGCGTTCGCGCCATGCTGCGATGAGCGTTGCGACGACAAGTACGGAAAGAATGAGGGCAATCAAGCGGTGCGTCCATTCCAGGACGACGCCACCGCTCAAAACCGGGATGACCGCGCCTCGGCAAAGCGGCCAATCCGGGCAAGTCAGACCAGCGCCGTTAATGCGCACCCAACTGCCAATCACGGCCGCAAGGAATGCGGCCGTAGCAGATGCGAGCGAGAGGGCGCGAAACATCAGGCTAATGCTAGTCTTCTAGCAACGAGAAAGGCAACGACTCCTCGCGGAGGCTCGTCTAGCAGCCGTTGACGGCGCCGACGACGTGATCAGCTGCCTTGGATTCGTCCCCGCTGATCAGGGGAACGCGCGTTTCGAGCCACTTGGCTTCGTCAGTTGCCATTTTATTGTAGACCGGCCGTTGAAAATCAGCATCGGCGAAACTAAACGGAGGCGACTGATCCTGACGATGCTCGACGGTTCGGTACATGTCGGCAGTCGAGTCGCGGCCGGCAATCCGCGCCAGCATGCCCTGCATCTCACCACCGATGTGCCGCTGCCGTTCGATTGCGCCACCGAGTGCATCGGCAAACGACTTGAGCTCTTCTTTGCGCACGGGGTCGGTCGAGTCTCTGGCCAGGGCGCGCAGCTCGATGATTTGTTTCTTGGCGTGTTCCGCGGACATCCGCAAATCGGTCGCGTATTGCTCGAGCTCGCGCAAGCCTTGGATCTTCGTGATGTGGTTGCTCGAATCGAGATCAACGGATCGTAACGCTTGAACGATGACCAATACGGTTTGATCGTTCCGAAGCGCGCTGCTGATCGCGCTATTTGCGCGCGTTGCGATCATCGTGCAGGCTCCAGTCGCATAGACATGACCGATCTCGCGAAGCCCTTCGGTCGAGGCGCTCGGATCGGGTGTCACATCAGGCGACGGCGCTGGCGCTGCAGCAGCGGCAATTGCAACCGCGAGAATGAGCGATACAAGCATCCGGGAGAACCTCGGCTCTTCTAAGGATTACGTGAGTTCTCGGGGGGCAGCCGGGGTATCCTACACCGGGGACCGAAGCGTCGGGCCGATGCGACGGCTGTTAGCACTCGCCTGCGTCGCGCTCTTGTTGGCTGGGTGTCGTGAGGTACGCGTCAAGTCGTACGCGCAGGGGGCAACATCAGTCCTCGGGCCGCCTCAGATATTGATCGTTCACGACGCCAAAGAGCTTGCTGAAACCGGCCTGCAGGCGCCGCTGCGGTATAAACACGAGTTCGGAGTCGTGCTGCTCATGGGGCCGCACAAAGATTCCGGCTATCATCAAGTCATCGAGTCGATTCGCGCCAACGAGGATCGCGTGCGAATCGTGGCCTTCGAAAAAGCCTCGCTTGACCCGGAGCCGACGCGCGAATACCGGACGTACACGCTCTGGATCGTCCCGATTTCCGTTTATCGTCCGGGCTCGGTCGTTGACGTCGTGACCCCCAGCGGTGACCCGATCGCTTCGACGACGCTGAGATAGTGCGTCCACGTATCGAGCTCGACGACGACGTTATCCGCCGTAACGCACGCCGCTGGCGCGAACATGCCGGCGCGCCGGTATGGGCCGTCGTCAAAGCCAACGGCTACGGCTGGGGCGCGGGTCGGCTAATGCGAGTCCTCGAGAACGAGGTCGCCGGGTTCTTTCTTGCCGACGCCGATGAGGCGCGTAAAGTCCGCGGGATCACGCGCCTGCCCGTCGCCCTATTGGCTGAAGCCCCGCTCGATCAGACGGCCGGCCTGCTCGAGGACGGCGTCATCCCGAACGTTGCGTCGCTCGAATCGCTGGCCGCCGTAGCGGGCTGGGCGAGCGGCCGCGGGCGAAGGGCGCGCATACGGGTTGGGATCGTTCCGGCGGCGGGCTGGAGCGGTTTGCTGGCGGACGCCATCGAGCCGTTTGCGCGCGCCGCAGCCGCGCTGCCGGTTGACATCGAGTTGTGGACGCATCTCACGGTGCCGGAGCTCTGGCCGTCGCAAATGGAGCGCTTCAACGCAGCGCGCGAGCGATTCGCCTCCGCGGGCGTCACCATCGCCGGAATTGACGTCTCCGGAAGCCTTGCAGCGGCTGCACGCCCGCACTGCGCCGAGAGTCTGGTGCGGATCGGCATCGGGCTGTTCGGTGCGTTCGGTGAGGGGCTGGAATGCGCGGTTCGGATCGACTCCCCGGTGACGGGAATCTTCCGTTCGGATTCCGTCCCGTCGGCAGGGTATCGCCTCCCTGAACGCGTCAGTAAACCATGGCTGGCGATCGTCCGATCGGGGTACTCGGACGGTTTGTCGTTAAGACTCGCCGGTACCAATGATATTGTCTCGATAGGGATGCAGTATGCGGTCCTGGCGCGAAATGAACCGGAAAGAGTCGGACAGACTCTGCGGCTGCTCGATACGTCGAGCAACTTGTGTATGTTTTTAGAAAATACGGGTGTCACCCCGCATGAGTTCATTGTAGGCTTGAGGCACACGGAAGCGGAGCGCCTTTAGAACATTGATCGAGGAATTCGCAACGCGCGTCGTCACTGACGTCAAGCGCCTAGGGATCGTTATGGAGCCGGACGGATCCGCTCTTGAAATCGAAGGGGTTCTGAATCCCGCACTTACGCGCGGCCGGAACAACGAGCTCATCATGTACGCACGCGTCGTTGCGCGTGGTAACATGTCACGCGTCGGTCTTGCGCGCGGCATCGAAACGAACGGCAAAGTCGAATTCGAACGGCTTGGCTTTGCGCTCGAACCGGAAGCCGATTACGAAGTGCGCAGCGTTCCGGGCGGAATGGGTTGTGAAGATCCGCGCGTGACCTTCGTCCCGGTGCTGGACAAGTACGTGATGACTTACACGGCCTTCGGTCCGGAAGGTCCGCGAGTCGCGCTGGCGCTTTCCGATGACGGCTACAAGTGGACGCGTCTGGGGCGCATGAAGTTCATCGGTGAGCTGATGCCCGTTGGCGACGACAAAGACGCGGTGTTTTTCCCCGAGCCCGTCATCTCGCCGTCCGGCATCAAATCGCTCGCGTTCTATCATCGTCCGATGTTGCACATTAGCTCGATCGATGGTCACGCTGCGATTCCCACGATTTTGGAGATGGATCCGGAAGACCGCGAATGCATTCGCATCGCGTACATTCCGCTCGAGGCTGCGCTAAAGGATCCCCTCAATTTGCTGGTCGCGACCGAAAGTGTCAAAGTCCTGATCCCCGACGGTCATTGGGGCCGCATCAAAAACGGCGGCGGAACGCCTCCGGTACGCACGCCGCATGGTTGGCTCTCGCTCTTTCACGGCGTCGACGCTGTCGAGCACGAGGGCCGCATTACGCTGTGCTACAGCGCTGGGCTCGTGTTGCACGATCTCGATCAACCGCATCGCATTCTGTATCGCTCGCCGGAGCCGGTCCTCTCACCCGATACGGTTGAAGAGCGCACGGGCATCGTCAACAACGTCGTGTTTCCGACGGGCATCGATGCCAAAGGCGACGGCGTCTATGATGTCTACTACGGCGCCGCGGACGCAAAGGTCGCGCGCGCACGCATGGACGTGGAGTTCGGGTCGGTCTGAAGTCATCCCAGCCACCGATGTGGCGTTTCTTCGCAGCCGCGACCGTGCTCGTCGCGGCTTTTGTTTTCGCGGTCACACTGCGCAAGATGTCGCCACCGAACCTGCGTGTCTCTGCGCCTGCGACCGGAACGCCGAGCGCTGCGCGCGCGCAGTCGAATCAGGCTGCCGCGAGATCCACGTCGCTGGGCGGTGATGCACCGTGGGCGCTCTCCGCGCTCCCAGATTGCGCGCGCCAACATTCCGAGGATCACGGCAGCACAGCAAGCGTGCGCGCGAAGATTCCCGCAAGCGCGACCGTTGTCGACGGGACCGTGCACGCGGGACCCTGCACGATTGAAATCGGCGCGCACGGAATTCTCGTGCAGCGTGGTAGCGATCGACTGCGCATCCCGCCGCCGGCTAGCCTCCTTCACTGGGACGACCGTTACTATCTGTACGAAGAAGACAGGAAAGGCGCAGTGCTCCGCGTCTATAGTTTTTTACCGTGAGCTTGGAAACCGAAGTCCAGCGCCGGCGAACGTTTGCGATCATTTCGCATCCCGACGCGGGCAAGACGACGTTGACGGAAAAACTGCTGCTCTACGGCGGTGCGATTCAAACTGCCGGACAAGTTGCGGCGCGCCGTCGTGCGCGTGCGGTCACTTCCGACTGGATGGCGCTCGAACGCGAACGCGGCATCTCGATCACGTCGACGGTGTTGCAATTCCCGTACGAAGGTTACGCCATCAATCTGCTCGACACGCCGGGCCATCAAGATTTCGGTGAGGACACGTATCGCACGCTCTTGGCCGCCGACGCTGCCGTGATGTTGATCGATGCGGCCAAAGGCGTCGAGCCGCAAACACGTAAGCTTTTTGCGATTTGCCGCGCGCGCGGAATTCCGCTGTTCACTTTCATGAACAAGATGGATCGTCCCAGCCGTGATCCGCTCGAGCTGCTCGACGAGCTCGAGTCGATTCTCGGCATCGGTGCGTACGCAATCAATTGGCCGCTGGGTTCGGGCCCGACGTTTCGGGGCGTGTACGATCGCGCGAGCAAGCAAGTCCATCTTTTCGAACGTACGGAGCACGGTGCGAAGCGCGCGCCGGTTGAGGTCAGTGGCCTAGGTGACGAACGCTTGCGCGCGCTCGTCGATGAAACCACGTACCAGCAGTTCCGCGACGAGATCGATTTACTCGAAGGTGCGGGCGAGACATTCGATCGTGGAGCGATGTTAAGCGGCGCGAAGACGCCGGTCTTTTTCGGCAGTGCCGTGACGAACTTCGGCGTTCAGCTGTTTCTGGATGCATTCGTCGACATGGCGCCGCCGCCGGTCGCGCGCCAAGGAGAACGTCTTCCCGGACACGAGCGCGTTTCGGTTGAGCCCGCGACGGACCGCTTCAGCGGCTTCGTCTTCAAGATTCAGGCTAACATGGATCCCCGGCATCGGGATCGCGTCGCGTTCGTCCGCATTACGAGCGGACGCTTCGAACGCGATATGATGGTGCACAATGCGCGCAGCGGAAAGGACGTGCGTCTGACGCGCGCGATGAAACTCTTTGCTGCCGATCGCGAGGTCGTGGATGAAGCCTACGCGGGCGACGTCGTAGGTCTCGCAAATCCCGGCATTTTCGCAATCGGCGATACGCTCTGCACCGGCGATCCTATTGCCCTGGATCCAATTCCGTCGTTCGCGCCGGAGCATTTCGCGCTCGTGCGCAGTCCCGACACGGCGAGTTACAAGTCGTTCCAAAAGGGAATCGAGCAGCTACGAGAAGAGGGCGCGATTCAGGTATTCTTCACCCCCGATCGGACCCGCACCGAACCGATCTTGGCGGCAGTCGGTGAGCTGCAATTCGAGGTGACGAAATACCGGCTCGAAGCCGAATACGGCGTGCGAACCGATTGGTCGCGATTGCCGTTTACCTTTGCGCGGCGTGTCATCGGAAACCGCGAGACTATCGCGTCGGCTCAGATGCCCTCGGCCGCGCGGATCGCAGAAGATGCATCCGGTGAACCGTTGGCGCTATTCGAAAGTGATTGGAGCGTACGTTTGGCCGAAGAATGGAATCCGAGTCTTCGATTTGTCTCGTTTGAAGATTCGTCGCAAGTACAAGGAGAGGTAGCGTGAGCACGAGCGGTCCGACTCCAACTCCCCTCACCGGAACAGTCCGCCGCGGGGGCGGCGGAATCCCGATTTCGAAGCCCGCCGCATGGTTCATCATCGCTGTGCTGCTCGTTGCGATCGTGATTTCAGTGACGACGCGACACGAGAGCAAGCAAGAACGTCTGGTTACGCGGATCATCACCGCGGTCCAGCACAATGACATGACGCCGGTATCCAGTGAATTCGATGCGCAAGCGCGCGAATCGATGACTCACGCCAAGGTCGGCCATCTCGCCGATTTGCTGGCGCCTATGGGCGCGCTCAAGAACGTCGAGGAAACGACTCCCAAAGATGCCGCGCCGCGCGATCACGAATATCTGGCGCATTTCGAAAAAGGCAATTGGCAGGTCAAGATGCCTGTCGACATCGACGGAAAGGCGGAAAGTTTCTACATGCGGCGGGCCGGCGAACAATGAGCGATCCGGCAACGCTTTCGACCGTGACCTTCGATGACATCGCGGCAGCTGCCGCGCGTATCGAAGGCGTGGCGCATCGCACGCCCGTCATCACCTCACGCACGCTCGACAAGTGGACGGGCGCGACGGTCTTCGTCAAGGCCGAAAATTTCCAACGCATGGGCGCTTTCAAATTTCGCGGTGCCTATAACCGGATCTCGCAGCTTACACCGAGCGAGCGCGAAAGAGGCGTCGTCGCATTTTCGAGCGGCAATCACGCGCAAGGCGTGGCGCTCGCCGCGCAGATCCTGAATACTCCGGCGACGATCGTGATGCCGTACAATGCGCCCAAAGCAAAGGTCGCCGCAACGCGTGGCTACGGCGCTGAGATCGTCCAATACGATCGCTTTCGTGAAGATCGTACCGCGATTGCGCGCAAGCTCGCCGAAGAGCGCGGCGCGACGCTCGTCCCGCCGTACGACGACCCGCATATCATTGCGGGACAAGGAACGGCCGCGCTCGAGCTGTTCGCGACATCGGGACCGCTCGACATGTTGCTGGTGCCCACCGGTGGCGGCGGATTGCTGTCCGGTTCGACATTGGCGGCGATCGAAAATTCACCGTCGGTTGAGGTCTTCGGCGTTGAGCCCGAAACCGGCAACGATTGGCAGCAGTCGCTCCAGCGTGGCCAACGCGTGACGATCGACGTTCCGAAGACGATTGCGGACGGCATTCAAACGACAGCGCCCGGCGTGCTGCCGTTTGCGATCTTTCAGCGTTACGGCAAGGGCATCGTTACGGTGAGCGACGACGAACTGCGCACCGCGATGCGTTTCGCCTTCGAGCGTTTGAAGATCGTGATCGAGCCGAGCGGGGCCGCGGGATTGGCAGCGCTGATGCATGCCAAGGTTCAGGCGCGAGGGAAGCGTGTCGGGATCATCATCAGTGGCGGCAACGTGGATCCAGCCACTTTCGCCGACGCCATCGCTTCAGTCGCGTCGAGCTAAATGGGTGCGACCGAGCCTCGCACCCGGTTAGTTACTGTTTGATATTGCCGCAGGCGACGTAGGTCCCAACTTCGTTGGGCGACTTGTGAACGTTGACCGCAAATGGTCCGGAGAGCAGCGACGCTAACGAGACATTTTCGAGCGTCGTCGACGACGAGCCGCCGTCGAGGGTCATCAGTGGATATTTCGGCTTTGGATTGAGTTTCGCGCAGGTTCCATCATGGATGTGAACCGGCTGCTTCGCGGCCGTCGGATTCGTCATGTTGACAGAAACGACGAGGTTCGGACCGCGCTGGAGGAACGTCGCGGTTCCGTATTCGCCGGAACCGTTTTGTGAGCTCAGAACGATCGTGAGATGATCCGGTGCGGAGGACATTTGGGCGAGGACTGTCGCCGGGACGGCGCCGCACAACACCGCCACCGAAGCGAGCATAAGTAAACGCTTCATGGTCGCGGCCGTTCAGTTAAGAGGCGCTCCGCCCCTGGCTCCTAGCGGCCCATTGAGTAAAATTCGGCGTTGGGGCGCATGTCCATCAGTCCGGCCATCCGATTCGAGAAGCCGAAAAACGCGGCGATTGCGGCGATATCCCAAATGTCGTCGTCTGAAAAGCCGAGAGTCCGCAGCGCGTCAATCTCCTCGTCGGTCGCCGCGAACGACGGCTCGTTCACGCGTGAGGCAAACGTCAAGATCGCGCGCAAACGCGGCTCGAGATCGGCAGTCTTCCAATTGTTCGCGATCTGCTCGGCCAGAATCGGATTCTTCCCGATCACGCGCAAAGCCGCGCCATGCGCAGTCATGCAATACTGACAGCGGTTCTCGCCCGAGACCGCGACGACGATCGCCTCGCGTTCGGCGCGCGATAGTCCGCCCTCGCCGCGCATCAACACGTCGTGGTAGTGCATGAATGCACGAAAGTGTTCGGGACGGCGCGAGTACGCGCGAAAGACATTCGGAACGAATCCGATTTTGCCGGAATTCTGATCGTAGATCGCGCGAATGTCATCCGGGAGCTCGTTCTCCGGCATCTCGCCGAATCGTGAGAAACGCTTTTCTGTAATCATTTTAAAGGCGCTCCGCCCCAGGCTCCGCGCCCCCCATGCTTCGCATGGGGTCCCCCAAACGCCGAGCCCATCATCACTGCGGTGGTGCAAACATTCCCCGAGGGGGCTCGTAACAACATTTCTTGTTCTGTCTCCATTCAATCTATCGTGAGACGGCAGTCTTGAGATCCGAAAGGACCGCGCGCGCGGCGCGCCGGCCCGGAAAACCGGTGACGCATCCACCCGGATGCGTTCCCGATCCGCACAAATAGAGTCCGCCAAACGGCGTGCGAACGTTGAAGCGGTCTTCGAAGATCTGACCGGGCAAGAGCTCGCCGTGGAAGATGTGCCCTCCCGAGATGCCGATGCGTGCTTCGATGTCGGCCGGCGAGAGGATATCCCAATCTTCGATGAGGTCGAGCAGGTTCGGTGCGTATTGCCCGAGCGTTTCGATGATCGTGCGTACGACCGCGCGCTTCTCGTTCGCACTCCAGCGAACGGCGGTGCTGTAGGGAAAATACTGGGCGAAAATCGAGAGAATGTGCTTGCCTTGCGGCGCGAGTGAATCGTCGGTCGGGGTTTGCATGAAGCACTCGAGCATCGGTGCGCGCGAGGCGCCGCGACTGCGCGCATCGTCGTGTGCGCGCTGGAGATAGTCGACGTCCGGGGCGACGTGGATCGTCGCTTTGTGGTGCGGCTGCAGATTCGTTCCCGGTCGCGCGGTAAAGTCGGGTAATCCGCCGAGCGCGAGATTGATCTTGAACGACACGCCTTCGGCACGCCAGGCTCGCACGCGCTCGAGAAAGGTGCTTTCGAATTCATTGCTCGCGCACAAATCGAGGAATGTCGTCTTCGGATCGGCGTTCGAGAGAATTGCACGCGCGCCAAACGCGCGTCCGTCCGCACATTGGGCTTCCATCCGTCCGTTGCGTGCGATCCGCGTGACTTCGGCGCCGCTGTGGACGTCGACGCCGGCAGAACGCGCCGCCGAAGCAACGGCGGCGGAAAGTGCGCCCATGCCGCCGCGCACGAATCCCCACGCACCTTGTTCGCCGAGCACGCGTCCCGCGTAATGGTGCGCGAGCACGTACGTCGTCCCCGGGTCGCGCGGGCCTGCATAGGTTCCAATCAATCCGTCCGTTGCGAGTGTCGCTTGCAACAGCGGCGTCTCGACGAATTGCTCGACGTACGCGCTGACCGGAAGATCGAAGAGTTCGCGAGTGGTCGCATCCAGCGCGTCGAGCCGCGGATCATCATCGTCGAGATGATCGAAGAGCTCCGTGCCAAGCGCTTCGGCGCTCTCGGCAAACGCTTCGAAACCGTCGATGTCGGATTCCGAAAAGCGCCCGATCTCCTCCGCGTTCGCCGTCGCATCCGAACCGAGCAGCAGAGACCGGCCGTCGAGCAGCGGCGTGAATGAGGCCGGCTCTTTGCGGTACGCGCTGAATCCGTGCTTCTCGAGCTCGAGCTCCCGTACGATGACCGGATCGAAGAGGCTGCAGACGTACGAGGCGGTCGAGACCGTGTAACCGGGCCAGGTTTCCTCGCAGCGCGCTGCGCCGCCGATCGCGGCCGATTTCTCGAGGACCGCTACCCGCGCGCCGCCTTGGGCAAGGTATGCGGCGGCGACCAGGCCGTTGTGGCCCGCGCCAATGACTATCGCGTCGTACTCAGCCTCGGCCATTGGGGCGCGGTTTGAACGGGGCGCCGATCTTGAACTCGCGGTCGTGCCGTAGGTCTCGATCGACGTCATCGCAGCCAATCGGGGAGAAATCCGCGCAGTCGTGCGGCCGAGCCGGATAGATGCCGCAATAGTACTGGCCGGATTTGGGGCCCATCAGGAATACGCACGCGCTGCCGCTGTCGCTGGGGTCGACTTTCTTGAGCCAGCCGACTGCGTGATCGTCAGGCGCCGGTCGCGCGTTCACATAGCGCTTCATCGTCATCTTGTACGACAGTCCCAGATGCTTTGCAATCCGTTCGACGTCAGCTTTGCTGACGAATGGTTCGTACGACTTACAACACTCAGCGCATCCGGGTGGACACGAAACGTTATCGGGCAGATCACGCAGATGTTCGCGCGCAAGCTCGACGAGACGTCCGATCGCTGCGACGAATTCCGGATCGTCGTTGTATTTGTACACCCACTCCTTGTGCGTAATTTCATTCGCGTTGTATTTGCGAACGGTCTTTTCGTTGAACGTGATCGTGACGTGTTCTTCATCGATGTCGATCGAACTGAATTGACGTAACCCCTCGAGATCCAAGAGCTCGATTTTGGTAGGCTGCTTTGTCTCGCGCGTGAACGTCGAAAGCTCGCGACGTGCACGTAGGGTGATGAGATCGATTGTCTCCATAGCTCCACGGCCTTACGCTTCGTGCGCAATGCGAACCTTTGGACAACGGGAGGGGCCGCGATTGACCGGGGGAAGGGGGTACGAAGACGTGGTGGCGGCACAACGTACGGACGCGGATCGTGTCCTCAACGCGAGCATCTCTCTTGCCCTGGACAAGCTCGTCCAGCAAGGCGAGTTCTACCCGTTCGGTGTTGCAATAACGCGTGAAGGGCAGATTGCAGTGCTCACCACGCAAGAAATGGCGCGTCCGACGAGCGACGCATTTCTGGGCGCGCTGCACGATGCGCTGAGCGATGGTGCGCGCTCGGGAAGCTTCAGAGCCACCGCCATCGTTGCCGACTTCTCGTTTGAGCGGACGCGGCAAACCGGCGAGCACGATGCGGTTCGCGTTGCGGTCGAAAGCGCGGACGGCGAGGCAATGACGTGCTATCTCCCCTACACGCTCGTTACGCCGGGCGGCACGCGCGACGTACGTCCCGGTCAACCGTTTGCGCAACGGGGCGAGCGGAGCATCTTCACGTAGGGAGTACGTGCTACGGGCCGAAGCGCGAAAAACGTGAAAGCAATCGGAGTTGACCTCGGCGGGTCACACGTCATGGCGGCGGTCGTCGAAGACGACGGCTCGATTCGCAGCAAACACGAGATCGACGTCAACGATCGCTCCTTCGACAACGTCATGAAGCTTCTCGAGACGGCGATTGGGGGTGCGCTGAGCGACGCAGGTTCGAACGTCGTCGGAATCGGCATAGGCTCTCCCGGGAATATCGACCCGGACAGCGGCACGATCCGCTACTCGCCGAACTTCGGATGGAAGGATGTCCCGCTCGGGCCGAGGCTGCGCGAGCGCTTCGGCATCCCCGTCTTCGTTGGAAACGACGCGCGCTGCGCGACGCTGGGTGAATACACGTACGGCGTCGGACGCGGGACGCAAGATTTCGTTCTGATCACGCTCGGTACGGGGATCGGTGGCGGAATCGTCGCCGACGGCAATCTCGTTCTCGGGCACGCGTGGGGCGCCGGCGAAGTCGGGCACCATCAGATTCGCCCGACCGACGGGTTCGTGTGCAGCTGCACCAAGATCGGCTGCTTTGAGGCGCAGGCCTCAGGAACCGGACTTATCCGTCACGCGATGGCGCTCGTTCCGTCCTTTCCACGCAGCACGCTGCTTGCGGGCGCGCCCTCCGATCTCGGTTCGAAACGGATCCGCAAGGCCGCGCAGGCCGGGGACCAGCATGCGGTTGCGTCCTGGAAAAACTATGTCTCGGACTTGGCGCTCGGCGTTGCGAACATCGTTGCGTTCATCAATCCCGAGGTCATCGCGCTCGGCGGCGGCGTCAGCAAAGCGGAAGAGTTCTTACTCGATGCCGTTCGGCCGCTCGTCGACGATCTCGTAACGATGGCGCCGCGCGGTTCGACGCGCATTTGCATCGCACAATTCGAGAACGATGCTGGTGCGCTTGGAGCGGCGACGATGGCGATGCGCGGTGGATTGACGACGGGCAAAGTCGCCTAGGTGAGGGGCTTCGTCCTCGGTGTCGCGCTGGCGCTCGTCGTCGAAGCGCTAGCGATCTATTTGGTCGTGCAGAACGGGTGGATCGATCCGCGCGCCGACGACGGCTACATGCCGATGGAGAAGTGGGCGTCGCGCGCCGTTCCGCGCGCGATTCGCAACGACAGCCAACATCTTGCGAGCCCGATCGAAGCGACAAGCGACAATCTCGTCGCGGGCGCGAAACTTTATGGTGCGAATTGCGCGGTTTGTCATGGCGCCTCCGACGCCAAAGAGTCGAACGTCGCGAAAGGCCTGTATATCAAGGCGCCTCAGCTCGCTAAGGATGGCGTCGAAGACGATCCCGTCGGCCAAACGTATTTCAAGATTGCACACGGCTACCGCATGACGCCGATGCCGGCGTTCAGCAAATCATTGGATGACACGCAAGTTTGGCAGTTGGCGCTGTTCTTGAAAAACATGGACAAGCTTCCACCCATCGCGGAAGCCGAATTCAAGAAGATTCCGTCACAAGCGGCGCGCTAAGCTTCTTCGAACGGTCCCTCGACTACGGCGCTCTGCGAGCGCCTACGCTCGGGATGACAAAATGAAGCGCCTTAGGGCGCGTTGGCTCCCGCGTCGAGGCCGAGCGCGACCATCATGCGCACGCCGTATTGCAGTGCGCCCTCGTCGATGTCGAAGCGTTCGTGATGATGCGGGAACGATGACCGTTCACTGCCGCGGCAACCGACTTGGAAGAAACATGCCGGCACGCGTTGCGCGAAGAACGAAAAGTCTTCGGCGCCCATCAGCTTCGGGAACGATGTCACATGCTCGGAGCCGAGCGCGTTCTCGGCTACGACGCGTGCGTACGCGGTTTGAACCGGGTCATTCTCGGTGACCGGGTACCGCCACAGATAATCGAAATCGTACGTCGCGCCTGAAGAAGCGCAGACACCCGCGAGGACGCGTTCGATGCGCTCTTTCATGGCCTTGCGAACTTCGGGGTCGAACGCGCGCACGGTACCTTTGAGCTTCGCGCTCGTCGGAATCACGTTGTACGTGGTTCCCGCATGAAACGCGCCGATCGTCACGACCGCGGGTTCAATGGGATCTATCACGCGGCTGACGACTTGCTGTAAGCTGACGACAAAATTCGAGGCCACGAAGATCGGATCGATCGAGAGATGCGGCGCCGCGCCGTGCCCGCCTTTACCGTGAATCGCAATGTCGATCGAATCGCTCGATGCATAGAGCGGTCCAGGCGTGAAGCCGACCATCCCGACCGGATGCTTCGATGCGAGATGTAAACCGTAAGCCCGCTCGATGCCGTATTCCTCGAGGATCCCGGCTTCGACCATCGCGCGCGCACCGCCAAGGCCTTCTTCGGCGGGCTGAAAACACAAGACGACCGTTCCCGGAATCTCCGCACGCTTCTGCGCGAGAATTTGCGCAGCTCCGAGCAGCATCGCGACGTGTCCGTCGTGTCCGCAGGCGTGCATCGTGCCTTCCGATTGCGAACGATAATCGGTTTCATTGAGCTCCAAAATCGGGAGCCCGTCCATGTCGGCGCGCAGCATGATCGTCTTGCCGGGCCGTCCGCCCTTGATGACGCCGAGCACACCGGTCTGCGCGATGCGTTCGTGAACTTCGATTCCGAGCTCGCGCAATTTTGCGGCCACGATTCCGCTGGTGCGGACTTCCTTGAACCCAAGCTCGGGATGCGCGTGAAGATCCCGTCGCGTGGCGACGACGAAGTCGAGCAATCCGCTCGGAAGATCGATCACGCTCATGCGCTTAGGAGACGGCTGCGAAAGGCGTGATCGTGGGCAAGCCCGCGTAGGCCGTTTGAGCGATCAGCTCGGCGATACGCCGCGACGCACCACGCGGTGCAAGCTCGGATTGGCGGCGGCACATCTGCTCGCGCAGCGACGGATTGTCGACGATACGGCGCACCGCTTTCACGACGCCCGGCGTCGTGAGCGCCACGAGACCGATACCATTGGAACGCACATACTGCAGATTACCCCGTTCTTGTCCGGGGATGTAATCGTAGATAACGACCGGCAGCTCGGAGACGCTTGCTTCCGCGATTGCACCGGGGCCGGCTTTCGTTACGAGCAGGTCGCTCGCGCGCATCAGCTCCGGAACGTCGTCGCGGAAACCAAGCGCAGTAATCGGCGTAGGCAACGACGGCGCGATATCGTCGAGCCGGCGCTGCAGCGGCGCGTTGCGTCCGCACACGACGATGAGATGCAACGGCATTCCTGATTTCGCAAGTGCGAGCGTTGTCGGATAAAGCTTACCGCCGCCTTCGCCGCCCGCCATCAACAGCGCGACGGTTGCATCTTGCGGAATCCCCAACCGCTCGCGAATCGCCGACTTGCCGGCGGTGACATCTTCAAACTTCGGATGAACCGGATGTCCGAGGCGGAAGAGCCGGTCGCGCGGGATGCCGCGCTCGAGCGCGCGCTGCAAAACTTCCTGCGCCGGGACGACGACCGCGTCGACGCGCGGACTCAGCCACGATTCGTGCACGCGCCCGAGATCGGTGACGACCGTAATGATCGGAACGTGCAAGTGCGCATCCGCGCGTGCGCGCGATGATGCGTGATTCAGCAAGGGATGGACCGAGACGATGACGTCGGGACGATACGACAGGAAGACGTCGCGCAAGCGTTCGCGATACAGCGGCTCACAGACACGCACCAGCGAACGGAAACGGCGCCGTCCGTTCGTGGCATAAAAAAGCGCCCCGTAGACTGGGGGCGCAAAACGAAGCGCTGCGCTATACGCGGGGCCGAGTTGCGAAAGCGGGAACCCGCAGTGATTGCCGATGTCCTCGATTCGCCATTCGAAGGGGTCGCCCGTTTTGATCTCGTCTAAGGCGGCGCCAATCGCCAGTGCACCCGCACGATGGCCACCACCCGTATCGGAGATCAAAAGCAGAACGCGTTTGGACATCTACCCCCTCTGAGCTTACCCCCGTCCGGGACTTGGCATCGGACCTTTGCGCCGGACGGCAGTACGTCCCGTTTGGCGCCTGACGGCGGTTCGCAATGCAGCTCGTCGACGACGTGTACCCCGGCTGAAGGCTCGCATGAAGGCGATGAACGCTCGGGCAGGCGCATCGTAAAACCGGAAAATGTCGCCGAACTCGATTTCGGGATTTCGGTGATGCCCGTCGTGGTCCTCGGGCAGGACGATTTGGAGGGCTCTTGCGACCGGTACGGCCCAGGCGGGCGTCTTCCAGCCCAAATCCGAGGTATGCCGCCACCAAACGTGCAGCTGTCCGAGGATCAGGCCGATGACGGCGCCGACCGGCGAGAGCGGCCAGCACAGCACCGCGAGCGCGAGGTACGGAAGCGCACCCAGAAGGCCGTCGAGCAAGACGGCCGGATCGCGTGAGAGCACCGCATGATCCCAGTATGACCGGCGCCGGTCGTGATGCGTCCGTAGATGCAGCTTGAACCAGACATGTTGCGGGACGTGATAGAAGAACGTCGATGCAAAGTCGCCGATTACTAAGACGATCACGAGGCTGAGAATCGTCGTCATGCTACAACCCGCCGATTACCGGTGATCAAGAGGGCTCCTTCGTACAGAGCGGTGCTTATGGGCGCATGTCTGCTCGCAGCTGGGTGCGCGCCTTCCGAGCCCACGATATCTCATTCCGAACTGTCCCAGAGTGTCAGTCTGCCTGCGGTCCGGGATGCTGTTCTGTCCTGGCATATTCCCCAGGGCGTTCCGGTGTTTCGCGGAGCACGACTGCTGGCCGACGCGCCGAGGCCCGCGAGCGCTGCAGTTGCCCTTACAAAGTCTATCATCCGAAGCAACCCTCGGTTAAGCCCCCTGGATGCGCTCCGTCTTGCAATTTTATCGGAGAGGTCGGCACGCCGCTTCGGACTGAATCAAGACTTCTTCGGCGCGACGATTTTGCAAGAGAGTGGCTTCGATCCATTTGCAATATCATCGGCCGGCGCGCTGGGAATCGCACAGTTCATGCTGGAGACCGCGGACGCGGTTGCGATCGATCCGCTCGACCCGCGCGACGCGCTTGCCGGTTCTGCACAACTCCTGGCGACATATGTCGCACGCTATCGCTTGCGTTTCGTGCACGCGGATCCGTACGCGCTTGCACTCGCCGCGTACAACGCCGGCCCGCTTGCCGTTTCACATTATGAAGGGGTGCCGCCCTATCCTGAGACGCGTGATTATATTGGAGACATATACGAGCGTATCGCCCGTATCGTTAGCGACCAACACCGGCCGCGAGCAGTGGTAGCGGCCGTTTCCCCGTCCCAACATCGTAAGTAGCGCTTGCGAGCGCATCCAGCGGATCGATCACCGGCAGCGCCGCATTCGTAACATTCGCAAAAGCAACCGACAGCTCGGTGCAGCCTGCAATTGCGCACACGGTGCCCGGCGTTTTCGTAAGCGCTTGTTTCGCGAGCGTAACGGCGCGCTCATCGACGCGCGTTCCCGTCGACTTGATGCCGAAATCGTTATCGAAGATCGCGCGCATGACGTCGGCTTGCTCAGGTGAATCGACATCGAACTCGACCGCTTCGAATCCGGCCTCGCGTAAGCGCGTGCGGTAGAGTCCGGTTTGGAGCGTTCCGCTCGTTGCGAGGACGAGCATGCGTGAACCGGGTGCAAATCTGCGCGCAAGTTCCTCCGTGGTGACGTCGATCAAGTCCAGCCACGGCAGAGGAACGAGCGCCATCACATCGTCGCGTAATGCGTGCGCAGTATTGCACGGAACCGCGGCAAAATCGGCGCCCGCTGCAACCAGCCGTCGCGCTGCCCCCGCGATCCGTTCGACCGCTTCACGCGTATCGTTTGCGAGCAACGCGACGGTGCGCTCCGGTACCTCGGTGGCATTGAAGAGCACCCACGCGAGATAATCCTGATCGGCGCGCGCACCGCGGCGCGCACCTTCGGCTAAGAGACGCTGCTCGAACTCAACGTGCGCTGCCGGCCCGAGGCCGCCGATGATTCCGGGTAGGCGGACTTGCTGCTTCACGAAATGAACGTTCGACGCGCATGAACCGCGTCTTTCGCCGGCTCTTCATGACGATGCCGCTCGAACGAGCGCGGACCGAAACTCAAGGTGTCACGCTGCGCCGCGTGTTGGGCAAACCGGGCTTGATCGGCATTGGCCTGGGAACGATGCTGGGCGGAATCTTCACGACGATCGGCGCCGGCGCGAACGCTGCGGGGCCGGGCGTGATCGGCTCGTTCGTCCTCTCGGGACTGGCGTGCTTGTTCGTCGCGCTCTGCTACTCGGAGCTTGCGTGCATGGTCCCCGTCGCGGGCAGCGCGTACACGTACGCGTACGCGACGCTGGGTGAGATCGTCGCGTGGATCATCGGCTGGGATCTGATCCTCGAGTACGGGATCAGCGCGGCGCCCGTGGCGTCGTCGTGGTCGTCGTACGCTCAAAACGTCCTCGGCGGTTTCGGAGTCACGTTGCCGGTATGGGCACGTACCGCGCATCTTTCATCCGGCGGTTCGAGCGTCGACGTGTTAGCGTTTGCGATCGTGCTCGGAATCTCGATTTTGCTCGCGATTGGCATCAAAGAATCGTCGTCGACGAATAGCGCGATGGTGTGGCTGCAAATCGGCGCAATCGTCGTCTTCGTTTTGGCCTGCATCGGAGCGATCCGCGGACAGCTCTTCATTCCGTTCGCGCCGCTTGGCGTAAAAGGGATCGTTACGTCTGCGGCGCTCGTGTTCTTCGCGTACATTGGTTTCGATACCGTGACGGTCGCCTCTGAGGAGTGCCGCGAGCCGGCACGCGATTTGCCCTTCGGAATCATCGGGTCACTCGTCGTCGGGGTGATTCTCTATCTTGCGATCGCCGTCGTGTGCGTTGGGCTCGTCCCGTGGAAGACGATCGACGCCGGCTCGGGGATGCTCGATGCGGCGCGACACGCGGGCGGGAATCCGATCGTCCTCGCGGCGGTCGCGGCCGGCGCGATTGCCGGAACGACGACGGTCATCTTGACGTCGCTGCTGGGTCAGGCCCGCATTTTTTTCGTCATGTCGCGCGATGGGCTATTACCGCCGATCGTCGCAAAGCTTCACCCGCGCACGCGCACGCCGGTGTTCACGACGATGACGACCGGTATCATCGTCGCGATCATGGCGGCTGCGATTCCGCTCGACGTGTTGCTCGCGCTCGTCAACATTGGGACGCTCTCGGCCTTTGCGATCGTCTGCGTCGGCGTCGGCGTCCTGCGAGTAACGCAGCCGAATGCGAACCGGCCATTCCGTGCGCCGTTCGGAATGGCGGTCGCAATTCTCGGTGCGCTGTTGTGCACCGCTCTTGCACTGTTCGGCTTAGGCGGCGATACGTGGCTGCGCTTTATCGTGTGGTTCGCGGTAGGCGCGGTGATCTACGCGGTGTACGGCTATCGGCGCTCAACGCTGGCCCGCACTACCACAACGACGCCTTAAGAAATTCCTGAACGCGCGACCACGCGTCCCCCAGATCGGGATTGTCTAGCTCTTTCGAGGACTGACGGAAGAAGCCGTGACCTTCATCCGGATAGACTTTGAGCGTGAAGCGTTTCTTGTGCGCGCGTAAGCCGCTCTCGATACGCTCGACTTCGTCGGGCGGAATGCCCTGATCTTTGCCGCCATAGCACATCAGCAGCGGCGCTTTCACGCGCTCGGCTTCCTCGATCAACGGCGCCCCGCCGCTCATCAGCGGTTTGCCGACTTGACCGCCGTAGAAAACGATGCCGCCCGATATTCCGCGTAACATCGAGCTGAAGAATGCCATCGATCCGCCGAAGCAAAAACCCCAGGTCGCGATGCGGTTGAAGCGCACG
Source organism: Candidatus Baltobacteraceae bacterium (assembly GCA_036489885.1). Classification (NCBI taxonomy): domain Bacteria; kingdom Bacillati; phylum Vulcanimicrobiota; class Vulcanimicrobiia; order Vulcanimicrobiales; family Vulcanimicrobiaceae; species Vulcanimicrobiaceae bacterium. Next base: position 1,027,495 of record DASXEW010000003.1, read on the forward strand.
AAATCCTGAGCATTCAGCCAGTCCATAGCGGCGTTGAGGTCCGATTCGATAGTTTGACGTGTGACTTTTGAGGCAGCCCCGCGGCCTTTGGCGACGCCTTCATCGTCATAGGCACAGTTGAGCTCGGGGTCGGTCCGGTGATAGTAGTTGATCGCAAGGCCGACGTAGCCGGCCGATGCAACGAGGTCGGTGATGCGGCGCATCTCGGTGTTCACGCCGAAGATCTCTTGCAGGACGATCACGGCGGGGGCCGGTGCAACCGATTCCGGGCGAGAGAGGTAAGAAGGCATCATCGAGCCCTCGAGGGGGATCGATAAGTTGCTGGTGCGCAATTAGCACCTCCCAGGGTTTTCAGTGACTTCGGGACCGGGTAAGGAGTCCACGATTAGAACGCACATGACGACGGCTCTGGTTACTCAGCGATTGGTCGTGCACGATGACGTCAAGCGTGGTCGCGGCACGACGTTTGCCGACGACGTGCGTCGCGGACTACGCGCGTTGCCCAAGCGACTCCCCCCGAAGTCGTTTTATGACGATTTGGGTTCGTCTCTGTTCGAGGCGATCACGCATCTCCCCGAATATTATCTGACGCGCGCGGAGAGCGAGCTGCTCGCAAGATACGCAGGAGACATCATCGATGAAATGGGGACGCCGATCGAGCTGCTCGAGCTCGGTTCCGGCAGCGCAACGAAGACGCGCTATCTGATCGAAGCGGTGCTCGAGCGGCAACGGATCTTGCGCTATTCACCGATCGACATCTCTTCTGCGGCGCTGAACGCAAGCGCCCAATCACTCATCGACGAGTATCCGAGTCTTTCCGTTGAAGCCTTTGCCGGCGACTATTTCGATCTGCTCGAGGGCCAGAAGCTGCGCTCGCACGGGCGGACGATGGCGTTATTCTTGGGGTCGAACATCGGTAATTTCGAACCTCAGGAAGCCAGCGCGTTACTGCAAGCCTTGCGGCGGACGCTCAAACCGGGCGACGCGTTGCTGCTCGGCACCGACCTCAAGAAGTCGATCGATCGTCTGGAGCTTGCCTACGACGATCCGGCCGGCGTGACTGCAGCATTCAACAAGAACGTGCTCGGCCGCATCAACCGCGAGCTGGGTGGCAACTTCGATCTGCGAGCCTTCGAGCACGACGCGCACTACGATCCCGTCCGCGGCGCGGTCGACATGTTCTTGATTGCGACCTCCGCCCAGAACGTGCGCATTCGCGATCTCGACATGCAAGTCGGATTCGCGGAGTTTGAATCGATCCACACCGAATCGTCATACAAGTACGATCCGGAAAGTATTAGCCGAATCGCCGAATCCTCAGGCTACCGTCTCGTGCGCTGCTGGTTTGATTCGGGGATCGACTACGCCCTTAGCTTGCTCTCCGTCGCATAACCGGCGTTCGGCGATGCCGTCGTCGCCGTTGCCCACCGGTTGTACCGCCGCGGCGTTTCGGACGCCGGCCGACTGTTTCGTAGATGTCGCCGCTCGCAACGCGCGCGTCGGCTTTTCCGATTGCGTCGACGAGCGTTGCTCCCGTGGCGAGATCGCGCGAGGGCTCGTCGCCGACTGCGACCGTCGCAACGAACACGTCACCGCGCGCGCGTACGTCGATCGTCGCGCCCTCCTCGCGGATCGAGCGCTTGTCGACGTTGAGTACGCGTAGCGCAAAACCGTCGGCGTCACCGTTCGGATTGATGCGCTTGGCCTCGGTCACGAGCTTGGCAAATTCTTGCGCGAAGTCGGGGATCAACTTGCCGGTCCGGTCGCGTGCGATTCGCTTGGGAGGTAGCGAGATACGCCAATGATTTTCACCGATCGGCTGCCATGTCGAGAGATTGGCGCGCGTGATGGCTGAGGCTTCGAGATCTTGGACGGCTTGCTCGATCGCGCCCGCGGTTCGTACGCGTGCTGCAATCTTGGGATCGAGGCCGACGAGCTTGTCGTAGAGGCGCGAGACTTCGCCGACGTTGCGGCCTTCGATATCGATCTGTGCGGGCAATCCCCACAGCGTCGGCGCCGTGATCAGCTCGTGCCGGCGCGCGATGTCGACGATGTCGAGGACCGTTGCAAACTGTTTGTGGCTTTGGCGGATCAGCGTGCGGCGCAGCTCGGGATCAGGCGCATCGGAGAGAACGTTCGCGATTTCGTCGACCGGCCGTAAGCCGCGTCCGGTGATCTGCGTGTACAGCGTCTGGCTCTTGGTCGGACGCGCGTTGATGATTGTCTCGATCGATGGCACGTCGAAGCCTTCGAGGTAGAGGCCGCAGTTGACGAGCACGCTGGCTTTGCCTTTGCGGAAATCGGAGACGACTTTCGCGCGTTCATCCGGCGGCGTGTCGCCGCTCGCAAAGAGCGCCTCGATCCCGCGGGCCTTGAACGCATCGCGCAAATTGCGTGCATGCTGTACCGATGCCGCGAAGACGAGCGCTTTGCGTTCGGGAACGCGCTCGAGATACGCGTCGATGACCTGCCCGTTGCGTTCCGGGTTGTCGACGGCGTCGGCCAGCTCGCCGACCACGAAGTCGCCGGCCCGCGAGTTGACCTGATCGAGACTCGTCTGCGTATGAATCATGAACGCGTGCACCGGGACGAGGTAACCGGCCTCAACTGCTTCGGCCGTGTCCATCGAGTACACGATTTTTTGGAAGATATCGCCAAGCCCGACTTTGTCGGCGCGCCGCGGCGTTGCCGTAAAGCCCATGATCATTGCGTCGTCGCGACGCCAGCGGATAGCGGTGACGATCGCGCGATACGTCGGCGCCGCCGCGTGATGCGCTTCGTCGATGACGAAGAGTCCGATGCGGCCGCCGAAACGGCGCATGAATTCTTCGAGCCGTTTGCCGGTGAGGCTCTGCACGGTGGCGACGATGATCTGGCAGTCTTCGCCCGCGCGTTTCGCGGCTTTCTCGATCCCGACTTTGCGATCGGGATTGAGGAACTTCATTTTCTCGACGGTTTGCTCGATCAGCTCATCGCGATGAGCGATCACGAGCGTTACGTCATTGTCGCGCAAACCGAGCAGCTCCGGCAGCGTCGCAATGATGATCGTCTTGCCGAGCCCGGTCGCACAGACAATCATCTGCGAGCGCACGCCGAGATCGCGTTCGCGAAGGATAGCCTCTTGCGCATCCCGTTGATACGGGCGCAAGCGGAACATCATCGTTTCCGTAAGTGTCTCCGAGGTTTTCGAGTTACTGGCTTCGCCGGTTAAGTACGCACAACGCGTTCGATACCACGCAAAAGCGCATCCGCGATGACTGCCAATACAGCCGACGCAATGCTGCCCGCGACGATCTTCTGCACATCGTTTCGATGAATGCCGTCGAAGAACAGCACCCCGAGCCCCCCGGCATTGATCCATGCCGCGACGCTCGCTATAGCGATGAGCGCTACCGTCGCGATCCGCACGCCCCCGAGGATAACGGGGAGGGCGAGCGGCAATTCGACGCGCCATAATTGTTGCGCACGGGTCATCCCAAGTCCCGCTGCGGCCTCCAGTTGGGCGGGATCAATTCCCCCAAAGCCTGCGGCGGTATTCCGGATCAGAATCATCTGCGCGTACGCAGCCAAAGCAACGACGGCCGTCCAGAAACCCAGGCCCAGGACGGGTACCAAGAGCGCCAAAAGCGCGAGGCTCGGGATTGTATAGATTGCGCCAAAGATGCCATAAATCGGTCCTGTGGCCGCCGGACGGCGGGCCGCCAAGTAGCCGAGCGGGAGCGCTATTACCAGCGCCGCGAGGAGCGCGGTGCCGACAATCGCAAGGTGCTGTTCGAGGAGCTCCGCGAGCTCGAACGGGTGCGTCGCCAGCCAGTTCATTGTCGTAAGGCCGCGGCGATCGTCGCGAATCGCAGAACACCGCGCGCGCGTCCGTCCTCGACGACGAGAAGCGGTTCGCCGGCGAGCAACATCTGCCCGAGAGCGTCGCGCAACGTCGACCGGGCGTCGACGCGGGGTGCAGTCTCCTCGACACCCGCCGGTACCTCGGCGGTTGCGGCGTCTGCCACGCGCATTACGCTGAGGCGCCGCAGCACGTCCGACGCGTCGGTTAACTCCGCGACGTACGGATCCGCGGGATGCGTGAGCAAACGGAGCGGTACGTCGACTTGCAGCAGACGTCCGTCGTGAAAAACAGCGATCCGGTCGGCGAGCCGTAAGGCTTCATCGATGTCGTGGGTGACGAAGACGATCGTCGTGCCGAGATCGCGATGTATCCGCAGCATCTCCGCACCGAGCTCGGAGCGGACGATCGCGTCGAGCGCACCGAACGGCTCATCCATTAACAGGAGCGGCGGCTCTGCGGCAAGCGCGCGCGCAACGCCGACGCGCTGCTGCTCGCCGCCCGAAAGCTCGCGCGGCAGTCGCGTGCGATACGAACGATCGAGCCGCACCATTTTGAGCAGCTCGTCGATGCGCGCAGCGATGCGCGCCTTTTCCCAACCTAAGAGCTCCGGCACGATCGCGATGTTTCCTCCGACGCTCAGATGCGGAAGCAATCCGACGGCTTGAATCACGTAACCGATGCCGCGTCGCAGCTCGGGTGCCGGTCGCGACGCAGCGTCCACTCCGTCGATGAAAACGCTTCCGGCGCTCGGAACGACGAGCCGGTTGATCGTGCGCAACAGCGTGCTCTTCCCCGAACCCGATGCGCCGAGAAACACCAAGAATTCACCCGGCGCGACCTTGAGATCGATGCTCGTGACCGCGTCGCGCTGTCCTCCGGAATAGCGGACGCCGACGCCCCGCAGCTCGAGGCTCGCGCTCTTCACGCGAGCTGATGCTTCTGCAAGAAGTCGTGTACGACGTCCGCGGGTTCGAGTTTTTTCGGGCCGTTGATTGCGAAATTGACGCCGCGAATCGTTGCGTCGTCGAGCAGGGGTGCGATCTTATTGAGCGCCGGCGCAATCGACGGATATTTCCCGAGCGCCGCATCTCGGACGATCGGCGCCGCCTGGTAGGGCGGAAAAGCGTGCTTGTCGTCCGCGAAGACGGTCAGATCGTATTCGGCGATTTCGCCGTCGGTCGAGAAGGCGACCGCGATGTCCGCGCGCCGATCGAGCAAGGCTTGATAGCGAAGACCGATGTCGACCTGGACGATTTGTTTGAACGCGAAGCCGCCATACGCGCGACGAAGACCGGGTAAACCATCGGGGCGGTTCAGAAACTCCGCGGTGACGGCGATTCGCAATTGCGGCGCCGCGCGGCTCACATCGGAAAGCGTCCGCAGCGCCAAGCGTTGCGCCACGTCGCGCGTCGAAGCGAGCGCTTGCGAATCATTGAAGGGCGACGGGTCGAGCCACGTGATCGCGTAACGCTGTTCGTATTCGCGCTTCACGGTCGCGTAGACGGCATGCGGATCCACAGCCAGCGGCAATTTCAAAACGACGAGGAGCGCAGTTCCGGTGTATTCGGGATAGAGATCGATCTCGCCGCGACGCATCGCCTCCATTGCGATCTGGGTCGAGCCAAGGTAGGGTTTGCGCTCGACGTGCAGGCCGGCTTTTTCGAGCAGCTGCGCATACAGCTCGCCGAGAAAAAGTTCTTCCGAGAAGTTCTTCCAACCAACGCGGACCATGTCGCGCCGCGCGCATCCGAGGACACTCATCGCGGCAAATTTTCCGCCTGCGCGCAAAAGATTCGCGCGCGTCAGAAGACTCACGTTCGTACCGTTATCTTACGCGCAATCGCGGTGAGCGCAACGTCGACGCCGAGCGCGAGCACGGCAACCGAAAGCGACCCGAGCAGCAACTGCGTCGTGTCGTCTGTCGACAGACCGGCCGTAATGTATTCACCGAGACCGCCTCCACCGATGAATGCGGCAAGCGTTGCGCTTGCGATCACCTCGACGCTTGCGGTGCGAATACCCGCGAACGCAACCGGAAACGCAAGCGGCCACTCGACGCGCCTCGCGAGCTCGAAGCGTGTCATACCCATCCCGCGCGCCGCATCGACGAGCGCAAATGGAACGCCGCGCAACGCGAGGTCGGTGTTCACGACGATCGGCGGGATCGCGAGCACGACGAGCGCGACGAGCGCCGGGCCGAAACCGAGCCCCATTAAGGGCAGCATTAACATCAAAATTGCAAGGCTCGGGACAACGCGAAATGTGTTAACAACCCCTAGGACCGCAGGGCGGATCAGGTTTGTGCGCGCGATAGTGGCACCGAGCGGAAGGGCGATGATAGCCGCCATAGCCAAGGCGGAAGCCGCCAGGGCGACGTGGGTTCGTACGTGGACCCAGTAGTCGGGCCCAAAGAGGTCCGCGTTCATTCGGAGAAGGCTTACTTCTATGGCATCGCAGACGATCGCTGTTGCGGTCGAAGCACCGCCGCTCGATCATCCATCGCTGTATATCAATCGCGAGCTGTCGTGGTTGGAGTTCAACAATCGCGTCCTCGAAGAGGCGTTCGATCGCACGAACCCGTTGCTGGAACGCTTGAAGTTCATCGCGATCTGCACTACTAACCTGGATGAGTTTTTCATGATTCGGGTTGCGGCGCTCAAGCAGCAAGTCGAAGCCGAGGTCATACGGCGCTCCGATGACGGGTTAACGCCGGCTGAAACGCTGGCTGCAATCTCGGAGAAGCTGCGGGTCGCGCTCAAACGCCAAACGGCGTGTCTACAAGAGATGATTTTGCCGGAGATGGCGGGATACGGTATCCGAGTTCTGCGGATCGGGGAGCTCAATGCCGATCAACGCTCTGCGCTGCGCGTGCTTTTCGAGGAGCGCGTCTATCCGGTTCTAACGCCGCTCGCGGTCGACTCCGGACATCCATTCCCGTACATTTCGAACCTGTCGCTTTCGCTTGCCGTCGAGATGATCGAACACACCGACGAAGGCGAGCTGCTCCATTTCGCGCGTGTGAAAGTCCCGCCGAGTCTCCCGCGCTTCATCCCGGTCGAGGGTGCGCCCGAAGGCGAGCACTGGTTCGTCACGCTCGAAGATGTGATCGCCTACAATCTCGACGATCTCTTCCCCGGCATGATCGTGAGCGCGTCGCATCTCTTCCGCGTCACGCGCGATGCCGATCTCGATTTGCAGGAAGATGAAGCCGACGATTTGCTGCGCGCGATCGAATCCGAGCTGCGCCGCCGCCGTTTCGGCGAGCCGGTGCGCTTGGAAGTCTCAGCCGACATGCCGCCGCATTTGATCGAACGGTTGCTCGAAGCACTGCAGCTCGAAGAGCAAGATCTCTACAAGTGCGAGGGACTCCTCGGACTTTCGGATTTGATGTCGCTCTCCGGCATCGAGATCCCAAACCTGCACTACGAGCCGTTTACGCCGTCGATACCGCGTCGTTTCATCGACAATCCGGACATCTTCGCGGTAATGCGCGAAGGCGACATCCTTTTGCATCACCCCTACGACTCGTTCGAGCCGGTCGTCCATTTCGTGCGCGAAGCTGCGGACGATCCGCAAGTGCTCGCGATCAAGATGACACTCTACCGGACCTCGGGCAGTAACTCGCCGATAGTCACCGCCCTAATGCAAGCCGCAGAAAACGGTAAGCAAGTTGCGGTGCTGATCGAGCTCAAAGCGCGCTTCGATGAAGAGAACAACATCAACTGGGCACGGCACCTGGAGCGCGTTGGCGCGCACGTTGTGTATGGTTTCGCGGGGTTGAAGACGCACGGCAAAGTTACGCTCGTCGTGCGCAGCGAGCCCGACGGCCTGCGGCGCTACATGCACTTCGGCACCGGTAACTACAACGAGCGAACCGGGCGGCTGTACGCCGACCTTTCGCTTTTCACGTGCCGCCCGGAGCTGGGTGGAGATGCGACGGAGCTGTTCAATTCGCTGACCGGCTTCTCGAAGGTCGACACGTACGATGAATTGCTGGTCGCACCGGTTGCTCTACGCAAAGAGTTCTCGGCGATGATCGATCGCGAGCGCGAACACGCGCTTGCCGGACGCCCGAGCGGGATTCGCGCCAAGATCAATTCGCTCACTGACGAGCGTATGGTCGCCGAGCTCTATCGCGCTTCACAAGCCGGGGTACCTATTCAGCTGAACGTGCGCGGAATGTGCAAGCTTCGTCCGGGCCTTCCCGGCGTCAGCGAAACAATCAGCGTCCAGAGCATCGTCGGGCGCTTTCTCGAGCACTCGCGCATCTATATCTTCGAGAATGCCGGCAATCGCGAAGTCTACATCGGCAGCGCCGATTTAATGGGCCGTAATCTCGATCGTCGCGTCGAGACGATCGTGCCGGTTCTGGATCAGACGATTCAAGCTACGATTTGCGATGAGATTTGGGCGACGTTTGCCGCCGACAATCAGAAGTCGCGAATACTACGCGCCGACGGCACGTACGTACGCCGTCAGCCGCGTGCGGGCGAAGCGCCGGTCAACTCCCAGCGCCTATTTCTGGAGCGCGCGCAAGCAAAAGAATCGTCTCCCATTCTTGCGGGCTGACGGGCTGAACCGAGAGCCGCTGCCCCTTTTGTAGCAGCGGCATGTAGGCGAGCCGTGGCGCGGCGCGCATCTCCGCGAGCGTGACCGGTCGCGGAATGTCGGCCTCCGGCGCGACCTCGACCATCTGCCAAAGGGGTTTCTTCTCGGTCGAGCGAGGGTCGTAGTAGTCGCTCCTCTTGTCCCATGCGGTTGAATCTGGAAAAGCCTCGCGAATGACTTTGACGATGCCGGCGACCTGTGGCACAGCAATCGAACTGTGATAGAAAAAGCCAAGGTCTCCGAGCTTCATTTCCATCATATTGTTGCGGGCTTGAAAACTACGAACGCCGCTCCATACGGTCTTGCCCTCGCGCAGCAAACGCTCCCACGAGTACTCGCTGGGCTCGCTCTTGAAAAGCCAGTATCGCACGCCGGCGTATTTCTCGGAAAGGATCGAATGTGCCGCTAGAGTCCCTGATCGTCACGGGGGGTAGCCGTGGAATAGGTGCCGCCGTTTGCAAGCTCGCCGCCAAGCGGGGCTACGCGATTACGGTCACCTACGCCGAGGATCGCGCCGCGGCCGAGGGCGTGGTCCGCGAGATCGCGGCCGGCGGGGGTCAAGCCATCGCAGTCGGCGGAGACGTTGCGCGCGAGGACGACGTCAAGCGCATCTTCGATACGGCCAGCAAGCAATTTGGGTCGCTGCGCGGGCTCGTCAACAATGCGGGCATCACGGGCGGATTTTCGAAGGTCGAGGATATCAAGCTTGCGGCGCTCGAGCGCGTCTTCGACGTCAACGTCATCGGCGTGTTTTTGTGCGGACGCGAAGCGGTACGTCGCATGTCGACGAAACGCGGCGGAACCGGCGGCGCCATCGTTAACGTGTCGTCGCTTGCGGCGAAATATGGCGGTTCGGGAGATTACGTCCACTACGCGGCGACGAAAGCCGCGGTTGACACTTTTACGATCGGTCTTTCGCGCGAAGTCGCAGCGGACGGGATTCGCGTCAATGCGGTTGCACCCGGATTCGTCGACACGGAAATTCACGCGCGCAACGGCGCGCCCGATCGTCTCAAGAAAGTCGCACCGCAGATTCCGATGCATCGCGCCGGGACAGCGCAAGAGATTGCCGAGGGCATCATCTGGCTGCTGTCGCCCGCAGCGTCCTACGTGACGGGCTCGATCTTAGCTATTGGAGGCGGCCGCTAAGCCGTCTCGCGTAGCAACTTCCAGATCGACGTCCGCAAGTGAACGAAGGATTCGAGGTCCATCGTCTCTTCGACGTGCCTTTCGCTCCAACGCTCGCGTGAACGGATCTCGGCGATATCAATGACTTCGCGAATGCGTCCGGGCCGTTTGGTCATGACCGCAACGCGATCCGCGAGGTAGACTGCCTCTTCAACGCTGTGCGTGATGAACATGACCGTACGCGGACTGACGCGCGCGAGCTTGATGAGCTCTTCCTGCATGACGACGCGCGTTTGCGCATCGAGCGCACCAAAGGGCTCATCCATCAAGAGAACGTCCGGATCGAGCACGTAGCTGCGCGCGATCGCGACGCGTTGCTGCATTCCGCCTGATAGCTGATGCGGGAAGGCATCCTCGCGTCCTTCGAGTCCCATGAGCTCGACATAGCGTTTAACGGCCGCATCGCGCTCGTCACGGCTTTTGTGCGCGCAAATCAATCCGAACTCGATATTCTGCCGGACCGTTTTCCACGGAAAGAGTGCAAATTGCTGAAAGACGAGCGTGCGATCGGGTCCCGGGCCGCGCACGACCTCGCCGCCGACGCGAACGGTACCCCGCGTTGGGAAATCGAGACCAGCAGCCATCCGCAACAGCGTCGTCTTGCCGCATCCCGACGGACCCACGACCGCAACGAACTCACGATCCCGGATCGTGAAGTCGATCGCATCAAGGGCGACGACCGCGCTCGCGTTTTGATCGAAGACGCGGCCGACGCCCTGGAAAACGATGTCGCTCAATCGCTGCTGTTCGCGAACGCCCGCAGCTTGGGATCGTTCTGCACCATTTGCATGTATTGATCGGTGATGAACGAGCGAGTGTCGGGTGCGGCTTGGATCGAGCCTTTGTCTTTCATGAACGTGATGATGCCGTCGAACCACTTGTCGGCATCCGATTGACCGCCGGAGCGATGCATGGCGCGCAGCTGCTGCGAGAGATCGTAGATCGGACGCAAGTCCATCTCGGCTTTCGCCGACGCGGCCGTGATCTCGGTGCCGCCTTCTTTGTCGGCTGCAATCAAGGCTTGCTGCGCCTCGGCAGGGTGTGCGCGCTCCCAACGAATGGAGTGCTCGTACACAGCCAGAAACTTTGCGACCATATCGGGATGCTCTTTGGCATACGCGCTACGCGCGATCAGCGCACCCGGGATCACCGTGTTTGCATCCTTCCCCGAGCAGAAGAGCTTGCCGTGCAACTTCTCTTCAAACGTGTAGATGTTCGGAGCCCAAAGCGCGCCGAGATTCGCACTTCCGCTCGTGAGCGCTGAAAGAATCTGCGCTTGTCCCATGTTGACGGGCGTTACGTCGCTTTCACTCATGCCGTATTTGTGCAAGCACGCGACGACAGCATACTCGCCGGTTGAGTTTGCGGTCAGCAGAATTTGCTGACCCTTGACGTCTTTCGGCGTTTTCGAATACTGACCCGACTTTGCGTCGGTGACCATCAGCGCGTTCGTCGCCGACTCGTCGTTGGATATTCCGATCGTTAAGATGTCGTAGCGTGCGGCGCCGAGGACGGCCGGAACGGATCCGGTCGAGCCGACGTCCCACGAGCCTGCGGCTGCTGCCGCGACTTGTGGCGCGCCTGCGGGGAAGGTGCTGAAGCTCGGCTTGAGACCAACCTTTTCCCACCAACCTTTTTGCGTTGCGAGATAGAACGGAAGTGCCCAGTAATTCGTGGGCTGATAGCTGATGTTGATCGGTTGCGGTGCGTCTGCGCGCGCACCGGCGTTGACTGCGAACAGTGCAGTCGATCCGAGCAACGCGAACGCTAGTAAGACAAGAAAGCGCTGGTGCATTAAACGACCCCTCTTTGTCCGATTTGTGAGGTCGAAATTCGCAGTCGGCCGGCTATGTCCGCCCGCGCGCCACGAGACGTTCGAGCGAGCGCAGCGCAACGTCGATGATGATGCCGATGATTCCGATCGCGATCATCCCGGACATCACGACGGCTGTATTCAAATTGCTCTGACCCTGAACCATGAGATAGCCGACGCCGGCCGAGACGACGATCAGCTCGGCGCCGATAAGCGATTGCCAACCGAGACCGGCGCTGACTCGCAAACCCGCCACGATCGAGGGCAACGATGCGGGGAGCAGCACTTCGAAGATAATGCGCCGGTCATCGGCGCCCAGCGTTTGCGCGGCTTCGATCAAGTGACGGTCGACGTAGCGCGCTCCGCGATACGCGTTGATCAAGCAAGGTGGAAATGCGCCTGCGAAGATGATCAGCACCGGGCCGCCGATTCCGGTCCCGAACCACAACGCGGCAAACGGAACCCACGCAATCGGGGCAACGAAGCGAACTGCTTCGAAGAGCGGCGAGACGATGTAGTCGAGCCAGCGAAACCAGCCCATCGCAAGTCCAAGCGGAACCCCGACGACGGCGGCCAGCACGAATCCGTCGAGAAAACGCAGCAGGCTCGACGCCAGATGCGCTTGGATCGTGTAGCCGGCAAACCTGTGTTGCGTCAGGCTAGCGAACGTACGAACCACGTCGGCCGGACCCGGCAAGATGATCGGGTTGATGCGTCCGCTCGCTGCGAGCAGCCACCAGGCACCAACGAAGAGCACGACACCGGCAATCGAGTAGGGAGCGTAACGCGATCTCATCGCAACCACGGCATTGCAACCCGTTCCAGACGTCCGAGGACCAGCGTCATGATTGCGCCGAGCAACGCGACCCAGGCCATCCCGTACAAGATCATCCCGGGATAGATGTCGAGCGACGCGACGATCAGGACGTGACCGATACCGGCGACGGCGCCGACAAGCTCGGCTGCGATCAGCGTCGTCCACGAGGCTTGTAGCGAGAGCCGCAAGCCCGTGAAGATGTGCGGAAGCGAAGCTGGTATGACGACTTCGCGAATGATGCGGTAGTGGCTCGCACCATGGACGCGTGCGGCGTCTATCAGCGTGTTATCGACCGTGCGCACGCCGGTGTACGTGTTGATCAACGCAGGAACGAAGGCCGCAAACCACACGACGAAAATCTTGGCTTGAATTCCGAGACCGAACCACACGACGGCGAGCGGAATCCATGCGAGCGGCGGTATCGGCCGGATTGCAAGAAAAATCGGATTGACGAATGCTTCGAAACGCCGGTCGAGTCCCATACCAAGACCCAGCGGGACGCCCGTTACGGTTGCAGCCAGAAATCCGAAGAAGACGAGCTCGAGGCTGATGATGACGTGGTGCGCGAGCGTCGCTCCCGCGTAACCCGGCGGCGTTCCGATCTGCACCGCCGCCTTGTAGACGTCGAGCGGGCTCGGAAATCGTCCCGGTGAGACGAGGTGCGCGACTTGCGTCGTCGCAAACCACAGCGCCACGACGATGAGCATCGTGACCAGGCCGGCAAGGGCGCGTTTCGTCAATTAGGTAGCGAGACGCGCTATCGGGACGCCGATTGCAACTGTCTGGCCTTCATTGACGAGCAATGCGTCAACGGTTCCCGCGTGCTCGGATTCGACGTCGACGCTGGCTTTGTCGGTCTCGACTTCGCACAAGACGTCGCCGACCGCGACGCTTTGTCCGGGTTGGACCCGCCATGTTGCAACGGTTCCTTCGGTCATCGTTGCACCCATTTTCGGCATTATCACTTCAACCACGCACGCAGCTCCGATTCGATGTGCTCGACTGACGGCAGTACGTACGACTCGAGCGGTGGACTATACGGTACCGGCGATTCTTTCGCGCCGATGCGCAAGACGGGCCCTTTCAACTTCGAGAATGCTTTGCTCCCGCAAACTTGTGCGATGATGTCGCCGCCGATGCCGCCGCGAACGACGGCTTCATGCGAGACGGCGAGACGTCCGGTCCGTTCGACCGATGCGATCACCGTCCCGATATCGAGGGGATACAGCGTACGAAGGTCGATCACTTCGAGATCGATGCCGCTTGCTGCGAGCTTCTCTGCGGCTTCGAGCGTCTTATGCATCGCGAACGAATAGGAGACGACCGTCGCGTCTTTGCCAGGACGCCTAACGACGGCTTTGCCCAGCGGAATGCGCTCGATCGATTCGTGCATCGGGCCCTTGACCGAATAAAGCAGCTTGTGTTCGAAGAAGATGACGGGATTCGGATCGTCGATCGATGCGAACAGTAATCCGCGTGCATCATCGGGCGTCGAGGGCGCGACGACTTTGAGTCCCGGCACGTGATAGAACCAGGCTTCGAGTGATTGTGAGTGTTGCGCTGCGAGACCTACGCCGCCGCCGAACGGCGTGCGAATGACAATCGGGACGTTGACGTTGCCGCCGAACATGAAATGCACTTTCGCAGCTTGGTTCACGATCTGATCCATCGCGTTGACCAGAAAATCCGAGAACTGAATCTCGACGATCGGACGCATCCCCATCATCGCCGCGCCGACGCCGACGCCGACGAGCCCCGCTTCGGAGATCGGCGTATCGAGGACGCGCGGCTTGCCGAATTTCTCGACCAGCCCTTTCGTTATGCCGAAGGCGCCGCCGAATTGACCGATGTCTTCGCCGATGATGAAGACGTTCGGATCGGTCTCCATGGCGGTTGCGATCGTCCAGTTGAGTGCTTTGCCGAAGAGTGTCTCGGCCGTCGTCGTCTGGATCATGCATATACCTTCGGGAGGACGTCTTTCGGATCGGGGAACGGACCGGCTTCGCCGAATGCGACGGCTGCGGTGATCGCCGCCTCGGCTTCCGCGGTGATCTCGGCGAGGCGTGCTTCGCTCGCGCCATCTTGCAACAGACGAGCACGCACGATTTCGATCGGATCGCGTGCCTTCCACGCATCCAGCTCTCCGGCTGGGCGATAGCGCGCCGGATCGTTGCGCGAATGCCCTTTGTAGCGGTAGGTTATCATCTCGAGCAGAGTCGGTCCGCCGCCCGAGCGCGCGCGATCGATCGCACGGCGTGCGGCCTCGACGACTTTGAAAATATCTTGTCCGTCGATGCTTTCGCCCGGCATTCCGTAGGCGACCGCCCGTTCAGAAAGGCGTTCGATCGCGTAGGTGTCTTTGACGGGCGCGCTCATGCCGTACTGGTTGTTCTCGATCACGAAAACGATCGGCAATTTCCAAATCGCGGCGATGTTGAGCGACTCGTGCACGCAGCCTTCGTTCGGTGCGCCGTCACCCATGAACGATACGGCCACGTACGGCAGCTCGCGAATCTTGAACGAAAGCGCCGCACCCGTCGCGAGCGGTACGCCGCCCCCCACGATCCCATTCGCGCCCAGATTCCCCAGCTTCTGATCGGCGATGTGCATCGAGCCGCCGAATCCATGGCACAATCCCGTCACACGCCCCAGCAGCTCGGCCATCATCGCGCCCGGATCGCTTCCCATCGCAACGTTGTGCCCGTGTCCGCGATGCGTCGACGCGATCACGTCACCGTGCTGCAGCTCGCCGCAGATTCCGGCGCCGATCGCTTCCTGTCCGATGTAGAGATGGATCGTTCCATACAATTTCCCGGCGGCGTAAAGCCGGTCGACCGTCTCATCGAAGCGGCGCATCAAGAGCATCATCTTGAAACGCGCGAGCAACACTTCCGTTTTCATGCCATTACCCCACAATTGTAAGCAGCATTGACGTTGCGACGAACCCGTCGAAAAACAACTTGATGTGCTGTTGTCCCGGCGTCGCGAGCGGCTGGTACGGCAACTTATCGTAGTAGCGGTCGTACTCGTGCTCGCCCGGATCGAAATCCATAGCCGCCAGACAACGTTTATCGTACCGTAGGCGTCGATCGATCTCTTCGATATCACGGCGGCGATAGATAACGCCTTTACCGCGCGTGACCGTTTTCGTGTTGGAGGTGACGTTGTACTCGGTCGTGTGAACGGCGATGCCGCCCTTCTTGAGCAACTTCGATGAGCGCAACAAGAACTGCACGCCATGCTCGAGACTGCCGAGATGTTCGAAGGCGCAGCAGCTCCATACGAAATCGAGCGAGCCGTCTTCAACGAAGGGCCACTCGCGATTCATGTCTGCATATTGGAGCGTCATGCGCTTGTCGAATGTCGGGCGGTCGAGAATCTTTTCGACGTACAGGTCGTCCGGTGAGCGCGGGTGCTGGCCTACGCGCCCCCACACTTTCCCCATCCGGCTGCGCGGCTCGATATCGGTCGCGATGACGTCGACGCCGTGCGCTGCAAACAGCGACGGAAGCGGTTCGATTCCGACCGCAAATCCGAGCGCTCGCATCCCCGGCTGTAGCTTCCCACGCTCCCACAGCGATTGTGCGACCGCGCAGTACTCCCACAGCTTGCGGTGATACGGCGGATCTTCGGGGCGTGGCGCAAGATGCATCGCTTCGTACCAACGCCGGTACCAATCGGAGTTGAAATGCTCGAAACGGCAAACGAGCGAGCCTAGCATGTGACGATCAATGCGTCGGCGGCGACGGCGCCTCCCGGTTTCGCGCGCACGAAAATCGGGTTCAAATCGGCTTCGGCCAGCCGGCCGGCGCTGTCCGCGGCGAACCACGAGAGGGCGACCAAGAGATCGGCGAGCGATTCGAGATCGTAGCTGATCCCCGTTCGCGCGCCGCGCAGAATCGGGGCTGCGCGCAGCTCGTCGATCATCTCGAATGCTGTCGCGCGATCGAATGGCGCGAAGCGCCGGCTAACGTCACGAAGCGTTTCCGTAAAGATGCCGCCGAGGCCGAAGACGACGAGCGGGCCGAAGACGCGGTCGTTGACGACGCCGGCCAGCGCTTCGATGCCGGTGAGCGTCTCCGCGACGAGCACGCCCTCAGCGCGGCCGTCGACGCGCTCGAGCATTTCTTTCGCAGCTCCGCGCAACGAAGGCAGATCGGAGATACCTGTGCGAACGCCGCCGACTTCCGTTTTGTGCGCGATCTGCGGTGCATCGATCTTGACGACGACCGGGAACTCGAATGGTAATCGTTCGATGTCGTTTATTGCGGCGCGCGGGACGACGATCGAGCGCGCAAACCGAATCCCGTAGGCTTCCAGTAATGCTTGCGACGCGCGTTCGCCGAGTTGTCGCGCATCAGCCGGCAGCGCAGCCGGTCCGAGATTCGTGGGACGCTGTGCGTTCTTAGAAACTCCGCGACGCGCTTTCCTCGCAAACGTGCTGATTGACGCTGCTGCGAATGCGGCGCGAACGGGTGTCGGGTAGATTGCGATGCCTGCATCGCGCATGATGCCCATCCCGCGCACGGCGCGTTCGGGCGGCGCGGACCAGGCGACGAAGACCGGTTTTCTTGACGCGGCGATTATCGGTGCAATCGCCGTCGTAACACGCTCGGCTGCCGGATCGGGAACCGACGCAAGATAGAGGATGAGTTGATCGACGTTCGGATCGTCGCGCACGACTTCGAGCGTGCGCGAGAAGACGTCGAGCTGATTGAAGACTTGTGCCGTGACGTCGATCGGATTCGCGAGGGATCCGAAGTCGGGCAGAATCGAACCCAGCTCGTGTGAGCTCGCTTCCGTGAGCTGCGGCAGCTGCAGACCCGAGGTCTCGCAATGATCGGCCATGAGAACGCCGGCACCGCCAGAGATCGAGATCACGCCGGCCCGGTCGCCTTCCGCCCAGCGTTGCATCGCGACGCCGCGGGCAACGTCGACCATCTCGTCGAGATCGTCGACCTCGATGAAGCCGCCGCTGCGAAACGCTTCTTTATACAAGTCGAAGTCGCCGGTGAGATTGCCGGTGTGCGACGCGGCTGCGCGCCTTCCCGTCGTCGTATTGCCGACCTTCCAAATCATAATCGGCTTGCGCAGCTCGAGCGCGCGTTGTCCCAGCGCGACGAGCTTGCGGCCGTCGCGAATTCCTTCGAGATAGGTGGCGATCATCGAAACGTCGTCGCGTTCGAGCGAGTATTCGATCAGATCGAGCAGCGTGACGTCCGTTTCGTTGCCGGTGGACACGACATAATTGAAGCCGACGCCGGCGCGCGCCGCCATCTGCGCCATGCCGTATCCGAATCCGCCGCTTTGCGTAATCATTGCGATCGAACCGGAGCCGAGCTCGCCGTCCTGAAAGATCGAGCCGAACCCGCCATAGAATTTCTCGCAGAAATTCAGGATGCCCTGACAGTTCGGTCCGATGACGCGCACGCCGCTCGATGCGATCGCATCGCGCAGACCGGCTTCGAGCTCGCCGCCGCGCTCGCCGACTTCACCAAAGCCTGCAGCCAGCACGATTGCGAATGGAATCTTCGCATCACCGCAGGCGCGAATCGTGTTCGCAACGTGCGGCGCCGCGACGGCGATCAGCGCAACGTCGCAGGGCTGCGGAACCGATGCGATGTCCGGATAGCAACGAAGCCCCGCAATCTCGTCATACTTTGGGTTGACGGGATAGACGTGGCCTCGGAAACCAAACTGCGTATTGGCGCGCACGGGTTGTCCCCCGATGCGCGAGAGATCGGCCGACGCGCCGACGATCGCAAACGCTTTCGGCGAGATCAGCCGATCGAAGTTCACGCTAGGCTATAAGACGACGCTCGGCTTGACGCCTTTCTTCTCGAACGCCTTGCTCAGCAGCGTGGTGAGCTCGCCGTTTTGCGCCATCGGCCCCAGGATGTCGGTATCGCCGTAAAACTGTCCGTCGATGAAAACCTTCGGTAGCGTCGGCCATTCCGTCATCTGTGCGAGCGCTTCGCGCTTCGGCATATTCTCGAGCACGTCGACCACTTCGAACGGATAGCCAAAGTGATTGAAAAATTGGATCGTTTCGAGTGTGAAGCCGCAACGCGGCGCGTCCTTCGTCCCTTTTCCGTAGACGAGAATCGTATTGGCGGCGACTTCGCGCGTAATTTCCTCGCGCAGTGAGTCAGAGTCAGGCACTGGGGACCTCCGTCTTGAGTTGAAGCGCGTGAATGCGTCCGTCTTGACGCGCAGCTTCGAGAGCTGCATACACCATGCGATGTTGATCGAGTAGCGACTTTCCGCTGAAGGCGTTGGAGCGAACGCGAATGTCGTAGTGGTCCATCGTCCCCGTCATGTCGGTGACGACCACATCTGCATCAGGCATCTGCGCGCGTATGAGCGCGACTACTCCATCTCTATCAATCATTGCCGGTCAATTGCGGCGGAGCATCCCCGCGCAACACACCCACAAACCGGGTCGCCTCGCGGATCGTTTCGGTAAGCGCCGTCGGGTTGTTGGCGAGCAAGCGGGCAAGGCCCGCCGACGCCACGATCGCCGCTGAGCCGAGCAGGATGGCCGGAACGCCACGCGCCTTGAGTGGCCCGAGCTCCAGCCGAAACGTCTTCGTCACCCGCGAGAGATCTCGAAAGTTGAACATAGTCCGGGCCCATTTGGAGAAGCGGGTCCCCTTGTCATCCCGAGCGTAGGGACCCGGATGAAGATCGACTCGTTTGAATGGCAGGTTCCGGCGGAGTTCAACTTCGCGCGCGACGTGATCGATGCGCTCGCCAAATCCGACGGGGCGCGGACGGGCCTCATGTTCCTGGATGGGGCGAAGAACCGCACGAACTTCACCTTCGGCGAGATTTCGGCGATCTCGCAGCGCTACGCGCGCGCCCTCAGCGACCTCGGCATCAAGAAAGGCGATCGCGTGATCGTCTTGCTGCCGAAGATTCCAGGCTGGCTGTTCTCGATGCTTGCGCTGGACCGCATCGGTGCGGTCGTGATTCCGTGCTCGGAGCAGCTGCGTGCAAAGGATCTGTTGTTCCGCGCGACCCACAGCGAAGCGAGCGCGATCGTCGCGCACGTCAGCAATGCAGCCGAAGTCGATCAGATGCGCGGCGACGCCACATTGCTTCAGCGCTTTGCCGTCCTCGGCGGCGAGCGTGCGAATTGGACGGCGCTCGAGCCACTCGCCGAGCGCGCCAAACCGGAAGCGGGCGTCAAGACGCTGCCCTCCGATCTCGCGTACATCGTCTACACGAGCGGCACGACCAAAGATCCAAAGGGCGTCGTGCACGATCACGCCTACACGTTTGCGAAGCGGATGCAAGCCGCGTTTTGGCTCGACGCGAAGCCTAGCGATCTCTTGTGGTGCACGGCCGGTACGGGCTGGGCAAAATCGCTATGGAACGTGCTGCTCGGACCATGGTCGTGCGGTTCGACGATCGTCTTGCACGAGGGCGCCTTCATTCCGGAAGAGCGCATGGACTTGTTGCGCGATCTCGGCGTCACGGTGCTTTGTCAGGCACCGACCGAATATCGTCTCGAGGCGAAGCTGGAGAAGCTCGGCGAGCGTTGGAAATTCCCGAAGCTGCGGCACTGCGTCTCGGCCGGCGAGCCGCTGAATCCCGAGGTGATTGCACGCTGGCGTGATGCCTTTGGTCTTTCGATTCTCGACGGTTACGGACAAACCGAGAATTCGTTGCTCGTTGCAAACCTGCCGGGGATGGAAGTGCGTCCCGGTTCGATGGGCAAGCCGACGCCCGGCCACACCGTCGGTGTGATCGACGAGAACGGCAACGAGCTTGAAGCCGGCGAGGTAGGCGACATCGCGGTGCGCACCTCGCCGCGCCCGCCGACGCTTTTCAAAGGCTACTATAAGAATGAAGAAGAGACGTCGCGCTCTTATCGTGGCGGCTGGTACCTCACCGGCGATCGCGCGCAGCTCGACGATGACGGATATTTTTGGTTCGTTGGGCGCGCGGACGACGTAATCTCATCGGCTGGATACCGCATCGGGCCGTTCGAGGTCGAGAGCGCATTGCTCGAGCATCCGGCCGTCGCAGAATCTGCCGTCGTCGGGAGTCCTGACGCCGAGCGCGGCAACGTGGTCAAAGCCTTTATCGTGCTGCGTCCCGGTCACGAAGCCAGCGATGCGCTCGCGCGGGAGCTGCAAGAGCATTGCAAACGCGTGACCGCGCCCTACAAATATCCGCGCGAGATCGAGTTCATCGCCGAGCTGCCGAAAACGCGCTCCGGAAAGATTCGGCGCGTCGAGCTGCGTCAGGCCGAGCTGCGCAAGAAAGGCGCCACGGCCGCAAGCGGCTACGTGTAGCAGCCTCGCCTTGTCATCCCGAGCGTAGGCGCGAAGCGCCGTAGTCGAGGGACAGCCTTTATCTTGCTAAGCGCGACTTCATTATTTTCCTCGAACTCGCAGACAAACGATCACCACTGTCCCTCGACTACGCGCCTGCGGCGCTACGCTCGGGATGACAAGTGTGGCGCTACGCTCGGGATGACAAGAGCGGCCTCGCGGGTAAAGGGCGCGGCATGAAGGCCGTACGACTCAACGAGCTCGGTGGACCCGAGAAACTTCACGTCGAGGATATTCCGAAACCAAAACCTGCGGCGGGCGAGATTCTCGTCAACATCAAGCGCGCGGCGTTGAACCGGCGTGACGTGTTTATCACGCAAGGGCTCTATCCGGGGATCGAGTTACCGAAGACGCTCGGTTCCGACGGAACGGGAACGGTCGCGGAGCTCGGTGAGGGCGTGAGCGGGCCGAAAGCCGGGACGCGTGTCCTCATCGATCCGACGATGAATTGGGGCGAGGACGAGCGCGTGTGGCAGCGTAACGGCGGCGTGCTCGGCATGCCTCGCGAAGGCACGTTTGCGGAATTCATCGCTGTGCCGGCTGCGAACGTGCATCCCGTACCCGAACACTTGAGTGACGACGAAGCCGCAGCAGTTCCGTTGGCCGGCGTCACCGCCTATCGTGCGTGCTTCTCACGCGGCGAGCTAACGAAAGACGATGTCGTTTTGGTTACCGGCGTCGGCGGCGGCGTGCAAAGCTTCGTATTGCTCTATGCGAAAGCGTGCGGCGCTAAGGCCATCGTCACCTCAGGCAGCGAGGATAAGCTTGCGCGCGCGAAAGCAATGGGCGCCGATGTCTGCGTCAACTACAAGACGTCCGAGAATTGGTCGAAAGAAGTGCGTGAAGCCGCAGGCGGCGGCGGTCCGTCGCTGATCGTCGACTCGGTGGGCGGTGATACGCTCGGTAAAGCCATCGATATCGCGCGGCCGGCTGCGCGCGTCGTCATCTACGGCGGCACAAACGGCGATGCGAAGATTCGTCCGTTCTCGATCTTTTGGAAACAGCTCGACATTCGCGGAACGTCGATGGGCAGTCCGGAAGATTTCCGGCACATGCTCCGGCTTTTCACCAAACACAAGCTTCGGCCGGCGGTCGATAAAGTGTACCCGATGAGCGAAGCCGCGAAAGCCGCAGAGCGCTTAGCCGGACACGATCAATTCGGGAAAGTCGTTCTCGAGATTACTTAACCGCCGAGACCATCTTTTCGGTGACCGCGGGTGCATCGTTGCCCCACGAGCTGCGCACGTACGTCAGCACCGCCGCGATGTCGGCGCTCGAGAGCGTGCCTTTCCACGACGGCATGCCGCCGCTATACTCTTTTCCGTTGACCGTGATCGGCGTGTTCAAGCCGTGCAAGACGATTCCGATGACTTTGGCCGGATCTTTTGCCGTCACGTCTTTGTTGCCGGCGAGCGGCGGAAAGACGCCGGGAGATCCCATACCATTCTGTTGATGACACGTCGCGCAATTCGTATTGAAGATGCTCTTACCGTCGGAGGCAGCGTTCGCAACTGAGCGTTCACCGGCGTGCGTAGCGACTAGTAGCAAGACGAATACAGCCGCGAATCCGATCGATCTCATGCAACGACTCCCGCTTAAGCGACGCGATATTCAATCAGGGGAAGTTCGACGGAACTCCCGAGCTCTTCGCGGGCTACAGCCGCAGCTTCGGGGTCGGCGATGCGCTGAAGATTGGGGTTGAGGATTGCGGCTTCCTCCGGCGTCGGTTTTGTCGGCAGAATCCGCGGAACGACGCGATTCTCTTCCTCGAGCGCGATAAGGTACGCGAGTATTTGTCGTGCTGCGGCAGGCCACAGACGTTGATCGATGCCGGCATAGATATTTTCGACGAGCTTGGGGATCGTTGTTGGACCTTTTTGCAGCTCGGCAATCAGTTGAAGCTCGCGCATCTTACGATGCTCGATGTATTCGATCAGCTTGGCTTTCGGATCGTCGACACGTTCACCGTGTCCGCCGTAAATGGCGGCGGAGTCACTGTGTTCGTTCAGCAATCGATCCAGAGTACGTTGGTACGGACGCATCGCGCCGCCCGGCGGCGCGACGACGACGGTTCCCGCTCCGAGTACGACGTCACCGGTAAAGAGCGTGCGCTCTTGCGCGAGCGCGAAGACCAGATGGTCGACCGCGTGTCCTGGTGCGTCGACAACGTCGATCGTCGCGTCGTCGAATTCGAGCCGCTCGGCGTCTTCGAGCGTCCGGTCGGTGGGAAATTTCGCGTACGCGTGCGCCCAGACCGGCGCACCGGTGCGACGCGAAAGGGGCGCCGCGGCGGGTGCGTGATCCGGGTGACCGTGCGTAACGAGGATCGTACCGATCCTCGCGCTCAGCTGATCGGCGGTCGCCACGATGGCGTCGACATGTTTCTCGATCAACGGGCCGGGATCGATCACGAGTACGGAATCGCGTGAGGTACGGACCAAATACGTGTTCGTTCCGGTCAGCGTCATCGGCGAGGGATTCGGCGCGCGCAACCGTGTAACGCGCTCGGAAAGCGTTACCATCGACCGTCCAGACCGTCCGGCAACATGAAGCGGCGTGGTTCGGCTTGCACGGGTTCGACCGGGTAGATCGACTTCGTCATCGCAAAGCCGTGCATCGCATCCAGCGTCGTGTACGGTGCGAGCCGTTGCAAGTGCATGATCGTCGGAAAGATCATCGGAAAATTTCCGTCGGCGTTACGCCGCAACGCGTCGGCGGGTGAAATCCAAAGCCCCGCGTGCGTTTCGATCTCGTCGCTGCTTGCGGCTTGTCCGGGTGGCGCGAACGCAAGATAGAAATGCGTATCAAAGCGGTGGGATTCCGTGGGTGGAGTGATCCAGTGCGAGAAGTGCCAAAGCCGGCGCGAATCGAGTACCACGCCGAAGGCTTCGAGAATCGCGTTGAGGGTCGTCGTGCCGGCGTGCAACGCAGTCCGCTGCTTGCGCAGCTGCGCGTCGTCGAGTATCGCCGGGTACCCGGAAGAATCTGCGGTGAGCAAAATGCCGGCTTCTTCGAAAGCTTCGCGGAGCGCCGCGACTTCGAACGCCGGATCGGCAGATTCGCGCTCGGAATTCGGCGCTTCGGCGTTGCGTAACAGGCGTGAGCGCGCCAACTCGGCATCGAGCGCGTCGACTGCGCCGCCCGGAAAGACGAACACCTCGGGAAGAAATGCGCTGCTTGGGCTACGGCGCAGCATGTAGATCTCAGGCACGTTTCCGGAATCGCGCGCCAGCATTACCGTCGCTGCCGGGCGTATCTTGACCGCTGGTTCGGTTCGGTCCATAGTCTGAGCGTTGCCGGATGAGGAGGTCCCAGTTCCTGCAAATGCGAGTCGCAATCGGAGCCGCAGGTCGGTCGCGCAGTCGGGGAAGCCGTCGCCTCGGGACGCGCTGAGTGCGGCGTCGTGATGTGTTGGACGGCGACGGGCGTAACGATTGCCGCAAACAAGGTACGTGGCGTTCGCGCAGCGCTTTGCGCCGACGCCGCGGAATTAAAAGACTAGGGGCTCGCGTATGGCGAGCCCCTATGTTGCCTTTTCGGCGTGCCGCTCAGAGCAGCACTTATCTTTGCGGTGGATCGGCATTTGAACTCGAGTTCGAGCTCACACGAACCTCCAGCAATTACTTTGCGCTGACGAATCGTACCTTATCGGTGTGCCGGATTGATTACCGGCTGCGAGTCCCCAGGTGGATCTTGCGGTGTCATCCGCCCTCCACGTCAGCAGTAAGTTCCCTGATCAAGGTTTGTCCACCGTAACGCTACTGGAGCGAAATAGCAATACGTGTGTTTCACATTTAGGAATTTCGACTGGTGCTAGTGATTCTCAATCCAAAGCAAAAATGGAAGCATCCAGTTGATTACATGTGCAGTCCAACAATAAGGGCACGGTTGTTTGGTGCGAAACAGCAAGCTGTATGCCAAAGCAAATGACATCGCTGCGGCAAGCAAGCTTGCAAGCAAAGCGAGCCGGCGTCCCGGGCCCAGGGGGAGTGCGACAGCGAGGGCGACGGACGGGTAGTAAATGAGGCCGAAGACGGCATTGGGAACTCGTCCGACTAGGCGAGCTGCGGGGGTTTGGACGACGCTCGGCTCAGTCAGCTCTCCGCGCGCAGCGCGGCGAGCCTTGATGGCCATGAATGCGGAGGCGTAGAAACCCACGGCGCAAAGAAGAAAGACCGTGAGCACGGGTACTGGCATTTCGGTACGCTTTGGGCTAGGCGCGTTTTGGCGCAAGCTCGAGGCGGCCGCTATAATGGCCGGCTCGTTTGCTCTCGCAACCTTCGTCGTTTACCACCGCGGGGACATTCAGGATCTCTTATGGGACCTCGGCTGGATTTCATATCCGTGCGCGCTCGTCTTGATGACGGTCGTAGCGTCCGCGCCGTTTTCGGTGACGGACGCGCTTGCCCTCATGAACGGTGTGGTTTTCGGCCCGCTCGCCGGCTCGGTCATCAATGCAGGTGGTCTCATCATTGCGGCCGTCATCGCCTATATGATCGCGCTGCGTACCAACAAGCTGCTCGACGTCGAGCAGCGTCTCGAGCGTTTGCCGGCCTGGATCAAGCGCTGGCCCGTGGCATCGCCGATGTTCTTGATTCTCGTTCGTCTCTTGCCGGGAGTCGGCGGGACGGTCGCCACTCAGGTCGCGGCAGCCTATCGCGTCTCGCTGTGGACGCAGATTTGGACGAAATGTGTCGTCGCCATTCCGATCGCGACGGTTTTGGCGGTCTTCGGTGACAGCGCCGCCGACTACGTTCATCAGATTACGCAGCCGGTGAAGACGTACGTCATCGAGCACAGTAAGACCGTGCATCTGCCGAAGATCCGTCTGCGGCACACGCCGCCGGCCGCGCCCGTTCCGGAGCGAACGCCCTGAACGTCAACATCGTCTCCGACACGAGCGCACTCGCATCGCTTTGCGCGCGAATTGCGGATGCGCCGCGCGTCGGTCTCGATACGGAATTTCATGCGGAGCGTTCGTACACTGCCAACTTGATGGTCGTTCAGGTCGCGATTCCCAAAGGCAACAACGGTGGGATCAACGAGGTTGCGATCATCGATCCGCTCGCGGTTCGCAATCTGCGTCACCTCGTCGACGCACTGCACGCGACGACCGTCGTCGGTCACGCGCTCACCAGCGATCTCAAGATTTTCGCCGATCAGTTCGAGATGCTGCCCGCGGCGGTTTTCGATACGCAGCTCGCCGCGGCGTTTTGCGGCTACGGTCTCTCGATCTCGTTGCTCGATCTCGTGCGCGATCTCACCAAAGTCCAGCTTCGCAAATCGCAGACGGTCAGCGATTGGTCGACTCGGCCGCTTTCCGTCAAACAGGTCGACTATCTCGTCGACGACGTCCGTTATCTGTTCTCGCTGCAAGACGCTTTGATCGAGCGTTTGCGCGAGCGTGGGCGCCTAGAGTGGGTCATCGAGGAATGCCGCGGGCTTGCCGATGCAACGCGGTATCGTCCGGACCAAAGCCGTCTCTATCTGAAGATTCCTGGCAATTCGCGGCTCAACCGGCGTGAGCTCGGCGTGCTCAAAGAGCTTGCGGTTGCGCGCGATCATGCGGCGCGCGAGCGCAACATTCCGCTCAAGTACGTGATTCCGGACGATGCTATGGTCGGCATCGCACAAATCCGTCCGAAAACGACCGAAGATCTGGCACAGCTTCGCCGTCTGGACAATGGCATTCGCCGAACATTCGGCAAGATGATCGTCGATGCAGTGAAGCGCGGCGAAGAGATTCCTGAGAACGATCTGCCGGCCAAACCGATTCGCTCACTTACTCCGCAGCGCGAGTCCTTGGTTTCGACGATGAACGTGCTCGTCAACGCGATCGCCGCCGAAAACGATCTGCCTGCGACTTTACTCGCTCCGCGTTCAGCGCTCGAGCGCGTTGCTCGCGAGCTGCCGCAAACGTATGACGCTTTCGTCGCGACGCTCGGTCTTGCGCCTTGGCGGCGGGAGCTCATCGTGGAGCCGCTGTGGCGCTTCTTAAGCGGGCGAGTTCCCCTGCGAATCGAGGGCTACGGGGAGGGAGTGCCGCGCACCATCGTCGGCGAACCCTGAGCGCCCTATGCCGAAAATCGACTCATTCAAAGCCGCTGACACGCTTCGAGTCGGAAACCGTTCGTACCGATACGTTCGCCTCGATGCACTAGAGCGCGCAGGCGTTGCGCGACTCGCAGAGCTTCCCTACTCGATAAAAGTTCTGCTCGAGAATCTGCTGCGTTACGAAGACGGCAACACCGTCAAACGCGACGACATCGAAGCGCTTGCGAAGTACAGACCGGGCGGCGAGCAACGCGAGATCGCATTTCGACCGGCCCGTGTGTTGCTGCAAGATTTCACCGGCGTCCCCGCCGTCGTCGATCTCGCCGTCATGCGGGACGCAATTGCGAAGATGGGTGGCGATCCGAAGAAGATCAATCCGCTGCAGCCCGTCGAGCTGGTCATCGATCACTCGGTGCAAGTCGACGCGTTTGGTTCGGCCGGCGCCTTCGCGCGCAACGGGGAGCTCGAATTCGAACGCAACCGCGAACGCTATCTCTTTTTGAAATGGGGGCAAGGCGCGTTTTCGAATTTCCGCGCCGTTCCGCCCGACACGGGTATCGTCCATCAGGTCAACATCGAGTTCCTAGCGCGCGTCGTCTTCGGCGCGGGCGGTGCAGGCTCGCCGGCACCCGCGGGTGAGACCGACGCGTATCCGGACACGGTCGTCGGCACCGATTCGCACACGACCATGGTGAACGGACTCGGCGTCGTAGCTTGGGGCGTCGGAGGTATCGAAGCCGAAGCCGCAATGCTGGGTCAGCCGATCACGATGTTGATTCCGGAAGTCATCGGCTTCAGGCTGACCGGCAATTTGAAGGAAGGCGTCACGGCAACCGACTTGGTGCTGACCGTCACCGAGATGCTTCGCAAGAAGGGCGTGGTCGGTAAGTTCGTCGAGTTTTACGGCAAGGGACTTTCGAATCTCGCGGTCGCCGATCGCACGACGCTCGGTAACATGTCGCCGGAATACGGTTCGACGATCGCCGTCTTTCCGGTCGATCATCGCACGCTCGAATATTTGCGGCTCACAGGACGTTCCGACGATCAAGTCGCGCTCGTCGAAGCCTACGCCAAGGCGCAAGGTTTGTACCGGACCGACGAAACGCCGGACGCAACCTACGCGGATACGCTCTCGCTCGATCTCGGTGAGGTCGTTCCGAATCTCGCCGGACCGCGCCGTCCGCAAGATCGCGTCGCGCTCAGCAATGTGAAGTCGTCGTTTTCCTCGGCGCTTGCCGAATGGCAAAAAGCCCGCGGTGGAAACGGTAAGCCCACGAACGGCGCGCTGGGTGACGGCGCTGTCGTCATCGCGGCGATCACGAGCTGCACGAACACCTCGAATCCATCGGTTATGATCGGCGCCGGGCTCGTCGCAAAGAAAGCCGTCGAACGCGGAATCAAACCAAAACCGTGGGTGAAGACGAGCCTTGCACCCGGCTCGCAAGTCGTCACCGATTATTTGGAACGCGCGGGCTTGTGGCCGTATCTCAACGAGATGGGGTTCAATCTAGTCGCTTACGGCTGCACGACCTGCATTGGAAATTCCGGTCCGCTGCCCGACGAG
The DNA here is from genome assembly GCA_036489885.1 of Candidatus Baltobacteraceae bacterium. Classification (NCBI taxonomy): domain Bacteria; kingdom Bacillati; phylum Vulcanimicrobiota; class Vulcanimicrobiia; order Vulcanimicrobiales; family Vulcanimicrobiaceae; species Vulcanimicrobiaceae bacterium. The sequence continues at coordinate 1,055,725 of DASXEW010000003.1, forward strand.
GTCGCAAAGAAAGTCTCCGACGAAGATTTGATCGTAGCTGCGGTGCTTTCGGGAAATCGCAATTTCGAAGGCCGTATCCATCCCCAAGTGCGCGCGAATTATCTCGCGTCGCCGATGCTCGTCGTCGCGTATGCGCTCGCGGGCCGGATGGACGTCGATCTTACGACCGAACCGCTCGGCACGGACAAGAACGGCAAGCCCGTGTTTCTGCGCGAGATCTGGCCGTCGAACGAAGAGATTGGAAAAGCGGTTGCCGACGCCGTGCAATCCGCGATGTTCAAGAAACGTTACGGCGACGTCTACACCGGTGACGATCGCTGGCGTGGAATGGCTGCCCCGACGGGCGAGCGCTACGCTTGGGACGCGAAGAGCGAGTACGTCAAACCCGCACCCTACTTCGACGGCATGCCGGCGAAACCGGAGGCCAAGCCGGATATCGTCGATGCACGCGTGCTCGCGGTACTCGGGGACAGCGTCACGACCGACCACATTTCTCCGGCCGGAAGCATCGCGAAATCGAGCCCTGCCGCAAAGTACTTGGTCGAACACGGCGTCGAGCAGCGTGACTTCAATTCTTACGGCGCGCGCCGCGGCAATCACGAAGTGATGATGCGCGGCACGTTTGCGAACACGCGCTTGAAGAATATGCTCGTCCCCGGCGTCGAAGGCGGCGTAACGCGCTATCTTCCAACCGGCGAGCAGATGTCGATCTATGACGCGGCGATGCGTTATAAAACCGATAAGACGCCGCTGATCATCCTGGCCGGAAAAGAATACGGCAGCGGTTCATCGCGCGATTGGGCTGCAAAAGGTCCGATGCTGCTCGGCATCACCGCCGTGATCGCGGAGTCGCTGGAGAAGATTCACCGGAGCAACCTGATCGGTATGGGCATTCTTCCGCTCGAGTTCGCAAAAGGCGTCACGCGCGAGTCGCTTGGCCTTACCGGCGAAGAGTCGTTCACGATTCGAGGGCTCGCGACTATCTCGCCGCGTCAGACGCTCAAAGTCGAAGCGAAGTTGCCCGGTGGAAAGACGACGACGTTCGAGACGATGATTCGTATCGACACGCCGGACGAGATGCAGTATTACCGCCACGGCGGCATCCTGCAGTACGTCTTGCGCCAAATCGCCGCATCATAGGGGTGTCATCCCGAGCGTAGCGCCGCAGGCGCGAAGTCGAGGGACAGCGCGATTGCCCAATCTCCCGGAAATCAGGCGTGCGGCGAAGGTCGTCCACTCGGTCTTTCCGGGAACTCCGCAATATACGTGGCCACTGCTTTCGAAGCGCCTCGAAGCCGAAGTGTGGGTCAAGCACGAGAACGAGACTCCGATCGGCGCATTCAAGGTCCGCGGCGGACTTTCGTATCTCGAGGCGCTAGCCCAAAAACATCCGGTTCGCGGCGTGATCACGGCCACGCGCGGGAATCACGGACAGAGCATCGCGTTCGCGGCCGCGCGGCACGGCGTCAATGCCACGATCGTCGTCCCGCACAACAACAGCGTCGAGAAGAATGCGGCGATGCGCGCCTTTGGTGCGGAACTCGTCGTGCATGGCCGCGACTTTCAAGAGGCGGCCGAATATATGCAGCGGCTCGCGGTCGAGCGCGATCTGCACGAGGTGGCTTCGTTCCATCCATGGCTCGTCCGCGGTGTCGCCACGTATGCGCTCGAGTTCTTTGATGCCGTCCGCGATCTGGATGTCGTATACGTGCCGATCGGTATGGGATCGGGAATCTGCGGGACGATCGCAGTGCGCGATGCGCTCGGTCTCGCGACCCAAATCGTTGGCGTCGTCTCAGATGCCGCGGATGCCTACGCCCAATCGTTCGAAGCCGGCCACATCATAACGACCGAGAGCGCCGACACGTTTGCCGACGGCGTAGCATGCCGTGTGCCCAATCCGGACGCGTTCGCGATGATTCGTCGCGGTGCGACTCGCGTGATTCGCGTCAACGATGCTGAGGTCAAAGCCGCGATGCGTGCCTATTTCACCGACATCCACAGAGTCGTCGAGGGTGCGGGAGCAGTGCCGCTCGCCGCTGCCATGCGCGAACGCGAATACCTACGCGGGAAAAAGATCGGGCTCGTAATTTCTGGGGGGAACATCGACCGGGATCTCTTTGCGGGGATCCTCGCGGCGCATACCGGGTGACGCGTTCCGAACTGCTCGCGAAGGTTGCGGGCATCGAAGGCTATCTGAGCGACGATGAGGCCTGGCTGCTCTACCTCGCCGCGCGCAGCTTGGCGGCAGAAGCTCCGCGCATCGTCGAGATCGGCTCGTACAAAGGGCGCTCGACGATCGCCATCGGTATTGCGCTCGTCGAACGACGCGCGGGCAGTCTGGTGGCAATCGACCCGCATGGTCCAACCGGCAAAACCAGCTACACGCTGGAGCATGGCGACGCCGACACGTTCGTTGCGTACGAGGCCAATCTCGCGCGCGCGGGCGTCTCCGCGTATGTAACATCTCTGCGTGCGACGTCAACGCAGGCGCGTCCGACCTACGACCTGCGGCCGATCGACATGCTCTTTATCGACGGCTCGCACGACTATGAAGACGTTCTGGCCGACATCGATGCGTGGGCGCCGCTCCTAGGCTCGGGGTCCATCGTCGCCTTCAACGATCCGTACGTTCCCGGTGTGAATCGTGCGATTCGTGAGCGCATCGCATCCGGAATGCTGACCCTCGCATCGTTCCGCCACGTCAACAACACGCTGTTCGCACGCAAGGTCGAAGCTGCCCCGAACCACCGCGGAATGCCGCTGCCATTGGCGCTGTATTTCAATGTGGAGCAGCTGCGTTTCAGGCTGCTCAAGCTTGCGCTTCGTGGTACTCTCGAAGCGCTCGGCATTGTTTACGTACGTCCGTCGGACGTGCGACTACCGGATTGGCGCCTCTTCTAAGCCGCCTTTTTTGCCGGCCAGGATCTGCTCGAGCGATTCGGGTTCGCGCGGCGGCGGCGAGAATTTCAGGTAAACGATCGGGACGAGCAGCAACGTCAGGAGCAGCGAGCTCGTAAGACCGCCGATGACGACGGTTCCGAGCGAACGTTCGGCTTGCGAGCCCGGATCGAGCGCGAGCGCTAGCGGCAGCATGCCGGCAATCATCGCGCACGTGGTCATGATGATCGGACGGAACCGTTCCATCGCGCTTTCGCGTACGGCCTCGATCTCATCGAGCCCCGAATGGCGCAGACGATTCGCAAAATCGACAAGCAAGATGCCGTTCTTCGTGACGAGACCGATCAGCAAGACGGCGCCGATGAACGAAAAGAGGTTCAGCGTTTCGTGCGCGAGCGCGAGCGAGCCCAAGGCGCCGACGACTGCAACGGGTACGGAAAACATGATGACGAACGGCGTGCGATAGCTGTCGTAAAGCGCGACCATCAACAGATAGACGAGCGCGATCGAGAGCAGGAGCGAAACGCTCATCCCGACCACCGTGTCGTGCACCGATTGCTGGTTGCCGCCGGTAATCGGCTGAACGTGCACGGTCGGGGGCAAGTGCAATTGACGTACGCGCGCGTCGAAGGCGCGTTGAACGTTGGAAAGTTCGGCGCCCGGCGCGATGTTGGCGCCGATGTAAACGACGCTTTGACGATCGATGCGCGCGATCAGTGGCGGCGCGGGTGCGTATTGCAAGTGTGCAATATCGCCGACGTGGACGATCTGACCGCTGTTCGAGCGGACGGGGATTGCCGCGATAGCTGCGAGGTTCGTTTGATCGCGCTGCGGATAGATGACTTGAACGTCCTTGAGCCCATCGACGCCCGTGAACTGTGTCGCAATGACACCGCCGAACGCTGCGCGGATCGCCGTCGATGCGGTTCCGATCGACGTGTTGAGCGTACGGGCGCGGTCGCGATCGAATTGAACCTCGACCTGCGGCGAATCATCGGTTCCGGTCGTCGTGACGTCGACCGCACCTTTTGAATTCAGGAGTGCTTGATAGACCTGCACCGCATATGGCGCCGGATCGACGTCGCCGGTCGCGCTGACGACCTCGTCGATCGGTTGCTGGATTCCACCTTGAATGTCAGTCGCAGGGATCACGACGATTTTCGCGCCGGAGGCGATGCGCTGTGCGCGAGCCTGAATGCGTGTCGTCCACGTGGCTGTCGACTGCGAACGATTAGGCCGCAGAAATAAGTGCAGCTGCCCGATCGCGCCGTTGTTGATGTAGCCCGAAAGGTTCCCAACGTATGCGCCGGCGAGCGCCGTCTCCGCGGACACGTCCGGAATCGTATCGATGTAGCGCTCGACAGCGAGGACGCCTTGGCGCGTCGTCTCGAGCGGCGTTCCGGTCGGATACGTCAGCGTAACGTAGATTTCACCGCGATCGACCTGCGGAACGAATTCGAACCCGACGATACCGAGAGGGATTAGCAGCAACGCGAGTGCGAGCGAGCCGAATGAGATGATGACGACGGCGAGCCGTTTTTCCAGCGCCCACTCGAGTGCGCGTGTTACGTACCATCCGCGCAGCGAATCGAACCCGGCAGCGAACGAATCGATTATGCGCCACGGACGCCACTTCGAGAGCAGCGACCAGCGGCCGGCAAGGGCCGGCGTTACCGTGAAGGAGACGAACAGCGACGTGAGCGTCGCCACCGTGACGACGAGTCCGAATTCGCGCAAGAACAACCCGACCGAACCCGGCAAGAACGAGATCGGTAAGAAGACGACCACGTCGACGAGCGTGATGACGATGGCGGCGACGCCGATCTCCATTCGGCCGCTGACCGCAGCATTGCGCGGATCCTCGCCGTTTTCGTGATGGCGCTCGATGTTTTCCAATACGACGATCGAGTCGTCGACCAAAATGCCGATGATCAGCGTCATCGCGAGCAGCGATACCGTGTCGATCGTGAAGTTGGCCATCCGCATCGCCGCGAGCGTGACGAGCAGCGACGTCGGGATCGCGAGCATGACCACAACCGCATTGCGCCACGAATGCAAGAAGAAGAGCATCACGATTCCGGTAAAGATGATCGCTTCGATCAGCGTGCGGATAACACCGGAAAGCTGCTCTCTGGTGTAGGTAGCTTGAACGTTGAGAACGTCAAAGTGAATGTTCGGATACGCGCGCTCGAGCCCGGGCAGAGCGCGCAGCACAGATTCCGATGCCTGGACTTCGCTCGTGTTGCTGGCTTTTTGCACGTCGAGCGCGATGCTTTGCGAGCCGTGCGTGTATGCATAGACTCGCTGAGGCTCGAACGTATCCGTAACGCTTGCAATGTCGCCGATGCGGAAGAGCCGTGCGGACGAACCGAACGCATTTGTTCCGGACGGCGTCGACGTCGATCCGCCGCTGACCAGCAAATCGGCAACCGAAGGCGGCGTGGTGACATCACCGCGAATGTCGATATTGGTCTCGCGATTCGGCGCGTATGCGATTCCGCCGGGCGCGCGGACGTTGTTGTTCGCGATCGTGTTGGTGACGTCCGTGAGCGTCAACCCCGAAGCGAGCAGTTGATTCGGATGGACGTTCACCTGGATCGACGGATTCACTGCCCCGTTTTCGACCACGTACGAAACGCCCGGGATTTGCTCGAGCGAAGGGACGACGCGATTCGTAACGACCGAAGAGAGCTCGCCGGGCTGTAGCGAGTTGGAGCTCGCGACCAACGAGACGACGACTGCTTCGCTCGGATCGTAGATTGAGACTTGCGGCGTCGTTAGGTCGTTCGGCAATTGGCGTTGCGCGTTTTGGACGCGGCCCTGGACTTGAACGAGATCGGTGTTTACGTCCGAGGAAAGCATGAAGTGCGCGACGATCGTCGCCTGTCCCGACTCGATCGACGTTTCGATCGTGTCGAGGTTGGGCGCGCCCGCAATCTGATCTTCGAGCGGCCGAACGATTGCATCGCGCAGCTCGCTGGTCGACGCGCCCGGATACGTGATGAGTACTTGAATCGTCGGAACGTCGTAGTTGGGGAACTGCTGTTTGACCAGGACGACGGCTGCAATGCCGCCCGCCAACATGGTCAAGAGAACGAAGACCGTTACCAGTGTCGGACGTTGAACGAAAAGACGTGTGATCTGCATTAGGTGCTACCCGCCCCCACGGGCGTGCGCGGCGCAGGCTCGAGGTTCGAGGGCGGCTCGTGCGATTGGAAATGGCGCGGGGCCAGCCACACGAAGGCGACAGGGACGAGCACGAGCGTGAGCAGCAGCGAGCTGGTGAGCCCGCCGATCACAACGATACCGAGCGAGCGGCGTACTTCGGAGCCTGGTTCGAGCGCGATGGCAATCGGCAGCATGCCGGCAATCATCGAGGCCGTCGTCATGACGATCGGACGGAATCGCTCTTGAGCGCTTTCGCGAATCGCGGTGTAGCGGTCGACTCCGGCGCGAATATGATGATTCGCGAAATCAACGAGCAGAATGCCGTTCTTCGAGACGAGACCGATCAACATAACCGTGCCGATCAGCGAGAAGAGGTTTAGCGTCTGGTTCGCAATTGCAAGCGAGCCGAGTGCGCCGACGGATGCAACCGGAATCGCAAACATGATGATGACCGGCAAGACGTAGCTGTCGTAGAGTGCGACCATCAACAAGTACACGAGCGTAAACGAGAGGATCAGCGCCCAGCCGAGACCGCTGACGGTCTCCGCCAGATTCTGCTGTTGACCCCGCGCGTTCGGAATCACGTGGACGGTGTTCGGCAGATGAAGCGCGGCGACGCGTTGCAAGAACGCGCGCTGCACGTTTGAGAGGGCAATCCCCGGCGTCGTGTTTGCGCTCACGTGCACGACGGTTTGGCGATTCGTGCGTGTGATCAGCGGCGTGTTCGGATCTTGCACGAGCTTCGAGACGTCACCCGCGTACGTTACTTGCCCCGTCTTGGTGCGCACGGGAATCCGATTGATCTCGTCGACGGACGATTGCGCGCTTTGCGGATACGTCACCTGAACGTACTTGACGCCCAGGTTGGTGAAGAATTGAGCCGCGGTTGCGCCGCCGAACGCGGCGCGAATTCCGTTAGCCGCCGAAGCGATGTCGACGTCGAGCGCGCGAGCGCGTTCCCGGTCGAAAACGACGTCGACCTGGGGAGCAAGGATCGAGGCATTGCTTACCGCGTGAACGATCCCCGGCGTCGATTCCAAGACGGCGAGGATCCTGGCTGCATACGGATTGGGGTCGTCATTATCAGAGGTGATATTGTAATCAATCGGTTGTGCGTTGCCGCCGCCGGTTCCGGTGGCGGGGATAGCGACCGGATTTCCGCGCGCATATTTCTTGCGAGCCATTTGCGTCAGCGCCGTCGCCCAAAAGGTCGTTGAGTGTTTGCGCTTATCTTTGAGGAAGACGTGAATCTGGCCGACCGAGCCTTGCGTCACGCCGCCGCCGAAGCCGGCTTGATAGGATCCGGCCGTTCCCGTCTGCTTCTCGACATCGGGGATTTTTGCGATCTGTTGCGTGAGATCGGCGATCGCAGCATTTGTCGTCGCGAGCGGCGTCCCCGTCGGGAAGGTGAGCTGCATGAATATTTCGCCGCGATCGATCGGCGGAATGAAATCGAAGCCGATCACGTGCAGCGGAATGAGGCTGATCGCTCCGATGACGGAGAGCACGCACGCGATCATCACGCTGCGCGGGTGACGTAAGCCCCACTCGAGGACGTGCGTCAGATACCATGTGCGCACCGCTTCAAAGCCGCGCGTGAAGGCTTCAACGACGCGCGGTGCTTTATGCGCTGAGAGCAGCGACCAGTTTCCGGCCAGCGCCGGCGTGACCGAGAACGAAACCGCGAGCGACGTCAATGTCGCGACGACGACGACGAGCCCGAACTCGGAGAGGAAACGGCCAGTGACGCCGGGCAGGAACGAGATGGGCAAGAAGACGACGACGTCAACGAGCGTGATGACGATGGCGGCCGCGCCCATCTCGGTACGGGCCAGCAGCGCGGCCGTCTTGGGAGCCTCGCCGCCTTCGAAGTGCCGCTTGGCGTTCTCGAGGACGACGATCGAATCGTCGACCAGGATTCCGATGCAGAGCGTCATCGCGAGCAGCGAGATCGTATCGATCGTAAAATTCGCAAGGCGCATCACGAAGAGCGTCGTCAGCAAGGACGTCGGAATCGCGATCATCACGACGATCGCGTTGCGCCACGAGCGCAGAAAGAACAACATCACGATCCCGGTGAAGATGATCCCTTCGGCGATCGTGTGATAGACGGCGCTGAGCTGCTGTTGCGTGTACGTCGCTTGGTTGTTCAGGACGTCGAAACTGATGTTCGGATATTCTGCCCGCAGGCGGGGCAGGGCGCTCGTGACATTTTCTGCCGACGCGATCTCGCTCGCGCCGGTCGCTTTCTGAACGCCGAGCGAAATTGCAACCGTCGGCCCGACGTACGAATATGTACGTTGCACTTCCGAAGCATCGATGACGCTCGCGACGTCGCCGATTGCTACCGTACGTTGCGAGACACTCCATGGGTTGAGCGTCGAGGTTGAGGCGGATTGCGCGATCGAAAGCGGCGAGGTCGTTCCGGCCAGCGCCGATGATGTTGCCGCCGTCGAGCTTCCAACCGGCGCACCTTGGCCGACGCCGCGCAAACCAGTTCCACCCTGGGGGCCGGTGAGTGACGCCGCGCCGGTCGAACCGGCCGACGCCGCATATAAGGGAAGCTTGACGACGGACGCGACGTCGGTGACGTCACCACGAACGTCGATCGACGTCTCACGATCGGCTCCATACGCGAGACCGCCCGGCGCGCGCAAGTTGTTGTTCGAGATGGCTTGCACGACGTCGCCGATGACGAATCCCGACGACGAGAGCGTCTTCGGATCAACATAAACTTCAATCGCCGGAGCCACCGTCCCGTTCGCATTGACGTTTGAAACGCCGTCGATCTGCTCGATCTCGGGGACGAGATTGTTAGTGACGATCGCGGAGAGGGCTGCGCGCGTGAGCGTTCGTGATGAAATGGATAGCGTCACGACCGTCGCCTGCCCCGGATCGAACGTCCGAATCGACGGTGGCGATAGATCGTTCGGCAAGACGGAGCGCGTTGATTCGACACGCCGCTGGACTTCAACCAGATCCGTCGTCTGGTTCGAGTCGAGCGAGAAGGTCGCCGCGATCGAGCCCTGACCGTTTTGGATCGAGCTGTTCATGTGATCCAGGTTGGGCGCACCGGCGATCGCGTTTTCGATCGGCCGCACGATCGCATCGCGAAATTCGGTTGGCGATGCGCCGGGATACGACAAGCTCACGAAGACGGAGGGGAAGTCGATGTTTGGAAAGTTCTGTTGCACGAGCGTCGCCGTAGCAACCGTTCCGGCTAGCGCGACGAGCGCGCATACGACGACGACGAGAGAAGGTCTGCGGACGAAGAGTTGCGTCAAGCGCATGGCGAGGTGTGCCTTACTGCGTTTGGTTGCGACCGCGGCGGCCGCGACCCGTGCTCGCGCCGAGCGGTTGACCGTCGGTAAGGCCGAGCTGTCCGTCGGCGATGACGCGTGTACCGCTCGTAACGCCGGTGACGATCGATGTCGTGCCATCGTTCGCAAGCTCGCGCACGTGCGTCAACTTTGCGACGCCCTTTTGTGCGATCATGACCGTCGAGCGCGTGTCGTCGAGAAACGCCGTCAGCGGAATTCCGGTGCCGCTCGTTGAGGGAAGATCGATCGTCCCGGTAACTGGAACGCCGGCTTGCAGAACGTCACCGGGGTTTTCGACCAGCGCTTTCACGGTAAAGTTCGTCGAGCCCGGGGCGACTTGTCCAAGCACCGCGACGACTTTGCCCGTGTATGCGCGTCCGGTCTGATCGCCGCCAGCGTGCAGGGCAACCTGCGCGCCGCCTTTGATGCGGAAGATGTCGGTGCTCGAGGCGTTGAGCTCGGCGTAGACGTGCGAAAGTTCTTGAATCGTGAAGAGCGTGCGCCCATTCGGATACTCGCCGGGATTGAGATTACGGTTGATCACGACGCCGTCGACGGGCGAGGCGATCGTAGCGCGCGAAATCTCGGCGCGAATTTGATTGGCAGTCGCGCGCGCCGAGGCTGCATCGGCGGCAGCGGACGCGATATTCGCCGCTTGTAAGCCTTTGCCGGGAACTCCGTTGACTTGCTGATTCGTGATCGCCGAGTTGAGTGCGGCTTGTGCTGAGCGGACACCGGCTTGATCGTTCGAAACGGTCGTGCGCTGCTGATCGTACGTCTGCTGCTGCAAGTAACCTTGCGAGACGAGCTGCTCGTCGCGCTGCAGCGTCAACGTATCGAGCGCAAGCGTGTGCTGCGCTTGCATGAGCGATTGACGCGCCTGCTGCACTTGTTCGGGGTTTTGCCCGTAGTTGAGCTGCGCCGTGTAGCGTGCTTGCGAAACCTTCGCCTCGTCGGAGGCCGCCGTGCGCAATTGCGATTCGAGCTGCGCCTGCAGATCGGCGGTGTCGAAAACGGCGATGACCTGTCCCGCACGGACCCGATCGCCTTCGTTCACGCTGACGGTGTCGGCAGGTTCGGAAAGCGTGCTCGAGATCGCAACGTTTTGCAGCGGCGCGATGATGCCGGCGATGACCAGCGTCGGATGAACGGAGGCCTGGTGCGCAACAGCCGTCGGTATCGGCGCCGGCGATGCCGGTCCGCCGAAGCCACCCCGCATCCGGTTCGAGCCGCGGCCGCAACCGGCCAACAGGACGATTACGAGCAGTGCAACGGCGGCGGTCAGCCGCAAAGAATACGCCTTCATATATACGCCCCGTCCACGCTAGGGGAGAATGCTGAAATACCCCTGAGACTCCTGGGCTAGTCTCTTTTGGGTAGCCTGGCTGCGAATGGCTAGTGCGATCGCCACGAAGAGCAAGACGGCCCCGGCGAGCATCGCTCCTGCGAGCGCCTCGCGGAAAATCACGGCGGCCAGTACTGCCGCAATGACGGGTTCGAGGAGCGTCGCGAATCCGACCGTCGTCGGCGTAAACCAGCGCAGCGAAACATTTATCGCCGTGTGTCCGAGCAGTTGCGAGATCAGCGCCATCGCAATGATGCCGAACCAGGCGGTGTGATTGGTAAGTGCTGGGGGATTCTCGTGAATGGCTAGAGCGAGCACCGCCAGGACGATTGCCGCCCACGAATAGGTTCGGGCGATGATGGCGAGCGTATCGAGATCGCTGCGCACCGAGCGCACGACGGTAAGGTAGACGCTCATCGCGATCGCGCCAAGCGTTGCGAGAAACGCGCCGAGCAGTACGTGGCCTGCGATCGGAGCCGGCTCCGAATGCTGCATTACGACGAGTGTGAGACCTGCGGCGCCGCACACGATTGCGAGAATAAAGGAAAGGCTCGGCTTGCGGCGCGCAACGAGCGCCTCAAAGGCTCCGGTGAAAATGGGTGATGTGCACACGAGCAGCGTCGAGATTGCAATCGACGTGAACTCGAGCGATGCGATCCATCCGGCAAAGTGAACGGCGAGAGCGACGCCCGCAATTGCGAGCAGCGCTTCGCGACGCGGGTCGAGCCATTTGCGTGACGTGCTCCGCGTGGCCGCGAGTGCGACGACGATTAACGCGGCAATGCCCAGACGCAGGTAGGAGACCGCCACCGGTCCGGCGCCGCCGAGCGCAAATCGCGCAAAGATCGCGGCTGCGCCGACGAATAGCTGAGCGCCCGCGAGGGTCGCGTACCTGATCACGCCCTGCGCAGGACCTCCGGCCCGGCGCTGCGCAAGGGGGTTATAGGAGGAAGATCATGTTTCGCAGCGGGCAGCATTTCGTTCAAATCCCCGGGCCAACGAACGTCCCGGAGCGCGTATTGCGCGCGATGGACCGTCAGATCGTCGACCATCGCGGTCCCGATTTTGCGGAATGTACGCTCGAGATTTTGCCCGCGATGCAAAAGCTCGTCAAAACAAAAGATGCAAACGTAGTCCTCTATCCCTCGTCCGGAACGGGCGCGTGGGAAGCAGCCATCACGAACGTGCTTTCGCCCGGCGACCGCGTTCTTGTCATCGAGACCGGGCAATTCTCGAATCTTTGGGCGGATCTCGCGCGACGCTTGGGCATCGACGTCGAGCTGATTCCGGGAGATTGGCGCCACGGTGCCGATCCCGATGAGATCTCGCGCCGGCTCAGCGAAGATCGCGAGAAGCGCATCGCCGCCGTCATGGTCGTGCACAACGAAACCTCGACCGGCGTTACGTCGCGCCTTGCGGATGTGCGCGCTGCCATCGATCGTGCGAGTCACCCGGCGCTGCTATTGGTCGACACGGTTTCGTCGCTTGCGTCCATCGATTATCGCCACGACGAGTGGGGCGTTGACGTCATGGTCTGCGGTTCGCAGAAGGGCTTGATGCTCCCGCCGGGGATCGGCATCAACGTCGTCTCGCGCAAAGCGCTCGAGGCATCAAAGCGTTCGCGTTTTCCGAAAGCGTATTTCGATTGGACGCCGATCATCGAAGCGAATGTGCAAGGCTTCTATCCGTATACGTCGCCGACGCTGATGTTCTTCGGGCTGCGCGAAGCGTTGCGAATGCTGCATGAAGAGGGCTTGAAGACGACGTTCGAACGGCATGCGCGTCTGGCGGAAGCAACGCGCCGCGCTGTCGGAGGTTGGGGTCTCGAGATTCTGGCGCGCGATCCGCGCGAGTACTCGAACACCTTGACGGCAGTACTCGTTCCGGAAGGCGTCGATGTCGACAAAGTGCGCCTGAAGATATTGGAGCGCTTCGATGTTTCGCTCGGAGTCGGTCTCGGCAAAGTCAAAGGCAAGATCTTCCGGATCGGTCATCTGGGCAGCATCAACGACGTGATGCTGGCCGGCGTGCTGTGTGCGGTGCAAATGGGCCTGCGGCTTTCGGGCGTCGATATCGAAGACGGCATCGCACCCGCTCTCGAGTATTTGGCCGAACCGGCACGCGCACCGGCGCTCGCATAGCGTATTGAACGCGCTCGAGGAGCGCTTACGTAAGGAAGTCCAAGGCGACGTCGCCTTTGATGCGGTTACGCGCGCACTGTACGCGACCGACGCGTCGATCTATCAGATCGAGCCGCGCGGCGTCGTCATTCCGAAAACCATCGACGACATCGCGGCGGTTATCGGCGTGTGCCGCGAAGCTGGTGTGCCGGTCTTGCCGCGCGGCGCCGGGACGTCGCAATGCGGACAAACCGTCGGGAACGCCGTCGTCGTCGACACCAGCAAGCATCTGCGCGCCATCGAGGATCTCGACGCGTCGTCGCGCCGTGTTCGCGTGCAGCCCGGACTCGTTCTCGATCACCTCAACGCGCGGCTGAAGCGCGAAGGGCTTTTTTTCCCCATCGATCCGTCGACCGCCAGTCGCGCAACGCTCGGGGGCATGACGGCGAACAATTCCTCAGGCGCGCGCTCGATCCGCTACGGCATGATGGTGCACAACGTTCTCGGCGTCGATGCAATCCTCGCCGACGGTACGCGTGCTGCCTTCGACGACGGTGCGCCAAACGGTGTCGCGCCATTGATCGAACGTCTGCGCGCGATCGCTTCGAGCGAGGCCGACGAGATCGCAAAGCGATTCCCGCATGTCATGCGCCGCGTGGGCGGCTACAATCTCGACGCAATCAAGACCGGGCCGTTCAACACGGCGAAGATTCTCGTTGGGTCTGAAGGGACGCTCGCATTCTTCACGTCGATCGAGCTGATGTTGCAGCCGCTGCCGCGCGAACGCGTGCTTGGGATTTGCCATTTTCCGCGCTTTCACGATGCCATGGTCTCGACGAAAGATCTGGTGAAATTCGATCCGGTCGCGGTCGAGCTCGTCGACCGCACGATGCTCGAGCTCTCGCGTACGAACCCGGCCTTCGCGCCGACGATCGAGCGTTATGTCAAAGGGCGTCCTGATGCGATCTTGCTGGTCGAGTTCACGGGTGACGATGCAACATTGTTGCGTCCGAAGCTCGACGAGCTGGACGAGTGCATGGCGGCGCTCGGCTTTCCGAATGCGGTCGTGAAAGTCACCGACGCCGCCGCACAGAGTGAGATTTGGTCGGTCCGCTCGGCGGGCCTGAACATCATGACCTCGATGAAAGGCGATGCAAAGCCGGTTTCGATCATCGAAGATTGTGCCGTCGATCTCGAGCATCTCGCCGATTACACGGCGCGCCTGACCGAGATCTTCGAAAAGTACGGAACGTACGGCACATGGTATGCGCATGCGTCGGTTGGCTGTCTGCACGTGCGCCCGGTGCTCAACGTCAAGCATGACGAAGACGTCGGCAAGCTCCGCGCGATCGCGGAAGAAGCCTTCGCACTGGTGCGTGAGTATGGCGGCTCGCACTCCGGGGAGCACGGCGACGGCATCGTGCGCTCCGAGTTCCACCGCGAGATGTTCGGCGAGCGCATCGTGCGTGCGTTCGAAGACGTCAAGGATGCCTTCGATCCGAAGGGGCTGTTCAATCCCGGCAAGATCGTTCGCCCGCCGCTGATGGACGATCGTTCGCTCTTTCGATATCCGCCGGGCTACGAGCCGATCAACCTGGATACCGCACTCGATTGGTCGGAGTGGGGCGGATTCTCGAGCGCCGTCGAGATGTGCAACAACAACGGCGCCTGCCGCAAGAATTCGGACGTCATGTGCCCGTCGTACATGGTGACGCAAGACGAGGAGCACGTCACGCGCGGGCGCGCCAACGCGCTGCGGCACGTCTTAACCGGACAACTCGGACGCGATGCGCTCACCTCGGAACGGATGTACGACGTGCTCGATTTGTGCGTGAGCTGCAAAGGCTGTCGTCGCGAGTGTCCGACCGGCGTCGACATGGCGCGCATGAAGATCGAGTTTCTGCATCACTATCGCAAACGGCACGGGTGGCGCACGAAGGACCGGATCGTTGCGAGCTTGCCGCGCTATGCGCCGTTCATGAAGTACGCAAACGCGCCGACACGCTTGCGGAATGCGCTTGCGCCACTCGCACGCGGAACCGAAAAGCTGAGCGGATTTTCGGCAAAGCGCTCGGTTCCGGTGCCGTCCGCGCGCCCGTTTCTGGACGATTCGCTGCGACGTCAAAACGGGCCGCCGCCTGTCGGCGAGGTCGTGCTCTTCGTCGACACGTTCAATCGCTATTTCGAGCCGCAGAATGCGCGCGCGGCGCTGCGCGTCCTCGAAGCGGCGAAATACGACGTCATTTTCCCGACGCTGCGCGACCGTGGGCGGCCGCTCTGCTGCGGACGTACCTATTTAGGTGCGGGGATGGTCGATGAGGCGCGGCGTGAGATGCAGCGGGTCATCGCCGCTCTTGAAGAACCTGCACGGCGCGGAATTCCGATCGTCGGCCTCGAGCCGTCGTGCTTGCTGACGTTACGCGACGAGTTGCTCGCCGTCGTGCCGGGCGAGGCTGCGAAGACGATTGCATCGCAGGCGTTGCTGTTCGAAGAATTTCTGGTGCGCGAGAAATGCGAAGGGCGCTTGAATCTCAACCTGCATCCGCTTGCGGAGCAGAAGGCCTACGTGCACGGACACTGCCATCAAAAAGCATTCGGCGCGTTCGCCCCGGTGTTGGAAACGCTGCGCATGATTCCGTCGCTCGAGGTCGTGCCGATCGATTCGAGCTGCTGCGGCATGGCCGGCAGCTTCGGTTATGAGATCGAGCACTACGAGATCTCGAAGAAGATGGCGGAGCGTTCGCTGCTTCCCGCTGTGCGGTCTGCCGGCGAACGCGACCTGATTGTCACCGACGGAACGAGTTGCCGCCACCAAATCGCCGATCTTTCCGATCGCAAAGCGCTTCACGTCGCGCAGGTCCTCGACCGCGCCCTCCTGTCATCCTGAGCGTAGCAACGCGAGCGTTGCGTAGTCGAAGGACAGAGATAATGCAGAAGGTTAAGATTTTCGCTGTCCCTCGACCACGGCGCACGTCGTGCACCTACGCTCGGGATGACATTTTAGACCGTTGCGGGTTGGGCAATCCAGTCGCCGAGTGCGCTGAACAACTGGCCGCGCTGTTCGATCGTAAGCGGAACGAGCGGCGGCAAGAGACGCTCCCACTTGTCGTTGTGCTCGATGCGTGATTTGATCGCTTTGATCGCCGGGATCAGCGGCTGCGACTGAATCGTCGTGCGTAGCTCTGCGACATGGGCTTGCTTCGCGGCGAAGTCGGCGTCGCTCGCCGACCACGCGGCTTGCGCCTCACGTGACGTGACGTTGACGCTCGCGGAGATGCAGCCCGCGCAACCGTCGCGCTTCGCTTCCGCAATGTACCCTTCGGTTCCGGGGAAGACTGCAAACTTCGGGAGGCGCTTGAGAAGCTCGCGCTGGTAGTCGCGATCGTTCGCACTATCTTTGATGCCCGCTACGATCCCGGGAAATTCGGCGACCAGCCGTTCGATCAACGTCACGGAGTACCACAAACCGGTCATTGCCGGAAAATTGTAGAGATAGATCTTGATTCGGCGCGGATCGGAACGTTCGATCAGGCGCGCTAAAAACGCAAAGATGCCGTCGTCGGTAACGCCTTTGTAGTAGAACGGCGGTAGCACGAGCGCGGCGGAAAAACCGCAGGCTTGTGCGTGCTTCGTGAGCCGGATTGCATCCTCGACTGCGGGAGCGCCGGTACCGACCATCATGCGATCCATTGGGAGACCGCTCGACGCGACGGCGTCCATGAGATCGAAACGGTCGGCAAGTCCGATCGAGTTCGCCTCGCCGGTCGTGCCCAAAACATTGATTCCGTCGCAACCGTTCTGCAGAAGCGACTTGCAGTGGGCGATGTATCGCGCGTGGTGGGGTTGCGCGCGCCGGTCGAACGGCGTGATCGCCGCGGCCATGACGCCACCGAGAACCTTTGCCATCTTTATGCCTCCACGATTCGGCAGCGTTCGATTGGCAGATCGAGCAGTACCTCCGAACCAACCGGATGATCGAGCGCCGGATCCGTGAAGGCGCGCATCTGCTGGCTGCCGGGCAGCTCGATCAAGTAGTCGCGAATCTCTCCCAGATACGTCTGACGAATGACTCGGCCACGGGCTTGATTCGTTCCGCTCGCGCTCGCCCCGTTCGTGCTGAGCGTGACGTGATGGGGACGGATGCAGACGACGGCTTTCGAGCCGCGGGCAAGCGCGACGCTGCTCGCCGCGCGAAGCGTCATGGATCCACACCTAACCGTTCCCTCTTCGCTGAGCGTGCCTTCGAGGACGTTCATGCGGCCGATGAATGCGGCAGCAAATGCCGTGGACGGCGATTCGTAGATTTCGTGCGGTGTCCCGACTTGATCGATGCGTCCGTGATTCATGATCGCGATCCGGTCGGCGGTGACCATCGCCTCGGCTTGATCGTGCGTCACGTACACCATCGTGATGCCCGTTTCATCGTGCAAGCGGCGAATCTCGAAGCGCATCTGTTCACGCAGGTTGGCATCGAGGTTGGACAGCGGTTCATCGAGCAGAAGGATGTCCGGCTCGACGACGACGGCACGCGCGAGAGCGACACGCTGCTGCTGTCCGCCCGAGAGCTCCGAAGGATAGCGAGCGGAAAGGTGGCCCATGTGAACCGTTTCGAGCACGCGCTCGACGCGGCGCTTGATCTCGTCACGAGAGACGCGCCGGACGCCAAGTCCGTACGCGACGTTTTCGAAGACCGTCATGTGCGGCCAGACGGCGTAGCTTTGGAAAATCAGCGACATGTTGCGGTGTTCGGGCGGAACGACGTTCCTCGCGCTGGACAGAACGCGATCGCCCGCGCGAATTTCGCCTTCGTCGGGGCTCATGAATCCGGCCAAGAGCGAGAGCGTCGTCGTCTTGCCGCAACCCGAAGGTCCGAGCAGCGCCATCACTTCGCCGTTTTCGACGACGAGATTCACGCCGTCGACGGCTTGCGCCACGCCGAAGCGTTTGCGCAAGTCGGAGATCGTGATTTGGGCCATTACGCTGGTGCCTCCGCTGCCACCAAACTGCGCCCGAGAAACCGGTACATCAAGAGTGCGATCGCAAACGTCGCGACCAGAATCAAGACGCCGAGCGTCGAGAGCGCTTCAAAATTTCCGGCGTCGCTGAAATCGAAGATGACTGTCGACATGACGGCGGTCGCGGGGGTAAAGAGAAAGATCGCGCACGACAGCTCGCGCAGCGCCGGGATGAACGCGAGCAGCCACGCGGAGAGAATGCTCGTGCGCAGGAGCGGAAACGTCACCGTAAATATCGACCGCAGCCTTCCGGCGCCCAGCGTGCGTGCCGCGAATTCGAGATCGCTCGATAGTGTTTGAAGCGAAGCCGTGAAGTTTGAGTAGGCGATCGGCAGAAAGCGTGTCGCGAATGCAACGATCAGCATCCAGGCCGTGCCGTAGAGCAAGATCGGTGGACGCGAGAATGCTGCGTAAAAGCCGATCGCGAGGATGATCCCCGGAATGATGTACGGCGCCATGCAAATGAACGAGAGCACGTTGCCGCCGGGAACCAAGCCGCGTTGAACTGCAAAACTGATCGTCACCGCAAGTGCGACGGCAATCGTCGCCGCAGCGAAGGCATATATAAATGAATGCGCGATCGCCGCGCGCGTTTCAGGATTGTCGAAAATCGCCCACCGGTACCAGTAGAACGTAAGGTTACCCGGAACCGGACCTCTTCCCCACGCGCGCGAGAGCGACGTTGCCAGCAACGCCGTGTAAGGCATCGCAACCGCAATGAACGGCACCGCAAAGGCCGCGAGCGACAGCGGGATGCGCCATGCACGCAGCGCGACGAGATGCCGCCGGCCGCCCTTGGTTCCGATCATTGTGTATTTGCGTCTGCCGATCAGCCGGCGCTGCACGTACAACAACCCGGCGGTTATGAAAAGCAGCGGCATCGCGTAAGCCGCGGCAAGCTCGATTCGCGCCGGATACTGAAAGAAGAGATAGAGCTGAGTTGTGATGACTTGCGTGCGCGCCGGAATGAGAAGGAAAGCGGGCGCTCCGAATTCGGAGAGCGCCTCGAGAAACGACATGATGAATCCGGCGATGATCGCGGGCAGCGCCAAAGGAAGAACGATTGTCAGCGTCCGTCGCAACGATCCCGAACCGAGGATCGCCGCTGCGTCTTCCAACTCGGATGGCATTACCGCGAGCGCACCCGTAACGAACGTGAAGGTGTACGGGATGTTGTACGATGCCATCACAAAGATCGCGCCGGCGAGCGAGTAGATGTTGAACGGGCCCTGTTGGGCCCCCGTGAGCGTCACGATCGCGCGATTCAGCCAGCCGCTATGCGGTGCGGCGAGCAGCATCCATGCCTGAGCGCCGAGGAACGGTGGCGTAACGAAGGCAGCGATGATCAGCGCGCGCAGTAACCCGCGCGCCGGGAGATCAGTGCGGGCAACGAGCCATGCGAGCGGCGTCCCGATCGCGGTCGCAATCGCGGCCACCGACGTCGCCAAAATCAGCGAATTAAAAATTGGCGCAAGATAGATCGACTTTGTGAATGCCTCTACGTAGTTTGCGAGCCCCAATTTCCCGGCGGCTGGGATTTGCAGGCTCATGTACAGCAGCCACGCGAGCGGCAGAAGCACCATGACAACGACGGCGGCCACGGCAAGCACGAAGATGATCGCACCTGCGTCGATCTTCCCAAACGGAAGCGTGCGCGTTGCCGGTAAGCTTACACGTTGAACGTTTCGCGCCACTTCGCTATGACTTCGGGAATCCCGGAGGACAGCCGCTCGACCTTATTGCGCGTCCACCGGATTTTGTCGAGCTTGACGCCGTTTGCGGATGGCACGTCGGTCCGCAGCGGATAATTGTAGCTCTTGACGAGCGCCTCCGAGTATTCACGCGAGTACATGAAGTTCATGAACAGGCGTCCGGCGTTGGGATGCGGCGCGTCTTTGAGAACTGCGACCGGGGATGTGATGAGCACTGCGTCATCGTCCGGATAGACGATGTCGATCGGGTTGCCGCCCGCTTTGCGTTCGAGTGAATAGTTATCGGGTCCGGCGCCGACCATTCGCTCGCCCGCGACGATGTCCGTAACGGTGTCGTTGACCGAACGGCCGATCTTTGGATTGTTGGCGGCGATGCTCTTGAAATATTCCCAACCGTATTTGTCGTTCATCGCGACGACCCAATTGCCGACGTATCCGCTGAACGCCGGATGTCCCAGGGTGACCTGATTTTTCCACTTCGGATCGCCGAGCTGTGGCCAGCGATGCGGCGGCTGCACTTTCGTGCTGTAGTTGATCAGCACGAATCCGAGCGCACCGATTTGATACGCTTCATCGGGATCGAGATGTCGCAACGAGGCCGGCACCTTGTTGATGTCGGCCGGGACGAACGGCGCGAGAACGTTTTGGCTCTTCAGCACGACGTAATGTGATTCGTCGGTCGAAGCAAAAACGTCGAGCTCTTTGACGTTCGACTTCAGATCTTGATTCAAGCGCTGAAATATGACTTGCGCGGTTTGCCGGATGAACACGACCTCGATACCGGGATATTTCGCCTTGAACGCGTCCCGCACGCGATCAGCCGCACTTTGCGCATAGTGGGCCGTCCACCAAACGACCGTGCCTTCTTTCTTTGCGGCGGCATAGAGCTTTGAAACGTCGGCATCCCGCATCGCGTCGACCTTGGCATCGGCCGGAGTGCGAGTTGCGAGTGCAGCGGCGGCGCCGCCGGCAAGTGCGAGAAAGTTGCCGCGAGACGATTGAGACATCAGAACCCCCTCAGCGCGATGAAAGCGACTCGCGAAAGATACGGCATGAGGTTGCGAACCTCCGCCGCTTCAGCGGGGACCGCGACGATGGCCGCGAAGGCCGTCCGACCACGGGAGCTCGGGCAATCTGGGCTGAGAGGGCGGCTGCGCCGCCGACCGTCAACCTGAACCGGGTAATGCCGGCGAAGGGAGTCGTCATCGGAAGCGCCGCCCATGAGAGGAAGTGCGCTATGTCGATGACGGTAGAACCTCGGGCGATTCCAGGTTCACGAAAAGTCTACGCCGGAGGAAAAGATCCGTCGATTCGTGTGCCGATGCGCGCGATCGCCTTGACGGACGGCGAGACGCACGTCGTTTACGACACGAGCGGGCCATACACCGATCCCGACGCCGTTCTCGACGTTCGCAAAGGACTCGAGCCCATTCGTCAGACGTGGATCGAAGCGCGCAACGATACTGTCGTCCAAGACAAGACGAACAAGTTGTTTCCGTCGCAAAAAATACGCGTCGCCAAAGGCGGTGCTTCGGTAACGCAAATGCACTACGCCCGTCGCGGGACGATTACGCCGGAGATGGAGTACATCGCGATTCGCGAGAACTGCTCGCCCGAGCACGTGCGCGATGAAGTCGCGCGCGGCCGCGCGATCATTCCCTCGAACATCAATCATCCTGAAAGCGAGCCGATGATTATCGGCCGCAACTTCCTCGTCAAGATCAACGCCAACATCGGAAACTCGGCCGTGACGTCGACGATCGAGGAAGAAGTCGAGAAGATGACTTGGGCGACGCGCTGGGGCGCAGACACCGTCATGGACCTCTCGACCGGGAAGAACATTCACGAAACGCGCGAGTGGATTCTGCGCAACTCGCCGGTACCAATCGGTACGGTTCCGATCTATCAAGCGCTCGAGAAAGTGCGCGGAAAAGCGGAAGACCTCACCTGGGAGATTTATCGCGACACGCTGATCGAACAGGCCGAGCAGGGCGTCGACTATTTCACGATTCACGCCGGCGTTTTGCTGCGCTACATTCCGCTGACTGCGAAACGCGTGACCGGTATTGTTTCCCGGGGCGGATCGATTCTCGCAAAGTGGTGCCTCTCGCATCACGCAGAGAATTTTCTATACACGCACTTCGAAGATATCTGCGAGATCATGCGCGCGTATGACATCGCCTTCTCACTCGGCGACGGCTTACGTCCCGGGTGTCAAGCCGACGCCAACGATGAAGCCCAATTCGGTGAGCTGGATACGCTGGGTGAATTGACCGACATCGCCTGGAAGCACGACGTGCAAGTAATGATCGAAGGTCCGGGCCACGTGCCGATGCACTTGATCAAAGAGAACATGGATCGCCAGCTCGAGATCTGTAAGGAAGCACCGTTCTACACGCTCGGGCCGCTCACAACCGACATCGCGCCGGGTTACGATCACATCACGAGCGCGATCGGCGCCGCGATGATCGGTTGGTACGGAACGGCGATGCTCTGCTACGTCACCCCGAAAGAACATCTCGGATTGCCCGACAAGCAAGACGTGAAGGACGGCGTGATCGCATACAAGATCGCGGCACATGCTGCCGACGTTGCCAAGGGACATCCGCACGCGCGGCATTGGGACGACATCCTTTCAAAGGCGCGCTTCGAATTCCGTTGGGAGGATCAGTTCAATCTCTCGCTCGATCCTGAGACCGCTCGTCAGTTCCACGACGAGACGCTCCCGGCCGACGGCGCAAAGGTCGCGCACTTCTGCTCGATGTGCGGCCCCCATTTCTGCTCGATGAAGATCACGCAGGACGTGCGCGAATTCGCCGAGCGGGGCATGCGGGAGAAGTCCGAGGAGTTCAAGGCCGCGGGGTCCGAGATTTACGTCAAGCAAGGCCCCGCTTAGGATTCGGTGGGGCCACTGTCCAAGGTCTCCGTGATGCGCCTGCGCCTCGCGATGGCCGTTCTGGCGCTCGGATGTTGTGCGGTCGCCGCCTGTACCAATAGCACAGGTGGCGGCTCCACGATGCCGGGTGGCACACTGCCGCAAGCAATTGCTCCGACAACCCCAACTCCCGCGCCGACGCGGACGCCGAACGTTATGACGGGCAATATTCAGGTCATGAGCGACGGCAGCGCGCAGTCGATCCCGGCGCCGGGTGATTTCAAAGTTTCGGCCACGTTCCCCAAGGCAGCAGCGTCGTCGACCGCTGCGCCGGTGCCGATCACGTTGAACGCGAGCGTTTCCGTTCCGGGCCCAGGTGGGATTCCGGCATACGGTGCTGCTGACAAACCAAAGAACGGTCT
The DNA here is from genome assembly GCA_036489885.1 of Candidatus Baltobacteraceae bacterium. NCBI lineage: Bacteria > Bacillati > Vulcanimicrobiota > Vulcanimicrobiia > Vulcanimicrobiales > Vulcanimicrobiaceae > Vulcanimicrobiaceae bacterium. Next base: position 1,078,603 of record DASXEW010000003.1, read on the forward strand.
GTTCAGCAAGGCACATCACGGACTGTCACCGGCCCTGCTGTACATCACGTTCGAATCCGACAAAGGCGCGACGCTATCCGGACTGCCGGTAATCGATGTCATAATTCCGCTCGCCGAACTCGAAGCGTACGGCACCGATCCGACGATCGGCATGGCGATCTACGATCCGGCGAACGAGAACAAGTGGACGCGCAACATCGCGCAAGCGATCAACGCGACGCCGACGCCAATTCCGTCCGGTGGCGCCAAAGGAACGTCGTCACCAAGCCCAACGCCGACACCAACGCAAACTCCGACCCCGACACCGACGCCGAGCGGTACACCGACGCCGCGTCCGCCGGGGGCGCCTGCACCGACACCAACCGTCAGCACGACGCCGGCGGTAGTCGCAACACCGCGCGGTCCGGTTCCGTCAATGGAAGTCCGTTTCGTTCCGACGGCGCGCCAGATGAAATTGCTCGCGAAGAAATCGCTCTCGTTCGTAGTCTATGCTGAGCCGGCAGAAACGCCGACGCCGGAACCGACCGGTTCTGCGAAGGCGAAAGCATCGGCACGACCATCGGCATCGGGCACTCCGCAAGCGAGCGCATCGGCAGCCGCATCACCTGCGGCGTCGGCAAATGCAAGCGCGACTGCAACCGCAACTGCATCGGCAAGCGCAGCGGTGAGCGCTGCGCCGAGCGCGAGTCCCTAGAACGCTGTCGAGGTAGCCGATTCGGACGACGACTGCGAATCGCTCTGATCGCCGTCGACCGAAAGAATGTCGTCGTAGGGTTGGACTGACAACACACCGACCACGAACTTGTCGGTGGACGGCAAGCGCGCAACGTCACCGACGCGGGCGCGAATCGAATGCCAAAGCGAGATCACGCGGCGGACGTATTCGGGTGTCTCGCCGTTGTACGGAATTCCGCGCGCACGTAGTACGGCGAGCGGTCCGGCATTGTATGCGGCGATCGCGAGATGCAATCGCTTACCATCCGCGCCGAACGTCCGGACCATGCGCCCCAAGTAGGTCGACGCGCCCAAAAGATTTTGTTTTGAATCGCGCGGGTTGACGCCCAAAACGTGCGCCGTATGCGGCATCAGCTGGCCGAGTCCGCGCGCTCCGGCGCTTGAGATGGCACTTTGACGCCAGCGAGATTCGACGGTTACGAGCGCAATGAGCAGGCGAGCGTCGATGTGCGAGCGTTGCGAATCCTTGATGACTTCGAGCGCAAGCCGGTGAGTCTGATGTTGCTGAAGCTTCGGATTGAACTTGTGGATCAGGGCCGCGTATTGCAACGCCGTTTCGGCCGATGCCGGGACGCAAAGCGTTGCGCCCATTATTACAGCAAGGGCCACCGTCCAAAGAGGGCGGAAGCATCTCATGGCGGGCGGCCTTGCTGAAAACCCGCCGGAGTCCTTCTTACAAATATCGAAAATCTCTCCGGAAATGGTCGAAGCGCTTACAATCCGCCGCGCCGAAGCGGCCGACTTGGAATCGATCCGCCGCATCTATAACGAAGGAATTGCGGATCGCGTCGCAACGTTGGACGAAGATCCAAAAGATTCTGCGGAAATCTTGGACTGGTGGGCGCGACACGAGGAACGCTATGCCGTTCTCGTCGCCGAGCGCGACGGAGAAATCGTCGGTTGGGCTTCGCTCAATCCGTATTCGCATCGCTGCGCGTACGCCGGAGTCGCCGATCTTTCAATTTATGTGAAGCGCTCGGCGCGCGGATCAGGTGTCGGCAAGCCGTTGCTCGCCGCGCTCGAACAGACGGCGCGCGCAAACGATTTCTACAAGATCGTGCTGTTCACGTTTCCATTCAATGAAGCCGGACAGCGGCTGTACCGTGGCCTCGGCTACCGTGAAGTCGGGGTCTTCAAAGAACAAGGGCGCCTCGACGGGCGCCCCATTGATGTGATGGCGATGGAGAAGCTGCTCTAGGTCGAGAACGTCCCGATCGTCACGCCTGGGTAGAAGCTCGAATTGAGATTGTTGAGCGTTGCGGTGATCGACGTTCCTGGCGGCAGCGGCGTGTTGGCATTTGCGGCATAGCTGAACGTGCTCGTAAAGTAGCTGGGATTCGAGAACGACGGCGTTGCGTTCGGCGTCGGAATCGCGCTCGGTGCGATCGTTGCGAAATCGCCTCCAAGAGCGTGTCCCGGATACGCGCCGGTCGCAGTGTAATTGAGCTCAACGTCCCAGCCGTTTCCGCTCATCCAGGTTGGCGGCAGCGTCCCTGAGGTCGCGACCACGACTTGAGCCAGGCTCGTCGGATTTCCGGTCGAGCTCGGAACGGGATAGACGAGCGAATACTGCATGCCGGCGGGAACGGTGCAAGCTGAGACGTTCGTGGTCGTGCAGTACGTGCACGTACTGCCACAGCCCACGGCCACGACCTCCAAAGCGGCCAAGGCAACCAAACAACTGAGGATGCGGATCATGCCGAAATGGTTCCTGAACACGGCAAAAATCCTTGCGCAAATATCTGAAAATAATGTGAGAATAGACGCATGAACCAATATCGGATCGCCGTCATCCCGGGTGACAACATCGGCCCGGAGGTTACGAACGAAGGACTTCGCATTCTGCGCGAGCTCGAAAAGGCGCGCGTGTGCAGCTTTGACTTCGAGACGTTCCCATGGGGTGCGCGGCACGTTTTGGGGACCGGCCGCGCCGCACCCGAGAACATCGTCGAGTTGCTTGCTCCCTTCGATGCAATCTACATGGGTGCGCACGGCGACCCTGCGAACGTTCCGGACCGATTCAGCTCGCAGCAGATGATGCATCCGATTCGCAAAGGACTCGATCTCTACGCGAACGTCCGTCCCGTGAAATGGTGGCCGGGGACGCAGATCCCGCTCAAGCAGACCGATCCGATCGATTTCGTGATGGTCCGCGAGAACACCGAAGGCGAATATTCTAATACCGGCGGGAGCGTTCACGTTGGAACGCTCGACGAAGTCGCCATGATGACGACGGTCATCACGCGCCGCGGTGCGGAGCGGATCATGAACTATGCATTCGAAGTCGCCCGCAAACGCAACCGCAAGAAGTACGTCCACTGCGTCACCAAATCGAATGCGCTCGCACTCGTGATGGTTCTGTGGGACAACGTATTCGAAGAAGTCTCGGCGCGCTATCCCGACATCCGCACGACAAAGGCTCACGTTGACGCAACCAGCATGTACATGATTACACGCCCGTCATCGTATGACGTCGTGGTTGCGACCAATCTGATGGGCGACATTCTCTCGGACGAAGCCTCGGCGGCGACGGGAAGCATTGGCCTGGCTCCGAGCGCGTGCGTGAATCCCGAGCGCCGCAAACCCGCGATGTTCGAGCCGATCCACGGTTCGGCGCCCGATATCGCAGGCAAGCAGCTCGCGAATCCAACCGCCTCGATTCTCGCAACCGCGATGATGCTGGATTGGCTGGGCGAGACCGAGTCCGCAAAGGCGATTGAGCGCTCGGTTGGGCGAGTCTTAGAAGAGAAGCGCTCCGTCACGCCCGATCTGGGCGGAACCGCCAAAACGTCCCAAGTGACCGACGCAATCTTAGCCGATCTCGGCCTCGTTTTGCGGGCCTAGCCTCCGGATTCGGGGAACAAGCTAGCCATGGCTCGCCGCTTACTCGCAATCGCGTTTGTCCTCGCAGCATTCGCTCCCGAAGCGTTCGTCAGCGCGCAGCAAAGCTCGCAACAAAAAGCAACTCATGCAACGACGTCGACGAAGAGTACGGCCGCGTCGCATAACACGAACCGCAACGGGCACAACATGCAGCGTCGCCACGGCAACGTGCCGCCGTGGTCCAATAGCGTTTACGTCAACGGCGGATCAGCTGCGCAATATCTCGCAACGTCAAAGCCGAAACCACCGCCCGCCAAGAACAAAGTCAACTCCGGGGGCGGCGAAGTCTTTAAATCGATCAGTAATTAGATAACGCGGGGCGGGACCACAATGCACCGTGTCCTCCGGGCTTCCCTAGGCCTTCTTTTGCTCGCTACGACGTCGTGCGGCGGAGTGCATGGGAGCGTTCCGGCGTCGATCTACGCATCGACCGCCACGATTCGCGTTAGCGTACCTGCATCCGGCTCATCGACGAACGCGCGACTGCGAAGAGCGATGGACATCGCGTCGAGCACGATGGGCCTTTCCGTCGATGTCTACGCGCACGGCGATCGAGCGACGATCTTGGCTAGCACGACGGCCGACATTTCATCATCGTCGCCGCAATGCACCGCAAATTCGGGCGGCGGCCGCAGTTGCACGGTCTCCCTGACCGTCCCCGCCGGAAACGACGATTTCGTTTTCACGACCTATGACGCGACACCGATCGCGGGGAGCTTCGCCGGTGCGCAGCAGCTCGGCTACGGTCTGGACAGCGTCACCGTCGTATATGGCTCGCCGGCGACTATCGGCGTCACGCTTTCGAGCGTACTGGCGAGCGTCGCCCTGACGGTCACGCCGGCGGCGCTCCATCTTTTGATTCCGGCGACTGCTACGCTTGGTGTTGTCGCGCTCGACGCGAACAATAACGTGATCGTATCGAGTGGGTTCGTCGACGCACAAGGCGATCCGATCACCCTGAGCTTTACCGCAAGTCCGAGCGGCTTTGTTACGTTCTCACCGTCGACGCTTACGGCACCAGCCACAGGCGGCGTGCACGTCGTATTCTCAGGTAACAACGGCGGCGCCGGAAACTTCCCGATTACACTAACGGCTTCGTCATCGACGGGGTCCGTCGTCAACGCGACGGCGAACTTGGCGATGCAGGCACCAACTTTTACGTCGATTAGCGATCCGAATCTGAGTTCGCTCAACCCGTATCACGAGAACATCCTCTTTGACCCGTCGGGCGGCATTTATTACCCTACTTCCGCAAATTTGGGCGGCATTTCGTATTATTCGGGATTGGGGTCAAGCGTTAGCAGCAATTATGCCGCAACCGCTTCCGAGCCGATCCGCGGAGGCATCGCGTCAGTCGGTCCGGGCGCCCTGTTTGCGATCGCGGGAAATGAGGAGCTGACCTTCTCCGCGCCACCGTCGAGTACGATCGGCCCGGGTCCAAACTCGAATGCCGCGCCAGTCCCCAATGGAAGCGCGATGGTTTACGACCAGATTCGCGGCACGCTCGATTACGCGAGCGGAACCGTGCTCGCGCTCTATCCCCTCAATTCTGGTTCGCCGACGACGGCTTCGCTCGGGACGAATACGCATGCCGGGATTGCGATCGATACGTCGGGCAATCTTTGGATCGTAGACTATGCCGACGAGCTGCTTCTCGAATGGAACGGCTCGAGCGTTCAGCAGGTTTACAACAGCAGCGCTCCGTTGTTCGACGTCGTGACAACCTCGAGCGGAATCTTTCTTACGGTCCAAGGCACGAATCCCGCGATCGTCCAGCTCAATTCGAGCGGCAGTGTCCTTCAAACGATCGCGATGCCGAGCAATGTAATGCCGTGGTACATGTGTGCGGATCGCGCGCAGCCCGGTGTCGTGTGGTTTGACTACATCACCAACGCTCAAATCGGGATCGGACGCGTGGACGCGAGCGTCACCCCCGCGACGGTGTCGACGGTTGCGGATGTGAGCGGACCGAATGGTTCGCGCGCCGGAGCGATCGGCTGCAACCCGAACGGTCTGATGTACATGCTTTTCGATGGGACAGATTCGGTCGTGCAGGTCCAACCGTGAAGACGCGTGCCGTTGTCGCATTGTTTGCATTTGCGTGCATGGTGACGGCATGCGGCGGAGGCGATGGCTCGAATTCCACGCCAGCACCGGGCACGTCGTCTGCAATCGCAACGCCGAGCATTTCGGCGACGTCCACGCCGGCGCCGACGACGACGCCGGTGAGTGGCGGCATCAGCATTGTCGGAACATCCATCAGCGAATACGGGACCGTCACCGCTGCGTCCGGGCCGTTCGGTATCGCGCAAGGTCCCGACGGAAATATCTGGTTTACCGAGCATGCCGTCGCGAAAGTCGGCAGCATTAGCCCGAGTGGAACGCTCGGCGCTGAGTATCCCGTCGCGGGTGGAGTGCTCGATGACATCACTGCCGGCTCGGACGGCGCGTTATGGATCGCCGACCAATCGCTGCCTGGCGTCGATCGCGTTACGACGACCGGCTCGCTCGCAACGTATGCCGTTCTTGCGTCCGCATTCGGGATCACGAGCGATGCAAACGGTCTGCTTTGGATGACGGTCCCGTCGACGCGCGCCGTTGCCAACATGACGGTGGGCGGTATCGAGACGACGGTGGGTGTGACGTTTTCCGGCACTGCCAAGTCGATCGTCGCAGGCGGCGACGGCGCTATTTGGTTTACCGAGGGCGGCTATGTCGGGCGCTACAATCCCTCGGACAGCAGCGTAGCGAACGTCACCGTCCCCAATAGCGGTACTGCAGAATACATCGCGAGCGGGGCCGACGGTGCCATATGGTTCACGGCGCAAGGATCGTCGCCGTTCATCGGGCGCATCGCCTTCAATGGTGACGGTCCTTTCACCGTGACTACGTATGCACTCTCCGCCTCCGCGCAGCCGAACGGAATCACCGCGGGAGCGGACAACGCGATGTGGTTCGTCGACGCCGGAACGAATACAATCGGCCGGATCTCGACGAGTTCCCATACGATTACCTCCGATGCCATTCCAACGGCGTCATCCGGTGTCCAAGAGATCGTTCGGGGGGCCGACGGTAGCTTTTGGTTTACCGAAAACAGCCAATCGAAGATTGGCCATGTCTCGTTCTAGATATCGTCCTCAGGATGAGCCGAGGCGACTAGCGATACTGGTCTTGGATTGAGGCGAAGCGGCTCAGGTCGCCATTAAGCGATGCCTTGACAACGGGCGTCGCATCTTTTAGCGCGAGGTCTTCGAGCGTCGCGCGATCTTCGCGATAGAAGACGCCGAGCGGCATCTTTCCTTCGTCGATGAGCGTCTTGAACGCGGCGACCTTGTCGGTCGGATCGTACGTTTCATCGAGATAGAACGTATTCTCTTTGAACCACGCGTAGGTGTTGATCTTGTTGTAGGTGACGCACGGCGACTCGACTTCGACGATCGAGAAGCCTTTGTGCGCGATCGCCTGTTTGAGCAGTTCGACCAGCAGTTTCGGATGCGCGGAGAAACCGCGCGCCAAGAACGTCGCGCCTGCGGCGAGCGCAACGACAAGACCGTTCATCGGCGCTTCGGGATGGCCGTTCGGGCTCGTGCCCGTGACGTACCCGGTCTGACTCGTCGGCGAGCTTTGGCCTTTGGTGAGGCCGTACGTTTGATTGTCCATCACGATGTATGTGACGTCGGGATTGCGGCGCACCGCGTGCACGAAATGTCCTGCGCCGATGGCGTAACCGTCGCCGTCACCGCCGGCGGCGATGACCGTGAGCTCCTGGTTCGCAAGCTTGACCGCCGTTGCGACCGGAAGCGCGCGTCCGTGAACGCCGTGAAATGCATACGAGTGCAAGTATCCGCTGATCTTGCCCGAGCAGCCGATGCCGGAGACGAACGCAACGTCTTTCGGATTCTTGCCAAGATCGGCGAGTGCAGACTTCAGCGCTGAAAGGACGCCGTAGTCACCGCAGCCGGGACACCACCACGACGGGGTGGCCGTTGCAAAGTCTTTGGGTGTTAGAACGGCAGTCACGATCAGGTCCTCGCCAGCACGGTAGATGAAAGCGCCCGTTCGATCGGTTCGATGATCTCGATCGGACGGAACGCACGGCCGTTGTATTTCCGGACGCTGTGCATATATTCGAGCGGTCCGACGACGACACGAATCAGGCGATCGAGCTGTCCGGTGAAGTTGTTCTCAACGACGAAGACGTGCTTCGCGCCCTTGATGAAGTCGCGCACTTCGTCTTCCGGGAACGGCCAGAGCGTGCGCATTTGAAGGAAGCGGGTCTTCGTTCCGGCTGCGGCCAGGCGGTCCAGCGCTTCGACGATCGGTCCGCGATTCGCGCCCCAACCGATAATCGCAACCTCGGCCGAGGGATCGCCAAAGATATTTCCTTTCGGAAGATCTTCGCGCATCGACTCGAGCTTACGCATGCGCTTTTCCATCATCTTTGCGCGGTTCTTGACGTTTTCGGTGATGACGCCCGCATCGTTGTGCTCGGAGCCCGCAGCCAAGTGCATGCCGCCGTCGACACCGGGAATCACGCGCGGTGAAACGCCGTCTTCCGTGTGCGCGAAGCGTTTGTACTCGCCGAAGACGACTTTGCCGTTTCCGTTACCGTTCGTATGGCCGTTGTGACCGATTAGCTTGCCGCGATCGATCTCCAGGGCTTCGAACTCGAGCAGCGGCAGCGTCGCCTTACTTTGACAGAGAGCTTGCTCCGTCAAAAGGAAGATCGGCATCTGATACTTTTCGGCGAGATTGAGGGCGAGCGCCGCGAAATAGAACGACTCCTCAACCGTCCCCGGCGAAATTACCGCTTTCGGAATCTCACCGTGTCCGCCGAAGATGATATGGTTGAGGTTGCTTTGTTCGGTCTTCGTCGGCATGCCCGTCGACGGACCCGCGCGTGCGCACTCGACGATCACGACGGGAATTTCGAGGACGCCTGCAAGGCCGATCGCTTCCGTCATCAAGGAAAGCCCGGGTCCCGACGTCGCCGTCATTGCGCGCACGCCCGTGAAGGCAGCGCCAATCGTCATGTTGATAGCGGCGAGCTCGTCTTCGGCTTGAACCGCGACGCCGCCGTGACGCGGCAGATATTTTGCCATCCATTCGAGGATGTCGGTTGCGGGCGTGATCGGATACCCGGCCATGAAGCGACAGCCGGCGACGAGCGCGCCGTACGCGATCGCGTCGTTGCCCATCATCAGAAGCCGGTCGCCGTCGACGCTCTTTGTTAGCGAGTAGCCCGAAGGACGGTCGCCAAACTGTTCTTTCACGTAACGTTCGCCGGCGATAACCGCACCGACGTTCATCTCGACGACTTTGTCGCCTTTGCGCTTCCAGAGCGCGGCAACTTCGCCGTGCATGACCTCGGGATCCATTCCGATCAGCGCGCCGAGCACGCCGAGTGAGATCGTGTTGCGGACGATTTCGGCTTTGAGCTCCTCTTTCGCAATCTTCGCGAGCGGAACTTCGTACCAATTGATGTCGGAACGCTTTATCTCGGCGGGAATTTGCTCAGACGTGTTGTCGAAGATGATGAACCCACCCGGACGCATCTCTTCGATGTGCGCTTCGACGGCTTCGAGATCGAATGCGACGAGGCAATCGACCATGTCCGCCATGCCGTAGTTCTCGCGCTGCTGCGCTCGGATCACGTAATTCGTATGGCCGCCGCGAATGCGCGATGGAAAGTCTTTGTAGGTGTAGACTTCGAGACCCATCCGCTTGAAAACGCCTGCGATGAGGTCTCCTGTAGTAAGGCTGCCGTCGCCGGCCTGCCCGCCGAACATGATCTCGATGGAGTTAACGATCATCTCGGCCCTCTTTTCTCTGGGTGGGTGCTAGGAGCCCCCTCGGGGAACCGCCGGGAAATGGTCGACATCGACGCCGTCCTGCTCTGCGCTCAGGCTGAATGGATGGATGAAAACCACTACCTTATGAATCTCATCGGCGTCGGCGCAAACGCCGTTGCAGCAGACGGACCGTTCCCCTGGGCGCTCAAAGCAAATTGCGGCTTGGTAATCTCGGCCGACGGTACGGATTTCGGGAAGAGTACCGTGATCACGGGTGAACTCGTCGAAGAAGACGGCAACAGTCTCGGCGTGTTCACGATCAATTGGGACATCACGCGCCCGCTCAATTACGTCCCGGGCTTGCGCTACCGACACGCATTCCCCGCGGACCTGAGCGGTTTTCTTGTGCCTGCTAAGGGCCTGTACTCGGTTAACGTCGCGATCGACGGACACGTCCGTCGTGAGATGCCCTTTCTCGTCCACTAACATTGGAAGACGTCCTCGTTATCGGCGGCGGCAACGCCGCGCTTTGCGCGGCGATCTCGGCTGCGGAATTGGGCGCGCGTGTTCTGCTGCTCGAGTGTGCACCCAAAGATTTCCGCGGCGGTAACAGCCGCCACACCCGAAACATCCGCTGCATGCACGACACGCCGGTCGACGTTCTCACGGACGCATATCCGGAAGACGAATACTTCGACGATCTGTTGCGCGTCACGGGTGGTGAGACCGACGAGCATCTCGCGCGGCTGACCATTCGATCCTCGTCCGACGTGCGCGCGTGGATGGCGGCGCGCGGCGTGCATTTTCAGCGCGCGCTGAGCGGGACGCTGCAGCTCTCGCGCACGAATGCCTTCTTTCTCGGCGGTGGGAAAGCGCTCGTCAACGCATACTATCGCACCGCTGAACGGCTTGGCGTGCGCATCGTCTACGAAGCGGACGTGCGCAAGCTCGAGATGACCGACGGTCGGTTCCTTGCCGCGTCGTACGTGAAGAACGGCGAAGCGCAGCGTGTTGAAGCGCGTGTCCTCGTTGCTGCTGCCGGCGGCTTTGAATCGAATCTCCGCTGGCTGCGGGAAGCGTGGGGGCCGGCTGCAGACAATTTTCTCGTGCGCGGCACACCCTACAATATGGGCTGGGTGTTGCGCGAACTGATCGACGGCGGAGCGCAAATGATCGGCGATCCGACCCAGTGTCATGCCATCGCGATCGACGCGCGCTCGCCGAAGTTTGACGGTGGGATCGTCACACGGCTCGACTCGATAACGCTCGGCATCGTCGTGAACAAGAACGGAGACCGCTTCTACGACGAAGGCGAGGACTTGTGGCCGAAGCGCTACGCGATTTGGGGACGGCTTATCGCGCAGCAACCGGATCAGATCGCATATTCGATCGTCGATGCAAAAATGCAGCGCCGGTTCATGCCCTCTGTGTATCCGCCGATCGAAGCCAATACGATTCCCGAGCTGGCCCTCGCGCTTGGCCTCGATCCGCACGCGCTCAAGAAAACAGTAGACGAATATAATCTGGCCGTGGAGGCCGGCACATTCGATCACACGATTCTCGATGATTGCAAGACGCACTACCTGACGCCGCCAAAGTCACACTGGGCGCAACATCTCGACACGCCGCCGTATTGGGGTTATCCGCTGCGACCCGGGATCACATTCACGTATCTTGGCGTGAAGGTCAACGAGCATGCGCGGGTCTTACTGCAGGACGGTGTACCGTCGCCAAACGTCTTTGCCGCCGGTGAGATCATGGCAGGCAACATTCTCGGTAAAGGCTACTTGGGCGGAATCGGAATGACGATTGGGACGACGTTCGGTCGCATCGCGGGAGAAGGAGCAGCGCGCTATGTCATGGCTTGAGCCGTCGCTCGCAGCCGAGGGCGCGCGCATCATGACGATTTGCAACGCGTGCCGCTATTGCGAAGGCTACTGCGCCGTTTTTCCGGCAATGGAGCAGCGCGAGCAGTTCGGTCCCGCGGATCTCGGTTATCTCGCGAATCTCTGCCACAATTGCGGCGCCTGTTTGCCGGCGTGCCAGTACGCGCCGCCGCACGAGTTCGGCGTCAACGTTCCGCAAACGCTCTCGCAGATTCGCGTTGCGAGCTATCAGTTGCCGCGCCGGAAAACCGTTCTTATGCTCGGCATCGCGTCGGCCGGACTGCTTTTGCTCGTATTGCTCGCGGGCACGGCTTGGACGACGCTGTTTGCGCGTCACGACGGTGGAGCGTTCTACGAGGTGATCTCACACGACGAGATGGTACGGCTGTTTCTCTTCGCCGGTGCATGGGCGCTCGTTGGAATGGGGCTCGTCTTCGCCATACGCCACGGAGTCGTTCGCGGCGTCCGGCGTGCTGATTTTGGCGCGATTCGCCGTGGATGGTCCGATGCGCTACGTCTCGTGAATCTGGGCGGCGGTGGAGAAGGCTGCATCGAGGAACACGAACGGCCGGCGCAAGTCCGGAGAATTTATCATCACTTCGTCTTCTACGGATTCTTGTCGTGTTTTTTGGCGACGATCGTTGCCGCGTTCTACGACAACGTCCTCGGCTGGCGCGCGCCTTATCCCTTTGCGAGCTTGCCGGTGATCTTCGGTACGCTGGGCGGAGTTGCGCTACTGATCGGATGCGCCGGTCTCTTCAGATTGCTGCGCGAGCGTGATGTTGCGCTGAGCGACAAAGGCGAACGCGGACGCTCGATGATGTTGCTGGTATTTCTCTTCGCGACGGCGGCAACAGGTCTACTCCTGCTCGTATTCCGTGGTACAGCGGCAATGGGCTTCCTATTGATTTTACATCTCGCCATCGTGTTCGGTCTGTTCGTGACGCTTCCGTACGGCAAATTCATGCATGGGTTTTTCCGTATCGCCGCACTCATTCGCTTCGCATCGGAACAAGGAGACTGATGGATCTCGAGCTCGGAAGTCGCACCGCACTCGTGACGGGTGCCAGCACGGGAATCGGTCGCGGGATTGCGCTCGCGCTCGCAGCAGAGGGTGTCGCGCTGGCGATCGCAGCACGACGCGCGCAGCTCCTGCACGAGCTCGCGGACGAAATCATCGCAGCTGGCGGCAAGCGCCCGCATGTCATCGCGTGCGACATTATGGATGAAGACGAGGCCAACAATCTGGCGAAGAACGCGCTCGAACGCCTGGGGCATGTCGAGATTCTCGTGAACTGCGCGGGCGGAAGCCGCCCGCTGCCGATCGATGCGACCGAAGATAAGTGGGTCGAGGCGATGACGCTCAACTTCACCCGCCAGCGTCAACTCACGACCGCGTTGCTCTCGCAAATGATCGATCGCGGTTGGGGGCGCATCATCAACATCACCGGCAAATCAGAACCGGAAGGTATCAACGCCGCGTTCGCGGCCAAAGCCGCGATGCACGCGTGGGCAAAAGGCCTTTCGCGCGAGGTCGGCAAGTTCGGGATCACCGTCAATTCGATTCCGCCCGGCCGCATCATGAGCGAGCAAATCTTGCGCAACTACACGCCCGAATACCGTGAGTGGCAATCGAAGCACGAGATCCCGGTCGGTGAATACGGACGTCCCGACGATATCGCAAATCTTGTCTGCTTTTTGGCGTCGCCTCGCGCGCGCTATATTACCGGCGCCGTAATTCCCGTCGATGGGGGCTTACGGCGCTATTCGTTCTGAGTCGCTGTTTTAGCTGACTGTCCGTCGACCGGTAAGCAAGTTGACGATGATCAGTACGAGTGCAATGACGAGTAGAAGATGGATGAGGCCGCCGGCAAAGTGCACGGCGAAGCCGATCAGCCACAGAACGAAGAGTACGACGATGATGGTCCAGAGTAAGCCTGCCAATGTTGCCTCCTTAGCAATCGCCTAAGACTTGTACCCTGATTCGCGCGAGAAAACAACGTTATTGTTGGGAAGAACTCAGCATGCATCGCTCCGTGAAGCAGAAGTTGGACGAGATTTGGACCAAGGCAGGTCCGGTTGAATCGCCCAGCCTTTCGGCCGGTGAGCTGCGCAGCATCGAGGAACGGCATCAAGTCCTTATCGCCGACCCGGCTCCGCTCGGACTTTTCGGGTTCGGCCTCGGAACGATCGTGCTCGGCTTCGTCTTGAGCGGCATTCTGTCGACCGGTTCGTTCATCGCAGCCGTCCCCGCCGTTTTGATCTTCGCGGGCGGCGGTCAGTTCGTTGCCGGACTCTTTGCACTCGCCAAGGGCAACACGTTTGCGGCGACCGCCTTCGGGTCGAACGGCGCCAACAACGTGCTGATCGCCGTCTTCATCTGGATGCAGGCGCTTGGCATTATACCGCAGGCAAACTCCGACAACGATATCTTGCTTGGCGTCGGACTGTTGTGCATGGGCTACATTTCGATGGTGCTGGGATTTGCCGCCATTCGCATGAACCCGACGTATCTCGCACTCGTATGGGCACTCGTCCCGGGCTACGTGCTTCCAGGATTGCAATACATGGGCTTGTCGCCGGCTTTGGGTCACGCAGGCGGCTACTTTTTATTCTTGGCCGCGCTGATTGCGTTCTATGCAGGGACCGCCGTGGTAATTAATAGTACGCACCAACGGAACCTTATCACCCTTGGAAGTTTCCCTAAGGATTGGTCCGCGCGGTCGTAGCTCAATTGGATAGAGCACCAGGCTTCGAACCTGTAGGTTGGGGGTTCGAGTCCCTCCGACCGCGATAATGTGTGAATATGATTGCTGCCTTCATTCTAGCAATGGGCCTGCAGGCCGATTTCTTGCCGAACTCGACCCTGCCGAAGAGGAATGCCTATCCGGGATGCGGCGGCGCAAATGTCTCGCCGACGTTGCGTTGGTCAGGTGCGCCGCCCAGCACGCTCAGCTTCGTTCTCACCGTCTTCGATCCGGATGCGCCGCACGCGGGTGGCTGGTGGCACTGGATCGCGTACAACATTCAGTCCGGGGTTCGCGGACTCGTGGCCGGCAGCGGTTCCCCCGGCTCGATGACTGCGGGTACCTTCGGCAAGAACGACTTCGGTGATGCCAACTACGACGGGCCGTGTCCGCCGCCGGGAAAACCGCATCGCTACGTCTTCACGGTCTACGCATTGAACGTTGCGCACGTCAGCATTCCGAACGGTGCTGCCGTCGAACCGGCACTACGCGGGCACATCATCGCGCGCGCACAAATCACCGGACTCTTCGGGATCTAGAATCTAGCCGCGCGTAAAGCGGCGAATCGACGTCTCGTGTTGCGGAAAGCGCGCGATCAGCGCGTCGCGTTTCGGAAGCTCGAATCCGGCGAATTGAAATCCCGGCGCAACGCTGCAGCCGACGAGTCCGTACCCGGTTTGACGCGTGAGACTTGCGGCAAAGAACGAACCTGCGACGACCGTTGTTTGCCACGGACCGTCAGGACCAAGACGGCGCTCTTCTAAGACGCCGTCGGCATCGATGATCGAGATCGTTACGTCATTGCCGCGGTAGAAATGCCACGTTTCATCGGCGTCGAGACGATGATATGCGGAAAACGTCGTTCCATCTAGGAGGAAATACACATTGGTCAAGGCACTGCGCGACGCGCCGTGCGCGTGCACCGTTAGCGCGCTGCGATATGTCTCCGCGTACCAGCCGCCCTCGGGGTGCGGAATCAAGCCGAGGTCTGCGATGATCTTGGCTGCGTCGTCCATAGGGCAACCTTCGCGAGCAAAGAAGCACTCCCCATGAAAAAGCTCGTGGTCTTCGATCTCGATGGTACTCTTGCGCAGAGCAAGTCCGCTCTCGATGACGAGATGGCAAAATTACTGGCCGCGCTGTCCAATGTCGCCAAAGTCTCGATCATCTCAGGCGGCGATTGGCCGCAGTTCGAAAAGCAAGTCCTCGGGCGTTTACCCTCCAGCGGCAAGCTGGATAATTTCTATTTACTCCCGACATGTGGGACGAAATTCTTTGAGTACAAGAGCGGGACGTGGGAGAAGCTATACTCGGAAGATCTTTCGCCGGATCAGAAAAAGAAAATCGTTTCCTCGCTCGAGCAAGCCATTTCGGAAACGGGCTTCCAACCTAAGGAAACGTGGGGCGAGCGGATCGAAGATCGCGGCAGTCAGATTACGTACTCTGCACTCGGGCAACAAGCCCCGCTGGACGCCAAGAAAACGTGGGATCCCGATTTCGAGAAGCGCAAGAAGATCAAGCTGCTCCTCGACAAGATGATTCCGGAATTTTCGGTTGCGCTCGGCGGATCGACGTCGATTGACGTGACCTTGCCGGGAATCGACAAAGCCTACGGGATGGGCAAGCTGCGTGACGTGTTGAGCATGCCCTTTAGCGAGATGCTCTACGTCGGCGACGCGCTCTTCCCGGGCGGCAACGATTATCCGGTGCGCTCGACCGGCACCGATTGCGTGCAAGTCCGAGATCCGGAAGAAACGAAGCGCGTGATCGAGACAGTCGTCGACTGCCTGCACTAGACTTCGCGGATCAAATCCTCACGCTTGAGGTTCGTTAGCAGCAGCTGAACGTCGTTCCACGCAAACGACTGGCCGTTGCTGTTCCATCCCAGACAATCGCCGGCGGTGAATTCGCGCTCGGCAAGTATTCGCTGCACGAACCCGACGGAGGGACCGTTCAGCTCGAGCTCGCCGTTCGCGCCGACCGTTAGAAACAAACGCGTGCCGCCATCGGCCAGCATCGCGTGGACGTTGTTAACGACGCGCAGGCGCTGCGTGGGTGAAACCGGCGTCGGCGAAACAGTTGGTGGCGCAACGACCATCGCGGCCGGAATTGCGGCGCGCACCATCGATTGCCAAATGCGCACGACGGCAGCGGAATCACCGCTGAGTGATTCGAGCGCTTTTGCCGCGCGCGCCAGCTGAGCGGAAAGCGCTGCGAGGCCTTGCGCATCGGGCTCGCCGGGAGTTTCGCCTTGCAAGAGCGGCATCGGGCTGCGCCACTCGGCGCTTGGCGTGAGCAAGAGATCGAGCACGCTGCTAATCAATGCGGTATGCGAAATCGGCGTGAATGCGAGATTGAGCGCGAGCGAACCACCGGTGCCGCCGCAGGCTTCGTGCCAAATGCCTGCGGGCAGAATCAAGAGATCGCCCGGTTCGAGCAGCACTTCGGTCGTGTCTTTCTCGTCGAACGGCTCGAGGCGTTCCCACGCTTGCGCGGTGACGTTGGGATCCGCGTATTGTGCGACGCCGTCGGCGCGAATGCTGCCGTTGGCGCGCGGCCACGGCATCGCCGGCCTGTTCGAGTAGCGCCACGTCTTCGTGCCTTCGATTTGCAGCGTGCTCGCAATGCGGCTATCGAAATGCCAATTGTAGCCGGAGCCCGGCGGTGAGAGATACGCATTGAACGAAACGCGGCACGGATAGCCGAGCTGACGTTTAATTGCCGCAACGAACGGCGCGAGCGAAACGGCGCGCGTTTCGATCTGCGAGACGCACAGGGTCGCACCCGCGTCGAAGAGCGCGACGGCTTGATCGAGATTTGCGCGAAAGGCGCTCGAGCGATGTTCGGTCGGCGTGTTCGGCATCGCGGATGTGCCGGCTTCGGTTTTGCGATCGAAGCTGGCTCGCAAGAAGTCGGGCGCAACGGCTCCCGGTGCGGTCAGCGCACGGCTGAACATCGCCGCATCAAAGAAGCCTTTGTATTTGTCTTTAGAGCCTTTGACGAACAGCGGCTTCTTGCCCCAATAGTCGTGCACGAATTCTTGCGGCGTCACGGGCGCAAGCAAAGCCCGCAGCTCGTTCCCGGCCGCTTGGACGAGTGGCACTCGTTCGCTAGAAATCATGGGTCATCGAGACTTGGCCTTGTGCGGGGGCCTCTCCCGTGGCCCGCGCTTCTTAGCCCTCGCGCAACCGTAAAGCTTGTGCGATAAGGCTAGCGATATAGCCGCCGAGTGCCCCGCAGGCAACATCGAGGATGTGCAATCGCCAACCTTCGGGCGAGCCGGTGTAGGATTGCCCGATTTCGATCAGCGCGCTATATGCAGCCATTCCAAGAATCAGGATCAGCGTGACGTGACGCCGGCCTGCGAGCCACCATGCCGCGGCGAGTCCGACAACCGCAAATGCGATTACGCTTTCGACCTTACGCAACGCGGTGTGCCAATCGAGATCGGGCGGTGATGCGAGCACGTACACAAAATCGCTGAGCGCCGCAAGATAAAACGCGACGGCGAGGATCAAGAAGATGATGAATCGTGCCGAACTCCTCAGTCGCTGAAGTCCTCGACGTAGATCGTTTCCCGCGGCGCGATGTTGACGGCGGCGACGCCGACCTTTCGCGCATCCTTGCTGAGGATGTTTGCGGCGTGTTCTGGACTGTTCATCAGACCGATATCGGCGGTAATGGCATCGCGATCGAGCGCAATATTCTCGGCCACAAAATGATATTTGTATTTTGCGTCGTGCACCCGGTCGAGCAGACCTCGGCCTTCAGGATCGACGTGTCCGAAAAAATGTTGATTCGCCATATGCAGCGCCCAGTCGAGGGCCATTGCACGTAATCGCTCGTCCGTGTGCAGCGGCGGGAGATGTTGACGCTCGCGGTCGGCATTGACGGCGCGCTCAAGGTCACGCGCTTCTTGCTCGGCGACGATCGGTGCGTGCTCGTCCGGAAATGCGAGCGGAATCGGCGATGCCGGCACAGGCCAGAGCGTCAGCAAAAAAATGGCAAGCATCAACGTTTGTCAGGCTCTAAAACGTGGTGGAGGTGAGGAGACTCGAACTCCTGACCTCTTACATGCGAAGCAAGCGCTCTACCAGCTGAGCTACACCCCCACGAGGCCGACGAGGAGGATACCGGTTCTTAGCCTCCCCGTCAATGCCTTTTTTATTTAACGGCTGAAAACGCCGTCGGTGTGAGGATCATGCTCTCGAGATAGGCGACGATCGGGCCGTTCTTCTCGGTCTCCGCACGCTTCGCGATCCAATCCGGGTCGCTCATGAATGCGTCCCATTTTTTCTGGCGCTCGGCAAGCGACTCCCATTGCAAGAGATAGTACAAGTCGTGATTCGACGGTCCGATGTAGGTCGTCCAAAAACCGGCTTGCTTGATGCCGTGCTTTTCCCAAAGCGGCAGCGTGTACGTTTCAAAGCGTTTGACGAGATCGGGAAGACGCATTGGTGCGCAGTGGTAGATGCGCAGCTCGTAGAGCACTTGAAACCTCCAATTGGTGTGCGTGTCCCGCGCCTTTGAGCACTCAGGCAGGAGATGCCTGCGATGCTTCGTGATACTGGTTTTCCCGGAGGAACGAACATGGCAGACGCGCGCAAAGTCATCATCACCTGTGCGGTAACAGGCTCGATTCACACGCCCACGATGACGCCGCATCTCCCCATCACGCCCGAGCAGATCGCAAGCGATGCGATTGCTGCATCAGAGGCGGGTGCTGCGATCCTCCACTTGCACGCGCGCGATCCGCGCGACGGCCGTCCGACTCCGGATCCGGAAGTCTTCAAGCAGTTCGTCCCCAAGATCATGGACGCGACCGACGCCGTCATTAACATTACGACCGGCGGCAGCCAAACGATGACGCTCGAGGATCGGCTTGCCGGACCGCTCGCGCTCAAGCCAGAGATGTGCTCGTGCAACATGGGCTCGATGAATTTCGGACTCTATCATCTGATCCCGAAATACAAGACCTGGAAGTACGAGTGGGAGCCGCAGTATCTCGAAGCCTCGCGCGCGGGAATTTTCAAGAATACGTTCGCCGATATCGAGCGGCTACTCAAGACGCTCGGCGACGAGCATGGCGTGCGCTTCGAATTTGAATGCTACGACGTCGGTCATCTCTACAATCTCGCGCACTTCGTCGAGCGCGGTCTCGTCAAGCCACCATTCTTCGTGCAAACGATCTTCGGAATTCTCGGCGGCATCGGCGCCGATCCTGAAAATCTCGTCCACATGCGCCGCATTGCGAACAAGCTTTTCGGCAACGATTATCAGTGGTCGATTCTTGCTGCGGGACGCCATCAGATGAACATGGCGACGATGGGCGCGGTAATGGGCGGCAACGTTCGCGTCGGACTCGAGGACTCGATTTGGCTCGGGCCCGGTCAACTCGCCGAAGGCAATGCCGATCAGGTTCGCAAGATTCGCCGAATTCTCGAAGAGCAATCGCTTGAAATCGCGACGCCGGATGAAGCACGCAAGATGCTCGGCTTGCGCGGGCGCACGCGCACCGCGGTCGGAGCGCGCTAACTACTTCAGCGCGTCGTAGGCTTGCTGCCCGAGCAGCGTGCCGATACCGGTGACCGCGTCGAAGCCGCGTTTGACCTCGCAACCGCGTGGTCCGATGCCGGGACATCCGTAGACGATCGGTTCCGGCGTCGGAATGATGCCCTTGTATTTGAGCGGCAACGGTTTGGGTGGATTGCGGAGATTGTTGTCTTTAAAGCCACGGTCGTTATCGCGCGTGATGTCGCGGAACGCCTGCGGGGCCTTCGCGGCAAGCAAGTAGAGATCGGCAGGTACGATCAACTGTTTCTGGCTGATGAGTTTTGCGTTGATGGCTGCGATCTGCGCGCCCGCGATCGCTACGCTCTCGCTCGTTCCACCGATGCCGCCGCTTCCGTATTTGTGCCAGAACACGCGGATGTGACCGGATGCATCTGCCGAAATGTCAGGGACGATACGGTTCTTGACTTCTTGCGGTCCAAGCTCGAATTCGCTTTGCGCGTTCTGCCAAGCAGGACGCGGCTCGGTTGAGACGCCGCCGCCGCTCGCATGGAGCCCGTCGTTCCAGGGACCCTCATCGATCGGACCGCCCGTGCGCCGTTCACCGATTTGCGTCCCGCCGACGCAAATGACGATCGATAGGACGCAGGGATAGGTAACCGCCGGTTGCGTCTGTCCCGGAAGCTTCGTTCCGAATTGACCGTCGTCGCCGGACGGCACGAGAATGGGTACGCCGATTGCGGCGGCTTCGAGATATGGGATCGGCGTAGGTCCAAAATCGGCAGCAACATTGTCCAACACCGGCGCAATCGCAAATGGGAAGACGATTTCATTCGTCGCCGGATCATCGAGCGCGCGCTGCAGTGCGAGTGAACCGTCGTTGCCGGGCGTGCAGAGGTCGTCGTAGCGCACTTCGATGTGAGCCAGCGGCGCGATCGTAAGAACCGAGTCAATGTCGAGCGTCGCTTCCTGTCCGCGATCGTCGCGCTCGCAGACCGTATTCTCGGGTCGCTTGTTGACGACAACCGTCGTGTGAATGTTGTCCATGCTGGCGCCTTTGGGTGCGCCGTGACTCTTCAGAAAAAGCTCAACGTCTGCGGGATCATACCGATCCGCCGCCTCCTCGATCAGTACGAGGTGCGCGCCCGCGCCGTCCAGCGTATTGTACGCGCCGGCGAAACGATCAGGCTCATACCAGGCTCCGCGGAAATCGCTCGCGGCACCCGTGTTTGCCTGAGCGAGGTGCGGCGAGAAGCCGGTTACGATGCCGCGCACCATACGGATTCCCCCGACCGGGAGCGTGATCGCCGTCGTCGGCGCGACGGCAATACGTGGGCCATTCTGGAAGGTTGCGTACGTCGTGTGGAAGGCGCGTTCTGCATTCGCGATGCTCAGCGTTCCGCCGACGACGAGGCGATTCGAGGAAACATAGACGTCCTCGGCGCCGTTGTCGTTCAAAAATTTCGCGAGCGCGTCAGTCTCCGCGCTCGAGCGGCCGAACCGCAGCGTGAACTCGTTGCGGCTGAGAAAACGATGAAATTCCGGTGCGGACGGATCGCCGACGGAGACCGCAAAGGTGTCGAGCGAAGAGTCCTTAGGCGTCAGCTCGATTTCGACGTGCAACTTTGCGGCAGCGTCGAGCGTGGGAAGACGGTGCATCCCGGCAAGGCGGGCGAGCGGAGGCGTATACTGCGTCGGCGCGGCGCCGCCGCGTTGCACGAGGGCAGCCGCCATGAGTACGACGATGCTCCAGCGAATGAGAGACGCCCGCGGGGAGAAGCGATGCAACGTTCAGCCTTTCTGGGATGCCTCACATGCGCTGTTGCAGCGTCGCAATTAACGACGGCGCGGCCGGCCGAGGCATTAGACGAAGCAGAAATCGGTCGAGAAGTTTATGAAGACCTGCGAGATTCGGGTGATCTCCTCTTCGACTCGCCTTACTACGAGCATTTAAACGAAATCGGCCAAATCATCGCGGCTACCGTTGGAAAGCGGTATGAGTACCCGCTGCGCTTTTATATCGTAAAAGGCGATTCGCCCAATGCGTTTTCCGTTCCGGGCGGCATGATCTACGTCAACGAACCACTGCTCCGCTTGGCTTCAAATCGCGATGAGCTCGGCGGCGTGATCGCGCACGAATCCGGGCACATGATCGAACACCATGTCGCCAAGAACATGGCCAAGCTTCAGACGATGAGCGTCATTGCGACGATTGGGACGATCTTGACGAGCATCATCGTTCCGGGCATCGGTGGAATTCTGGCTTCGGAAGGAGCCGACTACGCGGGCCAAATGGCCATCGCCGGCGTCGACGCAAACGTTACGCGTCACATTGAGTCGCAAGCCGACATGGTCGGCTCCGAAATCGAAGCGCAGAGCGGAGTGCTCAATCCGTGGGGTATGGTCTGGTTTTTCGAAAAGATGACCCGCGAGTTTGGGCCGGGACAAACGTCCTGGCTACAAAATCATCCGCTCGATGCGACGCGCATCGCCGGTCTCAAAGAGCACTTCAAACAGAATCCGGAACTCTTCGGCAAGTTCAAAGATACGGAAGCGATCGACGAAGTCTACTGGTAGCTTAGTGACCGACTCCGAGTAGCCACAGGATGATGATGATGCCGAGTGGCATGCCGAGCAGCCATAACAGAATGAGAATCATCTAGACCGGTCTCCGTTCAATCGAAGTGCGAGTGCGATAGTGCGTGAACGTCATCGGTTCGCCGCTTGCAAGCCAGCCGCCGATGACCGATCCGATGAGTCCGATCAGAATGCTGGTCAGCGCTGCGAGCGCGCTATTGCGTACGACGTCGGGCGCTGTCGTCGCCGACGTGGCAGCTGCAACCAGCGGCGATGCACCGATCAAACCGCCGTACCAACCACCGAACGCCTGACCCGCGCCGGCCGCAAGTGCGAGCAGCATTAGCGGCAGCGCGATCAGCCAGCCGATAGCGGCGTGCAAAATCGATGGTTCGGAATGACTATATCCCGCGATCTTTCCGGCGACCCAGCCGCCGGCGAGAAACGCGAAGAATCCCGCAACGACAACGGCGATCAAATCGATGAGCGCGACCTTATGAAACGACGTAAGCGGATGAGCTGCGCTTGCGCCTATAACCGTCGCGACAAGGCCGAGCACGACGGAAACGGCAAGAGATGTGAGTGCACCGACCCAAGCGGCACTCCAATTAACGGGCCATGAATTCACTAGCATTGACGACGCTTGTTCCAAGAATCGCCAATATCAAAACGTAGTCGGCGCCTTTACGGTCCAGGCGTCGTCGCCCGAATGCTCGAGATAACCCGCCACTTCGAGTGCTTGCAAGACCTCGACAGTCAGGGCGCGTTCGTGTTTGTTCGGCATGCCCGCCCAACGCATCGCGATCTCGCCGGCTTCGAGCTGCGCGCCCGGAACGAGCAGCTCGCGAACGAATTGTATGCGAAGACCTGAGCGCTCCATGCGGCGCGCATGTGGTTCGAGTGCCGACTCGAGTGGGTCGCTGTCCCTCGACTCCGCACCCTCGCTCGGCGAGGGTGCTACGCTCGGGATGACACTAGGGGGCGGGCTCGCTTGCGGAGCGTTCTGTGTGCCGACGAGATGTGCGGTGCGAGACAAGAATGCGTCCGTGACGCGCGGGAAATGCTCGCCGAGCGCGACTGCGGCAGTCTGCCACGGAACTGCGTTGAGCTCGCGCGGGCGTTTCGCGAGTGCGCTCCAAATCTTGCGCGCTACAACTTCGGGCGAGACGCGCATCGGTTTCGGTGCGCCGGCGAGACCTGCGCGTTCCATGAACGGGGTATCGACGACACCGGGATCGACGTACGTCACGGCGACGCCGAAGCGTTGCAATTCGCGGCGCAGGAGCGAGGTCGCTGAGCGCAGCGCGGCTTTCGCCGGAGAATACGCCCCAAGTCCATCGACGGGGACACGCGCGACACCAGAGCCGACCATTACGACGTGACCGCGCGCTGCTTGCAACGCGGGAAGCGCTTCACGCACCAGCGCTATTGGCCCCGTGACATGCGTTGCAAATTGGCGTCTCAGCGCCTCATCCGTTTGCTCGACGAGCGCTCCGGCCGATGCTTCTCCGGCATTGTTGACGAGCACATCGATTCGTCCGCATTTCTCGAGCGCAAAGGAGACGATCCGTTTGGCCGCGCCGGCCTCGCCGACGTCTGCAACCAGCGTAGCGACGCCGGTGAGCTCACCGAGCCGCGTAGCATCGCGACCGACGCCGACCACGCACAATCCGGCCCGTACCGCACGCAGCGCAAGGGCACGGCCGATTCCGGAAGATGCCCCTGTTATAAGGATCGTAGTCACGTCGCACCGACCAATCTCAAGTGATTTGCATAGGCCGCCTTCACGTCCATCGGCGGTGCGTAGTAATCCGATTCAATCAGCTCCGGTTGCGGCGCGGAGGCGACGTCGGATTCGGCGCGTGCAAAACGTGCGAGCGCTTCGACGACGGGCTTCGGCGAGCCGTCCGCACGCCACGCGCCGAAGCGAAATTCGTGCGGCGCTCGATCGAAGGGCGGCGTGTCCCGTAGCCTTTGGTCGTAATCGGTGTAGCACCACCAATATGCGCCCAGCGCTCCGCGCTTTTGAAGACGTTCGATAACGGCGGTCGCATATGCCGCCATTTCCGCCTCGTTCAAGCAAGGATGTCCTGAAAGATTCGGTCCCTCGGGACATTCCGGATTTCCGAACTCGCTGACCAACACGCGCTTGTTGCTGAACGACGCCATTAGCTCGTAGTAGAACGGCATGACTTCGGGATCGAGGCGGTCACGCGCAAACGTCGCATAGGCCGAGTAGCCGTGCATCGTCGCAAAATCCCATGGCGCGCACATCGCCGACGGACGAATATTACGATCTTGCTCGACGTCTTCGCCATGGAGTCCGCCGGTCACCGGAAGTGCGGAAGCGCGCCGCAGCTCGTGCGTCAGCATGTCACTCCAGCTCAAGCCGTCGGCGATCGTCGTAGGCGTCCGAAGGTTGCTGAACTCGTTGCCGAGATCCCAAGCCTCTATCGTTTCGTTTCCGCGAAAGTGCGCGCCGATTGTGCGAACGGCGAAACGTTGCGCATCCAGCAACGGTCCGCGAG
This sequence comes from Candidatus Baltobacteraceae bacterium, assembly GCA_036489885.1. Lineage (NCBI taxonomy): Bacteria > Bacillati > Vulcanimicrobiota > Vulcanimicrobiia > Vulcanimicrobiales > Vulcanimicrobiaceae > Vulcanimicrobiaceae bacterium. The sequence continues at coordinate 1,103,262 of DASXEW010000003.1, forward strand.
CGTACATGTCGCCGATTCCCCACGGCTCGACTTTGCCGTTCGCAATTGTGCGAAAACGCACCGACGGGCTCCCACGGTCGAGCGTCCAGCGCGGTAGCCAATTGACGCCGCTCATGTGGCCGCAAAAGAGCGTGGGCATCCCACGCAGACGGTGCGCGGCCAGAAGCTCGAGGAGCCGCTCCATCTTGGCGAGCGAGTCGCGATCTATGCGATCTTCGTCGGGTTGGAAGGTCTCCCACATCAAGAAGAAGCGCACGCTCTGTAAACCGGCGGCCGAAATGCGCGAAAAATCCTCTTCGAGCGTATCCGGATCGAAATGCGTCCACATCGACATTGCGGTGCGAGCCGGCCAATAGTTGATTCCAAGACGAAACGGCGGCATACTCCTGGGGTATGGATTCCCATCGCGATGGTCCTCCGCGCGTCGGCATCATTATGGGGAGTCGATCCGATTTGGAGACGATGCGCGCTGCAGCGACCACGCTGCAAGAACTCGGCGTCAGCTTCGAAATGAAGGTCGTCTCCGCGCACAGGACGCCGGACCTCATGTTCGAGTATGCCTCGAGTGCCGCGACGCGCGGGCTGAAGGTCATCATCGCCGGTGCGGGCGGTGCAGCGCACCTTCCGGGGATGGTCGCAACCAAGACGATATTACCGGTAATCGGCGTTCCGGTCGAATCGCGCTCGCTCAAAGGACTCGACTCGCTGCTCTCGATCGCACAAATGCCCTCCGGAGTCCCGGTTGCGACGATGGCAATCGGTGGTGCGGCGAACGCAGCCTTGTACGCTGCCCGAATTCTTGCGCTCGATGATGCCGAGCTTGCGAAGCGTATCGCAGCGCGTATCGAATCGACAAAGCGCGAAGTCGAAAACACGACGCTGTGAGCTTCGGAACGATTGGAATTCTCGGTGGCGGCCAGCTCGGCCGCATGCTGACTCTCGAAGCCAAGCGGATGGGCTATCGCGTGATCACGCTCGAGCCGCTTCCGAATTCACCGTGCGGACAAGTCGCTGACGAGCAGATCGTCGCGGCGTACGACGACCTGCGCGCAATCGGCGAGCTCGGTGCGCGATCCGATGTCATCACGTACGAATTCGAGAATATCCCGCGCGAAGCGGTTGAAGCGCTCGAAAACGATCGCCGCCTCGTGCGTCCCGATGCAAGCGTATTGCGCGCGACGCAAGATCGTATTTTGGAAAAGACGTTCTTGCGCAAGAACGGTGTCTCGACCGCCGATTTCGCACCGGTCGCGAACGAGAGCGAGCTTGCCTTCGCCGAAAAGACGATTGGGTATCCGGCAGTTCTCAAGACAACGACCGGCGGCTACGACGGGAAAGGCCAATGGGTCGCGCGTTCGAGCGAACAAGGCCGCGCCGCGCTCGTTGCTAGCAAGGGCGCGCCGCTGATTTTCGAGCGCATGATTCCCTTCGATCGCGAGCTGGCGATCATCGCGGCCCGTAACATTCGCGATGAGATCGTCACCTTTCCGGTTACCGAAAACATCCACGATCACGGCGTGCTCTCGACGACGATCGTCCCGGCACGCGTACCGGCGCGCGATGCCCAGCGCGTCCGTGAGATCGCGATTACGATCGGCCGCGCGCTCGGCATTACCGGCGCCTTTGCCGTTGAATTCTTTTGGAGCGAGAGCGGTGAGCTGCTCGTCAACGAGATTGCACCGCGCGTGCACAACAGCGGGCACTACTCGCTCGATGCAACGCAAATCTCGCAGCACGAAGCCCACATCCGCGCGATCTGCGATCTGCCGCTGGTCGAGCCGCACATGTTGGCGCCGGCTGCGGTGATGGTAAATATACTCGGCGCGGGCAGCGGCGATCAGCTGGACGGAATCGACATCGTCCTGCGCGAACGCGATCTCAAGCTGCATCTTTATGGTAAGGCTCACGCGGCGTTGCGCCGCAAGATGGGCCACTTCACGGTCCTCTCTTCCGACGTAGCAGCAGCGCTCGCCGTCGCGGAACGAGCGCGCACGCACTTGCGATGGAGCGATCGCCGTCAAGGGATCGCCGTATGATCGACTGAGCTTCGAGGACGATTACGAACGTCCGGTAATTCGAGCCGCGGCCGGCGACGTACGCGGACTCGATGTGCTCGATCTCGGCCCGGCGGGCAGCGAACACGCGCAGTGGCTCGACGAACACGGCGCGCGCATTGTCTCGGTCGATCCGAACGAACACGATCTCCGCGAGCCGCTGCCGCAACAAAAAGAATCCGTCGATCTCGTATTCTCGTCGCTCACGCTGCACTACGTGCGCGAGTGGGAGCCGCTCTTCCGTGAATTCCGGCGGGTTACGCGTCCGGGCGGATCGCTCGTGTTCTCAACGCACCATCCGTGCCGCGGCTTGCACGACGGCCTCGGGGTCGACTACTTCTCAACCGGACTCGTCGTCGATGATTCTCGCCGTTACTGGCGCCGCCCATTGCAATCGATCGTCCACGCAATCGTCGAGACGGATTGGCGCATCGTCAAAATCGTCGAGCCACGCATCGCCGAAGCGGTCGATCCGTGGTTCGTCGTCGTGAAAGCGAGCCGCTGAAGCTTTAGGGCGGGCCGAAAATCGAGAGCAGGTGTCCGTCGGGATCCGTGAACGACGTCGTCCACTCTTCGCCGCCTTTGACTTCGTGTGGTTCGTCGACGAATTTGACGCCTTGCTTCTTGAGCTTGTCGTACTCGGTTTTAACGCCTTCGACCCCGAAGACGACCTCGGTTGCTCCGATCAGCGAGGAGCTGTGTTGCGCGTGCGCGCGACTCAGCGCGAGCGTCGTCCCGCCGGCATCGAAGAACGCGAAATCTGCATTTTGCGACGTGAGCTGTAAGCCCAACTGGTCTCGGTAGAACGTTATGGATCGGTCCATATCCGATGCGCCGAGCATCACGATCGAAATGCTTAGTAACATTGCGTCCGTGGCTTGGGCGGGATGTCGGTGAAGGCCTGCGGCCGGTCCCACCAGTCATGGCTGCGTGCCGCGAGCTGCTCCGCGGAGGGCTCCGGAGGAGTCCGAAGACGCAGCGCTTCCTCATAGTAGCCGCAGTAGCGCTCGACCATACGGTCGATCGTGAACATCTCTTCGACGCGCCGGCGGCACGCGTGCCGCGAGAGTCCCGCGAGCTCCGGGACACGTGTGACGGCTGCGGGTACGGAATCGCAGAGGTAGCCGGTGACGCCGTCGACGACGATTTCGCGGGTCGATCCCATTCGTGCGCCGAGGACCGGCGTGCCGCACGCCATCGCTTCAACCATCGTGAGACCGAAGCGTTCGGGTCGCGTCGTCATGTGCACGAGTGCGAGCGCGTCACGCAAAAGCTTGTCGCGCGCTTCGCGCAGCACCGGGCCGAGATCTTGAATTTGGTCGCCATCGATGTGTGGTGCGATCATTTCTTTGAAGTAGTGCTCGTCTTGTGGAATGGCTGCCATCTTGAGGCGAACGCCGGCTTTCTTTGCAATCTCGATCGCTAGATGCGCGCCCTTTTCAGGATGCCATCGACCGAGGAAGACGAGATAGTCGCCTGGCTGGGCGACGAACGTGAACTCCCCCGGATCGATGCCGTTGTAGGCTGTACCCAAATATCCTAAACCCGGATCGCGATCCGAATCACTGATCGAACAGAAAAAGCTGCGGTGCGCGCAGCGATAGTACGCGCCGAGAATCGGCGGCGACGAGAAGCCGTGAATCGTCGTGAGCATCGGCGGCGACGTCGTTGCAAGCGCGTATGTCAGCGGCTTCCAATCGAAGTTGTTGTGAATCAGATCGAACTCGCCGGCGCGCTCGAACAATGACGCGATGTGCAGCGAGCTGTAGACCTCACCGTTGAGCGCGGGATCTTCATTCAATCCAACCGGAACGGTCGAGACCAGCTTTGCACGCGTTTGCGAGTTGCCGGTCGCAAACAACGTGACGTCGAGTCCGCGCGCCAGCATTCCCTCGGCGATGTTATACGCGATCTGTTCCCACGGACCGTAGCCCGCCGGCGGCGATGGCCACGAGATCGACCCGAGTATTGCGAGTCGAAGACCCGCCAAGCTCACGCGCGGTGGAAGACGATGTTGCCCGCTTTGATGACGGCTAGCGGGCGTTTGAGTGGAAGAGCGGTGCGCTCCAAATCATCGTCGAGCAGCAAGAGATCAGCGGGAGCACCGGCTTTGAGGACGCCTTCGCTGATGCCGAGTAAATCGCCCGAGATCTGCGTCGCCGCATTCAGTGCTTCGCGCGGCGTCATCTCGAGCATCTGCGTCATCAGCTCGATTTCGCGTCCATAGTCCTCGTGCTTGTTGCACGGCGTTCCGGCATCCGATCCTCCGGCGATGCGCACGCCGCCTTTGCGTGCACGCAGGATGTTGGCTTGCAGCTGCTCGCCGACCATTTTGGCTTTGTCGATCGCGTACTTCGGTATGTCGAAATCGCTCGCGTTCTCGATGATGCCCATGAGGGCGTTCAACGTCGGGACGAGCGTCGTGCCGTGCTGTTTCATCAGCGCGACGCCTTCCTCGTCGATGTAGCTTCCGTGCTCGATCGACGTGACACCCGCGCGAATTGCGTTCTTGATGCCGTTCGCGCCGATCGCGTGCGCGGCGACGCGCATGCCGTGTGTTTTCGCTTCCAGAATTCCGGCGCGCATCTCTTCCTCGCTGAGCTGGTCGTTGCCGACGACCGCACCGGGCGTCAAGACACCGCCGGTCGCGATCATCTTGATGCAGTCGGCGCCCGATTTGAGTTGCTCGCGAACGGCCTTGCGCACGTCCCAGGGTCCGTCGGCTTGGCGCGAATCGAACCACCAACCATGGCCGCCCGTCATACAAATCGCTTTGCCGGCGGCGACGACGGTCGGACCTTCGATGAGTCCTGCGCGAATGGCGTTGCGCACTTCGACGTTGTTGCGCGCGCTCGAACCGAGATCGCGTAGCGCGGTCACGCCGGCGCGCAGCGCCTTCTGCGCGCTCGCGACGGCGGAGAGCAGGCGCTGCTCTTCGTTTTTCACGATGAAGACCGTCAGCGTTTGCGGCTCGCCGTTCATTTCCAAGTGCGCGTGGGCGTTGATCAGCCCCGGGACGATGGCTGCGGCTTCGCGATCGGCTTTCGCACCGTCGCCGGCAGGCTCGATACTTACAACCTTCGCCTGATCGATCGTAATGATGACGTTGGTTCTCGGCGCGTCCAATGTGCCATCATAGAATTTTCCAGCTTTTATGCGCATCGGCGCCAGCGTTCGCGCCTAGGGTAACATTCCCCGCGCGAGAGTGCGATCGTTACTGACGAGGAGCAGCTCGTTGCCGGCCGGTGGACGCTCGACGAACAACGAGGCGGAACCGTCGTGTGCGACGAGCTCGCCGAGATCTCGCGGTGGAGACGAACCGGCTGCGATATAGAGATGATAGCCCGGGCGGCCGTCATCGGCGATCGCGTACATCCACGAACGGTCGCGCGCGTAAATCACTTTGACGGCCGGAGCGCCGGTGACAAGCGACGCCAGCTGTATGTGCTCGAAATGTGCATGCGTCATCGCGACTTGCGCGCGCGCGTCTTGACTGCTCGTCCCCGGCTTGACCGTCAAGAACGGGATTGTCCCGGCTGCAACGAGCAGCCCGACGACAAATGCCGCAGCGATCGCCATGCGCGCGGCAGGCATCATCCAGAAATTCCCGAGGGTGGTTCGGCGCGGTGCACCGTAGGCCGGGAGCAAGCTCGTCATCTGCGCGAGCGTTTCTTCCGCGTTGGCGAGAGCGCGAATGCATTCATCGCACGTCGCCAAATGTTGTTCGACGTTCGCGCGTTCTTCCGGTGAGAGGTCGCCGAGCGCGTATAGCTCGAGCTCGTCGCCGAGATGCGTGCTCATGAGGTTGCTCCTTGCTTGGCGCCGAGTTCGCGGGCGAGCTTGCGCAATGCGAGCGCAAGCCGGCTTTTGATTGTGCCGAGCGGTTCGCCGAGGGCGTCCGCGATCTCGCGGTGCGTCAATCCACCGAAGTATGCGAGCTCGAGCGCTCGTCGTTGTTCCGAGGAAAGCGTGTCGAGCGCGCGGCGCACACGTGCGCGCTCGACATGATCCGCAACCTCGAACTCCGTCGTCGCCTCGCCGAGAGCTTCACGTGCGTCGATTGCACGGTGACGCGCGTCGGCTCGGCGCCGCGTCAGCGCTTCATTTCGCACGCAAGCGATGAGAAACGCGCGTAGCGACCCGCGCTCCGGCGAATAGGCGTCGCGATTCTGCCAGACGCGAACGAAGACGTCGTGCACGCAGTCCTGTGCGTCGTCCGGTGCGCGCAGCAGGTGCATAGCAACGGAGAAACACACGTCGGCGTGCGACCGGTAGATCTCGTCGAGGTCCACTAGCCAAGCATCTTGTCGCTGAGCGCGATCTTCCCCCCGTTGATCGTGACTTGCCGATATGCAAGCGTGGAAAGAAGTTTGTCCGCTGGAAGATCGGCAACCGGCCCTGGCGCTGCGGCCTTCCCCGGTGCGGGTTGGGGATACGCGGTTCCCGCCGCAGTACGGAACTGAATCTTCCCTTCGGTGTGCTCGAGGATCTGGTGAATGTGTCCATTGAGCACGGTGACGTTGTCGAAGCGTTGCAGCATCGAGACGACTTGCGCGCCGTCCTCGGTGAGCCAGCCCCACGGCTGATAGACCGTGTAGAGCGGGACGTGACCGAATACGACGATCGGGGTCGACGGCTTTTGCGCAGTCAGATCTTTGCGGACCCAATCGAGCTGGTCGTTACCGATCAATCCCATTTTCTCGAAGTTGAAGACGTTTACGAGTGCAACGTAGTGGGCGCCATCCAGGTCGAACGAATACCATCCGCTGGGTGCGTCTTTGCGCGCGAAGTTTTGGAAATACGTTTTCAGGCCGTCATCGCCGATGACGTCGTGCTCGCCGGGGATCACCATTAGCGGTGCGCGCAGCGTCCCGAGGATTTGCTTGGCGGAATCGTATTGCGCCGGCTTGGAGAGATGCGTGACGTCACCGGTATGGATGACGAACTTTGGCTGCACCGGTAGCGCGTTGATCGCGTCGACGGCTATCTTCAGCGTCGCTTCGGGATTCGTGTTCGGGGCTTGGTGAAAGCCGATGTGACTGTCGCTGATCTGCACGAAGGTCAGCATATCGGCGGCCGAGGCCGGAGCGGTGACGAGACCGGACGCGCCGATCGTGTAAGCCAGGCCGAGACCCGTCCAGCCGACATGCTCGAGAAAATCGGTGCGCTTCATTGAACGATGACCGTTCCTTTCATGTAAGGATGCAGTGCGCAGAAGTATGCAAACGAGCCGGCTTTGGAAAAAACGCGAGTGTACTGCTCGTGCGTATCGAGGCCACCTGAGTCGAATAGCTTATCGGCCGAGTCGACCGTGTGTGCGTCCGTGTCGTCGTTGACCCACTCGACGGCGTCACCGGATTTGACGTGGATCGTCGCCGGAACGAAGGCAAAGTTTTTCATGTGGACGACGATCGCGGGCTTGGGGATGGGCGTAGCGGAGCTGGCCTGCGCGATGAGCGCGGCGAGCAAGAATGGCATCATGTCCTTACTACGCGCGAGGGGGCGGTAGCGGATGACTTTCTGGGTAAGAGAGTCGCGGTGACGTTCTTACGCTCGCTTCTCGTCTGCTTGCTGGTCGTAGCGCCGATTCTTGGAAACGCAACCGCGAACGCGGTTGTCCCGGCGCCGACGCTTTCACCGGCCGCGAATCCGGCCGCTCCACTGGATCGCTATTTCGGAACGATGCAGATGAGCCCGATCGGAATTCGCAACGGCGTCGACGCGCTGGCGCGCTACTATACGTGGCGCACCGAAACCGACGCGGATCTCGTGCACGATGCGGAATGGATCGAGCAAGCACTCTTTGCGTGGCAGCAGCAATATCCGCGCGACAACTGGCTTCAGCCGACGGCATTTCACTTGATGGAGCTCTACGCGGAAATCCAGACGCAAGACGCGCGCAACCACGCGATCGACATGCTGCACCACATCGTCACGAATTGGCCGGATTCGAAATACGCGCATCTCGCGCGGCTGCGTATCGAGCAAGGCTTCCCGCCGTTCCACGAAGAGCCCACGATGCGTCCGACGATCACGCCGTCACCGACGCCGACCCCATTCGGTATGACGCCGTCGCCGAGTCCAACACCGGTTCCAACCGCAACGCCGACGGAAACTCCGTCACCTACACCGACGCCGTCTCCAACTCGCCGCCCACCCCATGGGCTCTTCGGGCGCTAGTTATCCCACTGTTATCCTGAGCGTAGGCGCGAAGCGCCGTAGTCGAAGGACAGCGACAGAGGTGAAGGACGAGGTTGTCGCTGCCCTTCGACTTCGCTCCCTTCGGTCGCTACGCTCAGGGTGACACGGAAGCGCCTACACTCAGGGTGACACGGAAGCGCCTACGCTCGGGATGACAAGGAGCATTAATCGGGTGGGGCAGTTTCCGTTTTTACCCAATCGCGCCAGCCGGTCGGCAATTCGGGGACAAGCATCTCGCTCAGGCGTTCATGATCGAAGAAGTAGATGCGCATCATTTCCCGCAGCGTGAGCTTGTGATCGGGCTTGTAGATGACTTCGACAGCGTCACCGGGGCCGACGTCGCCTTCCTGCACGATGCCGAGATAGGCGCCGGGACGTAACGCGTCTGCAAAGCGCTTGACAAAGCGTTGATCGTTCATGACGAAGCCAAGTTTGTAGCACGGCACGCGCGGCGACGTCACTTGCACGACGGCGTTGCCGATGTGCCAGCGCTCGCCGATCAGCGCGCCGCTGATGTCGACGCCGCTGAGCGTGAGGTTCTCGCCGAATTTTCCGTGCGGTATCGTTCGGCCGAGACGGTCTTGCCACCACAAATAGTCTTCGAGCGCGTACGCGTACGCTGCGCGTTCGGGACCGCCGTGCACGCGACGATCGGCTTGATCGTCGCCCCGCAAATTGACGCCTTCGAGCCGCAGACGCCCGTCGTACGGCGTTTTGAGAATCGCGGTTCGAATCGGTTTCCCGCGATATTCAATCGTCTTAACTTGCCCGATGTTGATCGAGACGACTTGAGGGCTATGCTCGGGAATCACCCAGCGGCTGCAGCTTCTAGCGCTTTGTATGTCTTCGAGGTCAGCTCGTGATCGAGTGCGCCGGCGAGCGTGCGCGACGCCAGCCGCACTTTGTCGAGATCGACGCCCGTTTCGATCCCCATGCCGTGCAGAAGATAGAGCACGTCTTCGGTCGCAACATTACCTGAAGCGCCCGGTGCGTACGGACATCCACCAAGGCCACCGCTCGATGCATCGAACGTGGCGATCTGCATCTCAAGCGCCGCGACGATATTTGCAAGCGCCGTACCGCGCGTGTCGTGGAAGTGCATCGCGAGCCGTTCTACCGGCAGGTGTGTCTGCAGCGCGGCGGACAGCTCGACAACTTGATTCGGTGTTGCTACACCGATCGTGTCGCCGATCGAGATCTCGTCGATTCCCATCTCGGCGAGCGACTCGGCGACGCGCACGACGTTCTCAACCGGCACTTTGCCTTCGTAAGGGCAACCGAAGCACGTCGAGATATAACCGCGCACCCACATCCCGGCTTCACGCGCACGCCGGGTGACGGCGCCGAACACGTCGAGAGATTCCTCGATCGACATGTTGATGTTGCGCTTCGTGAACGTTTCGCTTGCGGCGGTGAAGACCGCAATCGAGCGCACACCGGCATCGATCGCGCGGTTGAGCCCTTTTTCGTTCGGAACGAGCACGAGATACGTGACGCCGTCGCGCTTCTTGATCGTGCGATAGACTTCGTCGGCGTCCGAGAGCTGTGGAATTGCTTTCGGGCTCACGAACGATGTCGCTTCGATGACCGCCAGGCCCGAATCCGTGAGCAGATCGATGTAACGGATCTTGTCGGCCGTCGGAATGTGGGCTTTTTCGTTTTGCAATCCGTCGCGGGGGCCGACTTCAACGACCTTGACCCGCGGAGGAAGGTTAGTAAGACTGAGCGCGCTCATCGGCACCTACAACACCGAACGTCAGGTGATAGTGACGAGGCGTTCGCCGGCGGCGACGAGTGCGCCCGGGGCGACGGCGATCTCACGGACGGTCCCCGCGACCGGCGCCTCAATGCGATGCTCCATCTTCATTGCTTCGAGTACGACCAGCAGCGCGCGTTCCTCGACTTCTTCGCCCTCTTGCACCGCGACCGCGACGATCTTTCCCGGCATCGGCGCGACGACGGTCCCATCGCCGCCGCCGGTTGCGTGAACGTCGACATCCGAGCGGGGCGGTGCAGCCAGCGTGTAGCGTGCACTATTCGTATCGCCGAGCGCGACTTCGCCCGAAATGTCGCCCGAAATCTTCCAGCGATCGCCTTCAATCAAACTGGCGCGCAAACGAACGGTGCGGCCGCCGACGGAAAGATCGAGCGGAATACCCGTCGACCCGACGCGCCAGGATGCGCCGTCGCGAAGCGCCGCCGCTGCCGCGCCTAGAATATCGTCGTCATCGACGTCCTCGGACGCAGCATCGAAGCCTTCGGGCAAACGTTCGTTCAAGAAATTCGTGCTGGTCGCGCCTGCGTTGAACGCTTCGTCGCGCAAGATCCATTGCAGAAGCGGAAGATTCGTGCGAACGCCGCTGATCTCGAGCTCGTCGAGCGCGCACGAAAGCCGGCGAATCGCAGCCTCACGTGAACCACCCCACGCGATGATCTTCGCGAGCATCGGGTCATACCAAACGCCCACCTCGCTTCCCGGTGCGATGCCGGAGTCGACACGAATACCCGGACCTTCGGGAGCGATCCAACGCGTCACCGTTCCGCTCGACGGTAAGAACGTCGAAGGATCCTCGGCGTACAAACGCACCTCGATCGCCCAACCGCGCGGCGAGAGATCGCGCTTGAACTCGGGGCGCATGCCATCTCCGCTCGCAAGCTCGATCTGCGCGCGAATGAGATCGACGCCGTAGGCAAGCTCCGTGACCGGATGCTCGACTTGAATGCGCGTGTTCATTTCCAGGAAATAAAACTTGCCCTCATCGACGAGAAACTCGACGGTGCCGGCGTTTTCGTAGCCGACCGAACGGGCTGCCGCGATCGCTGCCTGTCCGAGACGCGTGCGTAACGCATCGTCGATCGCGACCGAGGGCGCCTCTTCCAAAATTTTCTGATGGCGCCGCTGAATCGAACATTCGCGCTCGCCCATGTGTACGGTCGCGCCGAATTTGTCCGCGAGGACTTGCACTTCGATGTGCCGCGGCTTGCGCAGATATTTTTCGAGCAGGACGCGATCGTCGCCGAACGCGCTCTTAGCTTCACGTCGCGCTGCGTCGAGCGCTTCATCGAATTGCGCGATGTCCTCGACGATACGCATGCCGCGCCCGCCCCCGCCCGCGCTGGCCTTGATCAAGACCGGCGGCCCAATGCGTTGCGCTTCGGTGCGCAAGCGCGCGCTCGATTGATCGTCGCCGTCGTAGCCGGGAATCGTCGGAACGCCGTTTTTGCGCACGAGGCGCTTCGACTCGATCTTACTGCCCATTGCAGCGATAGCTTCCGTGGGCGGCCCAACGAACACGAGTCCGGCGTCGCGCACCGCCGACGCAAATGTCGCGCTTTCGGCGAGAAAACCATATCCCGGATGGACCGAATCCGCGTCCATCGCACGCGCCGCATCCAGGATCGCGCCGATGTTGAGATACGACTCGAGCGCGGGTGGCGGCCCGATGCGCGCGCTTTCGTTCATGACGCGACGATGGAATGCGCGCTCGTCGGCATCCGAATAGACGCCGAGCGGTACAATTTCCATCTCGCGGGCCGCGCGCGCGACGCGAACCGCGATCTCGCCGCGATTCGCGATGAGGAGGCGTCGAATCATTCGGATATCCAGCGCGGCTTGCGGCGTTCCAAAAACGCTCGCAGGCCCTCTTGGCCTTCCTCGCTGACGCGTTGCGCCGCGATTGCGCGCGCCGAAATCGCGCGCGTGTCATCATACGATGCGTCGCAAATGGCTGCCAGCGCGCGCTTCGCCGCGGTTACTGCCGTCGGACTTGCGGTCATCAATTCATCGAGCACGCGCGCAATCGTGTCGTCGAGCTCCGATTCCGGAACGACATGATGCACGAGACCGATGCTCAAAGCACGTTTGGCGTCGAAGCGCTCGCCCGTCAAGAACAATGCACGAGCCTGCGATAGTCCGATCTTGGCCACCACGAACGGAGCGATCGTTGCGGGAATGATTCCGATCTTCGTCTCGGTGAAGCCGAAGATCGATCCCTCAGCGGCTACGACGACGTCGGAGACGGCACACAAACCGGATGCGCCGGCGATGGCAGCGCCGTGGACGCGCGTGATAACCATCTTGCTGCAACGGTCGATCGCGCGATACATATCCGACATTGCCTCGGCATCGCGGCGATTCGCGTCCTCGCTGAGCTCGAGCGATGCGCGCATCCAATTGATATCGGCGCCGGCGCTGAACATCTTGCCTTCGCCGGATAAGACGACGGCCCGCAACTCCGGCCGGCGGTCGATGTCGGCAAAGGTCCGGCTGAGCTCGGCGATCAGCTCGGCATTGAATGCGTTCCGCACGTCGGGCCGGTTGAGCGTGACGCGAGCGACCGTGCCATTCCGTTCCACCGAGAGGCGTGCGAGAGGCTCCATGGGGCTGCGGCTTCTGCGCGAAGGTAAGGCGGCCTACCGCGGGCCTACCGCGAATAGCCTATCGTTGGCACTTGATGGAAACGGTTAATAAGCCGGTTTATCGCCACTCGGTCGCCGCACGTGCAACGCACTGGCTGTGGTTTGTTGCAATTCTCGTCCTTGTGACGAGCGGCTTGCAGATTTTCAACGCCGCGCCGTACCTTGACGCCTCCGATAAGAGCAATCCGGCAAGGCGCGTCCTCTCGTTCGATGCGCAGCAAGGTCCGCACGGATCGATCGGGACGACGACGATCTTCGGCCACGAGTTTCAGACGACGGGCTTGTTCGGCTACACCGATGACGGCGCGGGCGCGCAAGAAGAACGCGCTTTCCCGGGCTGGATCACGCTGCCAAATTATCAAGATCTTGCGGACGGACGCCGCTGGCATATCTTCTTTGCATGGGTGCTCGTCGTTGCGTGGTCGTCATACGTGATCTCGGCGGCGATCCGCGGCGATCTCAAAGACTTGATAGCACGTCCGTCCGATTTCAAAAAAGCGTTACCGATGCAGCTCTACTATCTCAAGCTGCGTCGCGATCCGCCCGAGCACGGCAAATACAATCCTTTGCAAAAGATCACGTACACGCTCGTGCTCTTCGTGCTCGTTCCGCTCATCATCCTCACGGGGCTTGCGCTCTCGCCGGGCGTTGATGCGATCGCCCGACCGCTTACAGCCGTGTTCGGCGGGCGTCAATTCGCCCGATTGTGGCACTTCACGTTCATGGCGCTGCTGATCATGTATTTCGGCGTGCACATGTTCTTCGTGATCACGACGCGGCCGATCGAGAATCTCAAGTCGATGATCACGGGTTGGTATCGGCTCGGCAAACACGACGGAGTCGGACCGTGAAGCGCGGCTTCTTCCTCGCATCGCTTGGGCTAACGGGATGCGGCTATCATCTCGGCAACAAGCTCAACGAAACGACGTGGATTCACAACGCGCTCGGCGTCGTTCAGCCGCTCGATCACCGCATCATCGGGACGCGCGGAATGGCTCGTCTTTATACGGACGTGGCAGTCGACCGTGATTTTCGCACGAACGGTTTCGATCCGCCGATGACGACGGAATATACGCGCTGGGCGACGGACGATTTTCGCGGCTATAAGCTGATCGTCGACGGACTGGTCGATCGGCCGCAAGCGTTCACGCTTGCGGAACTGCGCGCGATGCCGCAGCTGACGCAAATCACACGCCACGATTGCGTCGAAGGATGGAGTGCGATCGGCAAATGGTCCGGCGTCCGACTCGGCGATGCAATCGCGATGGCGATGCCGCAGCACGGCGCGCGCTACGCGGTGTTCCATTGTATGGATACGACCTCCGACATGTCGCTCTACTACGAGAGCCTCGACTTGCACGAAGCAGCGCATCCGCAGACCGTGCTTGCTCTCAAACTGAACGACGCGTCCCTCGATCCCGCGCACGGCGCACCGGTGCGGTTACGCGTTCCCACGCAACTCGGCTACAAGAGCGCGAAATGGGTGCGGCGCATCGAGCTCGTTGCGTCATTCTCCGCGATCGGCGAAGGCAAAGGCGGCTATTGGGAAGATAACGGCTACGAGTGGTACGCTGGAATTTAGGCTCCTAGATTGTGCCGAACGATTGCGCGGCTCGGCGTGGGTCGAGCCACGATTTCGAATCCCGCACGCTTGAACGTCGATAGCAATCCGACGTACACGGGTTGTCTTGTTACGTAGGGGTATGCTTCGAGCGCGGGTGCTTTTGCGCGCTTAGCTTCCTTGACCGCGGCGGCGATCAATGCCGACACGATGCCTTTACGACGGTAGCCCTTCCGCACGTAAGAGCACGAGAGTGACCAAACGGGCAAATCGTCAACTCGTGGTGAGACGCGTCGTTGATCGAGAATTGGGAGGTCGGCGCGCGGCGTCACCTGGCACCAGCCAACCGCGAGCTCACCCTCAAAGGCGAGCAATCCCGGCGGCGGACCGTGCTTGACGATGCGCCCGAACGCGCGTTTGTTCTCAGAGCGTTCGCGCTTCTTGTACTCTTTGCCGATGCGCCAGTACATGCACCAGCAGCCGTCCGTTGCGCCACGCGGGCCGAAGAGATCCTCGAGCGCCGGCCAGAGATCGGGCGTCAGAGGACGAACCCTAAGCATGGGAGGCACTACGATACGTGATGACACTCTTCCGGGTCAGCATCGAGGTCGCCGGTATCGATGAAGCGACCGCGTTCTATTCAGAGCTGCTCGACATGCCGGGGAAACGCCATCCCGGCGCGCGCCATTATTTTGATATCGGTGAGGTAACACTGTCGGTCCTCGACGTCTCGGCGGGCGGCGAAAATCCACAACCGTGCCCGACTCTCTATTTCGCGGTCGACGACGTCCATGCCGCGCACAAGCGTGCAAAGGCGCTCGACGCTCTCGCGACGTTCATGGTGCACGACGAACCGGCAAGTGAAGTACTCGAGCGTCCGTGGGGCGAGCGCTCGTTCTACGTCATCGATCCTTGGGGAAACCAGCTTTGCTTCGTCGAGCAAGGCACGCTTTATACTTAGAGCAGCGCCGGATATCCGATGAGCTCGGCCTCGCGTTCGTACTCGAGCACGACCGCGTAGGCTGATTCGTCTGCGAGCTCGACGGCGCCGAGCATCAGTGGTTCGCAGATCTCGCGACCCTGCGGATCGTGAATCACGCTTGTCAGCGTTTGGCGTAGGATGCGAAAGATGCTCGCGTCGATCCGTGCGGAGGTTGCAAAGGGTGGCGCCGGCGACGCTGGCGTCTCAGCGATCACACGCGTTTCGGCAACAGCATCAGGTCGATAGCGCTGCAAGAGTGCGTACGTAACGCAATCGACGGCTGCTGCGTCCACCTGACCGGCCGCGACGAGCTCGATGCTCGCGGCGTGACTGCCACTTACGACTCGTTCTTCGAAGAAACGCCCGTCGCGATGATATGACGCGAAGAGGCGTCGCGGCAGATTCATACCTGAATTGGAATCAGGTTCGTTGATCGCGAATGTGCCGCCACGCAGAGATTCGATATCACGCGCGTTCGAGCTCGCCCGTACGACGATGAAACTGCGATGTAAGCGGCCGTCACATCCGGGCGCCGTGTAGCATGGGATTCCCAGCACGTGAAATTGCGTACGCGCGGTCGTGAAGATCGGATAGCCGCAGGTTTGCGTGAAAAGACACTTGCTGTTCCAATCGACGCCGTACGGTACGTCGCGGTCCAGCCGCTGCGGAAGGTCTTCGATCCCGCGTTCGGCGAGCTTGGTGCGGAGCGCAGTCCAAAACGCATCCGTCGCTTCGCGAATTTCCGGCAGATCGTACCACGGCATGCTTGCAAAGAGCTGTTGCGGTACCGACCATGTCTTTTCCGGAGCGAGCGTCATGGTCGCGTTTTCAGGCGTGACGATCGCCGCGTCCTGCAAAGTTATCGCGCTCCCTCGACTACGGCGCTACGCGCCTACGCTCGGGATGACAAAAGGGCAATCGCTTTGTCGACGTCGGCATCTTGCGAGTCGCCGACGACGGTCGTGTGCAGCCTGCCGTTGCGATCGAATATCATTTGCGTAGGCCAATACTGGACGCCGTACGTGTTCCATAACTTCGAGTTGTTGTCGATTGCAACGGGCCAGGTGATGCCGAGCCGCTTGAGGTTGGCGACGACGTTCGCACGGTCGCGCTCGTAGGGCGTCTCCGGCGTGTGTACGCCGATGATGACGAGATCGGAGCTGGGCTTCGTGCGATGAAGCGTGCGCAGATTCGGCGTGACGTTCTGACAATTCCAGCACGCAAACGTGAAGACGTCGACGAGCACGACGCGGCCCTGCAACGATTCTGCGGTCGGCCGCACGTCGAGCCAGTCGCCGTAGGCTAGAATCGGATCGAGCGTTCGCGCGGCCGCGTTCGCTCCTCGCGGCCGCGCAAATGTGAGCGCTCCGGTAAGGAGCGTTGCCGCTACTAAGGCATCGCGGCGCGTCACCCTAGTGCTTTTCATGGAGCAACGTGAAGATGCCATGATCGCTGTGCAGCCGTCCGTCGCGCGACAGGTTCGCAAGTTCGACAGTCACGGTCTCGCGTGTACTTCCGATCAGCGAAGCAATATCGGCGTGCGTGAGACGAACGTCGATGCGCGTTCCCTCGGCGGTTTCGACACCGTGCTCGGCTGCGAGACGCTCGAAGAGATTGATCAAACGGTCCGCAACCTTCGCATACGCGAGATCCTCGATCGTCGCCGACGCGTCGTCGAGCCGGTCGTGTACGATCTTGGCAACGTTCAGTGCAAGTTCGGGATCGCGCGACAGCAGTTCGAACAGATCGTCGGCGCGTGCCGTACACACCAGCGCTTCGCCGATCGTCGTTGCGACGGTCGTGCGTTGACCTTTTGCGAACAATGTCTCTTCGCCGAAGATGTCGCCTGCGCCGAGGATCGCGACCGTGATCTCTTTGCCGTCGGGTGTGATCCGCGAGATGCGGATGTTACCGCGCTTGACGAGGTACACGAGCCGTGTCGGGTCGCCTTGCTCGAAGATCGCGGTCTTGGCCGGATACAGAACGGTCGTGAAGATGTGCGCCGTGTCATCGACGCGATCACCAACGCCGGAGAACAGCCGGTTGTTCTTGAGGTAGAAGACTTTGTTCTCGCTCATTTTGAAGGCAATCACCCGCTCACTCTAAGGCAGGCGAGCGCGGCGCTTCCGTAAGCCGGCTTACGGCCCCGTTCTTCTCGAGCTCGGCGACCCGCGAGCGGAGCTGCTCGTTTTCGGTCCGCAGGTTGATGAGTTCTTCGAGATGCTGCGCAAGCTCGCGGGTTCGGAGGTTAGAAAATCCAATCGCAGCGCTCGCAGCCAAACGTTCGAGCGCTCGCGTCTCGTCGGGGTCGATATCGACGCCGCTCATCTCAAGTCCGTAGATCGCGACGAACGGCGAGCCGCCGTCGACGTCGATCGGAACCGCGACGCGCGGCGCAACGGCTTTGAGGTCCGGCGACCACGGCAGGTAGTCGCGCTCCGAGAGAAATTGCGCAATGCCTTGTTGGATGACGCGCTGCAGCGCCGGGTCGTCTTGCGGAATCGAGGTTGCGCTCGGAGGCCAATGCGTGTCGGCGACGACCGTGAAATGATCGCCGCGCTGTTCGAACAGCACGGCGCAACGGAGCCGCAGCGCCTGCTGTACGGCTGAGGTCAGCGCGTATTCGATGCGATCGCGATCCAGCGCGTGCGGGATCTCGCGCGCAAGCACGTCGAGACTGTCGTGCGCAAAGAGACGGTCACGGAAGAGCATGCGGTCGACGACGAACCGGACCGTGTCGCGAATCTTTCCGAAAAATGTTCCGAAGACGAGCGTGATGGCAATGATGATCGCGTACGCGAGGTTCGTGTTCATCACGAACCAGTAGCTGAAGCCCTCTTCGGCGAGGCCGACGATGCCGACGACGGCGGCCATCATCGCCGCATAAACGAGCGCGCGATTGACGAGGAAGTCGATCCCCATCATGTGATAACGCGTCGCCCCGTAGAAGACGATTAGCGCGGGCATGACCGGCAACGCTTCCAGCGCGACGTACTCCCAATACTTGAGTGGTCCGGGATAGAAATGCTCCGCAACCAGATAACCGATGATCGCGACCATGAAAGCGCTGACCACGGCCCCGACGCGAATTTGGTCCGACCCGCGCGAGCGGATCAACGTTACGATGAAGACGAACATCGCACCGATGTAGATCGTGCTTTGAACGCCGTTGTAGATTTGGGCTTCGGCGAGCGCGGGGCGCGCAAAGTACGTCGCACCGATATCCGCGGAGAGCAGCAGCGCCGCGCTCGCGAGCCACACGAGTGCGCCGATGATGTCGACCGGGATGCGCCAACGTACCGGAATGTCACGCGGGAAGCCGAGCGCAAACATGAGGAGGCCGACGGCCGCGCCGGCAACGAGCACGTCGTTTATCCCGTCGACGATCATGCGCCACGGGTAGTCGAGCCAGATGCTCGTCATCGCGTTCGGGTAGACTTCGCCGCCGATCACGAAGTGGAAGAATCCGAGCGAGGCTCGATTGGGACGCACGATCGCGAGCAGCATTCCGATCAGGATCGTGATGAATGCGACGAGCTCGCGCAGTAAGATGACACCGCGCGTCGGTACGCCTTCGGGGACACCGTTGATCTCGTACGACATGCGCACGCCATCGCGCACGATCGTCATGTGCCGCTGCGAATTGTAAGCGCTGTATGTTTTGCCGATCAGCCCTTCTTTGCGGTCGGCTTGTGCGAAATCACGTACGTCGACGCGATCGCCGGCGCGCAGACCCACCTTTGCTGCGGGAGAATTCTTGAGGACTGAGGTGATGACTCCGGCCGAATCGGTGTAGTAGCCAAAAACCGTCAGCGGCGTAAAGACGCGGATCGCGTCCGGCAGCGTTCGCGCGAGCGCGAAGGCCCCGAGCACGAATACGAAAACGATTCGCGCAATTTGCGTGCGTGAGAGAATCGCATGCCGTTCGGGCGCGTGAAACATTTACATCCGGAAGATGCCGAAGGTCGTATCGCCGCGCGGGCCGCGTGAGGCGGCGCGCAAGCCGATGCCGAGCACACGGCGCGTGTCGAGTGGATCGATGATGCCGTCATCCCACAACCGCGCGGTGGAATAATACGGATTGCCTTCCTGTTCGTATTTCGCGAGGATCGGCGCTTTGAATTGCTCTTGCTGCTGTGCGCTGTAGGTGTTGCCGTTTCGTTCGCGATCCGCATCCATACGCACCGTTAGAAGCGTCGAGGCAGCTTGTTCGCCTCCCATCACCGAGATGCGCGCGTTCGGCCACATCCACAGCTGGCGCGGCGAATACGCGCGACCGCTCATACCGTAATTTCCGGCGCCGAAGCTCCCGCCGATTATTACCGTGAATTTCGGAACCTCGGCGCACGACACCGCGGTCACGAGCTTAGCGCCGTCTTTGGCGATGCCGCCGTTTTCGTACGCTTTTCCGATCATAAAACCGCTGATATTCTGCAGGAAAACGAGCGGCGTCCCACGCTGCGCGCACAGTTCGATAAAGTGCGCACCTTTGAGCGCGCTCTCGCTGAACAAAATTCCGTTATTGGCGAGAATGCCGACCGGGTGGCCTTCGATGCGCGCGAAGCCGCAGACGAGCGTGTTTCCGTAACGCGCCTTGAATTCGTGAAAGGCGGAAGCATCGACGAGCCGCGCGATGATTTCGTGGACGTCGTATCCGATGCGCAGGTCGCGCGGAATGATGCCGTAGATCTCACGCGGATCGCGTAGCGGAGGAACCGATTCCGCGACGTCCCAGGCCGGAGAGCGCACGGGTCCGAGATGCGCAACGATATCGCGGACGATGCCGAGCGCATGTTCGTCGTTTTCGGCGAGATGATCCGCGACGCCCGAGATGCGCGTGTGCACGTCGGCGCCGCCCAGCTCTTCGGCCGAGACGATTTCGCCGGTCGCAGCTTTGACGAGCGGCGGTCCGCCCAAGAAGATCGTTCCAGTGCCGCTCACGATCACGGTTTCATCGGACATCGCAGGGACGTACGCACCGCCTGCGGTGCACGATCCCATCACCGCGGCGATCTGCGGAATCTTTTTCGCCGACATGCGGGCTTGGTTGTAAAATATGCGTCCGAAATGTTCGCGATCGGGAAAGACGTCGGCTTGTAACGGTAAGAACGCACCGCCCGAATCGACGAGGTAGATGCATGGCAGATGGTTCTGCTCCGCGATCTCTTGCGCGCGCAGATGCTTCTTGACCGTCATCGGATAGTACGTGCCGCCTTTGACGGTCGCGTCGTTGGATACGATGATGCAGTCGCGTCCGCTCACGGTGCCGACCCCCGTCACCATCCCGGCGCTGGGCGACGCATTTTCGTACATTCCGTACGCCGCAAGCGCGGAGAGTTCGAGGAACGCACTCCCAGGATCGATGAGGCGCGCAATGCGTTCGCGCGCGGTCAGCTTGTTGCGTGAGCGATGACGCTCGGTTGCCTCGGGACCGCCGCCGGCTTGTGCTTCGTCGAGGCGCTCGCGCAGCTCGCGCACGAGCGTCGCCATCGTCGTGGCGTTCTGATCGAAGGAAGGCTCCCTGGGGTCCACGTGGGTTTGCAGCAGAGTCATTCTCATCGCTTCTTCAAGCACGAAGGCGCGGCGACCGCTACGCTCCTAAGGACGATGCTCGCCACCACTTCGGGTAGCTTTCGCCCGGCCGGCGCGCTTGATGCGCCGACGGCCCTCCTCCCTTATCGCGGCTCTTGGAATGCGCGGGGGGCAGCGCACTTGCTGCGGCGCGCCGGCTTCGGCGGTTCCCCCGCCGAGGTGACTGCGTTTGCCGCGATGTCGCTAGACGCGGCGGTCGAGCGTCTGATCCATTTCCCGGATACCTCGCAGCTCGAAGCGACGCCGCAGCTCGCGGAGGACACACCGCGCAAAGAGCTGCGCGCAATGGGGCTGAGCGCCGACCAGATCAAGATGCTTGGCCGGGCGCATTTCGAGAACGCAGTTGCGCTCATGCAATGGTGGCTCGGCCGCATGATCGCGACGCCGGCGCCGCTGCAAGAGAAGATGACGCTGTTCTGGCACGGTCACTTCACGAGCGCCTACCAAGGCAAGGGTATCACTGCGCAAGAGGTCTTGACGCAGAACCAGCTTTACCGCAGCTATGCGCTCGGCAACATTCGCAGATTGGCGCTCGCGGTTTCGCATGATCCCGCGATGCTCAAATACCTCGACAATCGCGCCAACCGCGCGCAGCACCCGAACGAGAACTACGCACGCGAGCTGATGGAGCTTTTCACGCTCGGCATCGGAAACTATACCGAGCAAGACGTTCGCGAGTCGGCGCGCGCCTTTACCGGCTACACGCTCGACGCTGACGATCAATTCGTCTTCAATCCGCGTCAACACGATAACGACTCGAAAACATTTCTCGGCCAGAACGGCAACTTCACCGGCGACGACATCGTCAACATCATTTTCCAACAGCCGGCAACGGCGCAATTCTTTGCCAAGAAACTGCTCGAGTTCTACGTCTATAGCGATCCGGAACCGGAGCTCGTCGATGCGGTCGCATATCAGCTGAAAAAAAACTACTTCGACCTGGCGCCGGTGATGTCGGTGTTGCTGCGCAGCAACGTCTTCCACTCCGATCGCGCATATCGCGCGCTCGTCAAGAGCCCGACCGAATTCGTCGTCGGCAGTTACAAGCTGTTCTCGCTGCCGTCCGCGGCAATCGAGCAACCCGTTTTGGGCGCAATGACTCGCATGGGTCAGCGTCTCTTCTATCCGCCGAACGTCAAAGGTTGGGATGGTGGTGCAGCATGGATCAACAGTGGGACGCTCTTAACGCGGGAGAATCTCGCGAGCACGTTGTGCGCGAACCCGCAAATGATGCAGACGGCGACGTGGCTCACACAGGGCGCCTCGCTGGACCCGAAAGCACTCTCGACGCACATCGTGACGCAGGTACTGCAAGGCGACATCTCGCCCGCATCGCGCGCACAGCTCGACGCTTATCTCAGTGGAGCCGGGACATCGGCCCTGGCGATGCTTAGCGGCGAGAATTTCGACGAACGCATCCGCGGCGCGATCTATCTCGCGATGGCGACGCCTGCGTACCAGCTAGCATGATAATGTTCTTACGAGCCCCCTTGGGGAATGTAAACGTTATCGCAATAGCGCCGGGCTCGGCGGAGCCTGGGGCGGAGCGCCTTTAGAATGAAAATAATGCAGACTCGCGCCGGCTTCTTACTCGGCTCACTCTCCGGTTTGGGAATCGTCGCGAAAAACGCCGACTTCTTCGGCCGTGCGCTCGCGCAGGCGCCCCTTTCGGGCGTAACCGGTCCGAGTGACGATCGCGTCCTCGTGCTGATCAACTTGCAGGGCGGCAATGACGGCCTCAATTGCGTCGTGCCGTATTCGATGCCGCAGTATTACAAATACCGCCCGATGCTCGGCGTCGCACAAGGCGACGTGCTTCGCCTCAACGATCAGGTCGGACTCAATCCGAACATGAAATCGTTCAAGGCGATGTTCGACCGCGGAGAGGTCGCCGTGATTCAAGGCGTCGGGTATCCGAAGCCCGATCACTCGCACTTCCGCTCGCAAGAAATCTGGCAGACCGCGGATCCGGAGGGATATTCGGCTACCGGCTGGATCGGGCGCTATCTGGACGCGGCGAGTCTTCCGAAAGACAATCTCTTCAACGCCGTCGCGGTCTCGCCGGTGCTTCCCGAGCTGTTTGGGTCGCGCACGATCGACGTTCCGGCACTCGATGGGAATCTGCGCGGTTACGGACTCGCGAGCGATCGCAAAGCCGGCGGGGCCGCTGCGTTCCGCTCGATGCTAAGCGACACGACGCAGCCGTTCAGCTCACCATATCTCGGCAAGGTTGCCGAGATCGAAGTCAACGCGCAACGCGGTTCCGAAGAGCTGCCGAAATTGGTCGCCAACTACAAGACCGACGCCCAATATCCGGCGACGAACATCGGACGCAGTCTTGCACTTGCCGCGCAAATGATCGGAAGCCAAATTGGTACGCGCATCATTTACGTCACGCACGGCAGCTTTGATACGCACACGAATCAAAAGGCGACGCAGGATCGGTTGCTCGAGCAATTCTCGGATGCAGTCGCTGCTTTCTACGCGGATCTTGCCTCACACGGCAACGACAAGCGTGTGCTCGCGATGACGTTCTCCGAATTCGGACGCCGCGTCGCCGAGAATGCGAGCCGCGGTACGGATCACGGCGAAGCTGCGCCCGTGTTCATGATCGGCGGCTCGATCAAGGGCGGCGTGTACGCGAATCATCCGTCGCTCGACGATCTTGATAACGGCGACGTCAAGTACACGACTGACTTCCGCAGCGTCTACGCGACGGTCATTGAGAAGTGGCTCGGCCGTTCGTCGCAAGGGATCATCGTGGGGGATTTTCCGAGGCTGCCCATCATAGCCTAGCTCCATGGAGAACGATACGAAGACGCCGCCTGACGGCCTGGATATCGACGAAGGGCTCGATGACTATGACAAAGAGGTAGCCGAGACGTTTCCCGCCTCCGATCCCCCGGCTAGCACCGAGCCGTAGCTACGCACGGCTTTCCGTGCTGCCTCGAGCGGGTGACATTGGGCATATAGTTGGGAAATGCCGAGGAGTCAAACCCGGTGGAAGGAACGCTCTTTGGTAATGGATTTCACGGAAGGCCAAAGTGCCTCGCTGACCCGGGCGGTCACGGCTGCGGACGTCGAGGGGTTTGCCGCAGTTACCGGCGATACGAACCCCGTCCATCTTGATGAAGAGTACGCGGCCGGCACGCGCTTCGGGCGGCGGATCGCACACGGTATGCTCGCCGTCTCCTATATCTCGGCGATTCTGGGAACGAAATTCCCGGGTCCCGGGACAATCTATTTGAGCCAGAGTGTCAATTTTCTGGCGCCCGTCTACCTCGGGGATACGATTACCGCGACCGTGATCGTCTCGAAATTTCGAGCCGAGAAGGGCGTCCTCACCCTGGTCACCCAGTGCACGAACCAGGACGGCGTCAAAGTCGTCGACGGCCAGGCCGTGGTGCTCGTTACCGATGTCCGCTCAGCTGCTCCGGAGCAGGACGCAAGCGCCGAAACCGCCGCCTAAAGCTCTTGACCCGGTATTGCATATAGGTGTAAAATGCCACTATCCCAAACTCAGAGATGAAGAACGATACCGACCCCGCCCGGAGTAAGGAAGCCGGGCTCCCTCCGCGAGGGACTCCCAAGAACTACCTGATGGCGTGGCTGCTGGTGATGCTCAAGGGCTATCAACTACACGGCTACGAGATCATGAAAGCTCTCAAGGAAAACTTCGCGGTCGTCTCCGATCCGGGGACGGTTTACAGGGCGCTCCGGCAACTCGAACGCGACGGCTACATCACGTCATGGTGGGACCCCAAAGAGCAGGGTCCGGCGCGACGTGTCTATACGCTCACGGACGCAGGTGCAGCGGCACTCGATATCTGGCGCTCGTCGCTCGAACAGTACCGGTCGAACTTGGACGCGTTCTTCAGTCTCTACACCGGAAAGTGGAGTAAAAAGAACGATGAGTAACGATAAAACCAAGAGCTATCTGGACCTCATGAGCGGCACGTACGGTCTCCTAATGGAAGCCGCTGCGAATGCGAACCACCGTTTCCTCGAGCACATGAAGTCGTCGTATGAGATCATGTCGCGTCCGTACACCTCGACCGCGTTCGAGGCAGCGTATCGAGAGAATCTCGAGCGCGCCGGACAGCTCGTCGAGCTGAACGTCGCAGCTGCGCAAAAGACCGGATCCGAGTCCGCTGCGCTTGCCGAGAAGCTTGCGAAGCAGGGTTCGGAGTGGCAAGAAACGGCCGTCGAAACGACGCGTGGGCTCTTTCGCACCGGAATCAGCAACATCAACTACGTCAAAGACGCCGCCGATCAAACCTACGAAGGCTTTGCCAAGCGCGTCGAAGAGATCCAGCGCCCAACGGTCTCGTCAAACTAAGCCGAAGCGCAAGAAAAAGTAGACCGGCTATCTCGGAGCGGCCCCGTAAAGGGGCCGCTTTCTTTTTAGCGCAAGAGCCGCCGCGATGAGCGCGCCGGGTCAACGTTTGCGTGATGCCTCGAACGTCACGATCGAACCGCTCGACCGGAAAGACGAATCGGAGGTCGCCGCACTGCTTCGCGCGCTTCCCGAGCGCGATCTGCTTTTCGTCGGATTCGATATCAACGATGATGCTGTAATTCAGCGCTGGACCGATCCGGCGAACAAGAGCAATGCTGTGGGCGCGGTCGCGCGCCGTAACGGTAAGATCATCGGATTCACCGTTCTGCAGCGCGATGCGGCAAAGTGGAAGCGCCATCTCGGCAGCATCCTCGTCGTCGTTTCGAACGAAGCGCGTGGATTGGGTTTGGGCACGCTGCTCGTCGATCGAACGATCCTGCTTGCGGGCGAGCTGGGGCTCGAGCGGATCGTCGCGCGCATGTTGGTGGAAGATCGTGACACCGTGCGCGTCTTTGAAAAACTCGGCTTCCGTCACGAAGGCTTGTTGATCGATCACGCCAAGGCGTCGGACGGAACGCTGTACGACATCGCATATATGGGGCTCTCGCTACGAAAAGCATCCTCTTCTTAGGAACAGGCGGCGCGCGTTTCGTTGTAGCGCGTCAGATTCGCGCCTCGGGTGGGATGTGGTGGCGTTTCGGCAACACGCAAATTCACGTCGATCCCGGTCCCGGTGCACTCGTGCGCGCGCTTTCGCACGTTCCGCCGTGCGAGCCACAGAAGCTCGACGCAATCATCCTCTCGCACAAGCATCTCGATCATTCCGCCGACGTCAACGTGATGATCGAAGCCATGTCGCAAGGCGGATGGCGGCCGCGCGGAATGGTGCTCGCTCCGCAGGATGCAGTCGAAGGCGATCCCGTGATCTTTCCGTACTTGCGGCGCTTCGTGCCGCGTTGGGACCAACTGCGCGAGCACGGCGGACCATATCAAATCGGCGAAGTCGAGATTACGGGCTCGATTCAGCACAAGCATCCGGTCGAGACGTACGGCTTACACTTACGCTATCCCAATAACGGCAGCGAGGTGCGCGTCTCATATCTTCCATGCACCCGGTTTTTCGACGGGTTGATCACCGACTACACGGCGTACAAGCCCGACGCGCTCATCGTCAACGTTCTGCGTTACGAAGACAAACTCGACGTCGACCATATGACGTTCGAGCAAGCAAAGTCGATCATCGCCGCGGTGCGTCCGCGCGTTGCAGTTCTCACGCACTTTGGGACGCGCATGCTCGAAGCCGACCCGCGCAAGCTTGCCCAATCGCTCGAAGACGAGCTTGGACTACGCGTCTATGCCGCGCGCGACGGTTGGACGCTCGATCTCGAAACCGAGCTAGTCTAAACTTTTCCGAACGTCAGGAACGCCGGCACCGTCGTACGGCGTAGGATTCCAAATGCACCCGATAAGACGCTGTCGGAGTCCGGACCACGCGTCAGGCCGGCGATGAATAGGTCGGGTTTCTGCCGGTCGATCAGCGCAACGATCTCAGTCACAGGATCGCCTTCGAGATACTCGGTCGTGACGTTGCCGACGCTTGCGAACAATTCTTTTAAACGGCTGAATTCCTTCGATGCAACTTCGGCCATCGCACGGTGCAGGTCGTCGAAGATCGGATGCTTGTCGAAGGCTTTGTCCCAGATCGGCGATTTGCGCGGAGGCCATCCAACCACCGATGCAACGATCTCGTGCTTGTTACCCGCGGCTTTCAACATGTCGACTGCGCGCTGGAGCCCCGCAAGGCCATCGTCCGAGCCATCGAAGATGACGAGAACGTTCATGCAAGCGTCGCTTTTAGCGAAATCGGTACGGCGCGCAAGGCCTTGCTCAACGGACAGTTCTCCTTGGCTTGCACTGCGAGTTTCTGAAAGTCTGCATCGGACAAGCCATCCGCACTCACGTTCGTCGTGAGTTCGATCGATGGAATTTCGTAACCGTCTCCGGCCTTCTCGAGATGGACGAGCGCGGCCGTGTTGATTGATTTCGGCGCATGTCCGGCGCGCGTCAACTCAGCGCTTAGCGCCATCGTGAAGCATGCGGCGTGCGACGCGCCGAGCAGCTCCTCCGGGTTCGTTCCTGGCTCTCCGCTGAATCGAGTTCCGAACGAATACTCAGCCGCTACCTTGCCGCTCTCGGTAGAAATCTTCCCGCGTCCGTGGGCGATGTCGCCTTCCCAATGAATGTTGGCTTTTCGCACGATCTGCGTATCGGTGGCCATAGCGCGCTCCTTTCCCAGCGAGTCGCACGACCCTGTCATCTTTCAGGAGGTTTCGGCGGACCTTGTGCCCCTATCCGTACCCATGGACAGACTCAGCTTCGCCAAAGATATCCGGCCCATGTTCACCGACATCGACGTCGCGCACATGAAACGCGCCGGCATGGATCTCTCGGATAAAGACACCGTGACGAAAAGCGCCGACGCGATCTACAAAACGGTCAGCGAAGGCACGATGCCGCCTCCGAGTACCGGCGAGCGATGGACGCCCGATATGTGCGCCAAATTCAAAGAATGGCAGAATCAAGGTTGCGCGCCCTAGATTAATCCTTGTCGGGCGAGGTCCAGACTTGTTCGGCGATCAGCCAAGAGCCGTCTTCGTAACGATAAACGGTCATATACGAGCCGCTTGATTTCTTGATCTTACCGGTTGCGCGCAGCGTCAACGTTTCGGTCCAGCGTCCGCTATCGTAAGCAAGATCGCCGTCCGCGTGCGATGCGACGCTGTGAAAGTGCAGATCGCTAACGTACGTCTTCATCGCGCCGGTGTAGAGCATTCGGATCGCCTTGCGGCCTGTGAAACGCGTGCCATCCGCGAGCACGAACGTGCCATCGGGCGCGTAGAGCGCAACACATTCATCGAGGTGCCGTGCATGGATCGTATTCTCCCAGGCGTCCCGCAATGCCGCAAAATCCGGGGGTGGAAATGCGAGCATGGCCGCGAGAAGAAGCGCCGTCATTTACGGCGGTCTTCGATAAACCGGTGGGCCGACTTCGTGTTGTTGGCGCGCGCGTTCAAGTGGTGCGCGCACTTGTCCCCAATGCGCGGGAAGCTGACGGCGCGTCATGAGCGAGCCGTCGTAGAGATAGACACGCCCCTGCCGTGTGACGACGTTGACGAGCGGGCCGCCGCCGCCGACGCGCGCGTTGGCCTCACCGTTGCGATCGTTGAATTGCGAGGGATGATCGAAGTTCTGATAGATCTGGCCGGGTTGCCCTTTGACGGCAATGTTGGCGCCGCCGTTAACGCCGAGCGCGACGTGGCCCGTGACCGTTTCGAAACGCGCGAGTCCGGGTTGAAACGAGCCGTTGTTATAGACGATCGAGCCGCGCTCGCTCGTCGCTTCGATTTGTTTGACGTCGCAACGCTGGAAGATCATGTTGTTCAATGCGGTGCGCGTGCGCAGACGATCGAACTGCGAATCGACGACGAAAATCTGGCCGCGCAGATTTTGGATGAACGCATCGCCGCTGACGTTGTGCAGCACGAGGGGTCCGGCTCGTTGCTGCGCGATCAGCTGTCCGTGATAGTTCTCGATGCGCGTGCCGCTCGTGCCGTTGATCGAGAGCACCGACGTGTCCGCGGGGACGTAAACCGTCGACTGATAGGGCGGAACTTGAATACGCAGCGTATCGTGCGAACCCGGCGGGATTTGCACCGGAAACTCTTCGGGTCCGAGTGTGACGGGCTGACCGCCGGCTGGATCCGCTATTGAGACGGCCGGGATAGGGACCGAGTAGGGGACATTCGGGGAGACTCCCGGTGCCCGGCCGCCCGGACGGCGCTGGACGATCGGGGGCTCGGCGCCCCCGTCGTCGACGCTGACTTGCGGGCGGTCCCAGGTCCGGATCGTGATCGGTGCGCTGTGCTGGATCAGGACGACGGGCTGGTTCGCGGCATCAATCAGCAGCGAGTCCGCGCTCGCTGCGCGGCCCGTCCCGAAAAGAAACAAGGCGAACAAAGCTGCTGCCGCAGCCCCTCGCGCCACGAGTCTCGGACCCACGAAGCGAGCGTACACCCCGCGATTAAGGCCGGTCATTGGGATTCGTTTAGCGTTCGCGGGGGAGGCGGACGGTGAAAATCGAGCCGCCTTCCGGGCGCCTGGCTGCCTGGACGCTCCCGGAGTGGACTCGGGCGATGCTGCGTACGATTGCAAGGCCGAGCCCTGTGCCCTCGACTGCGCGGGTCCGGGACTTGTCGGTCCGGTAGAATCGGTCGAAAACGCGGTCGATCGACTCCTCGTCGATCCCGCTTCCCGAATCGATCACCTGACCGACGACCTCATCACGGTTCGCGCTCAGACGGACGCGCACGCCGCCCTGATCCGTGAATTTGATCGCGTTGTCGATCAGGTTTCCGAAGAGCTGGCGCAAGAGCGATTCCGAGCCGTAGACGATTGCGCCGTTCGTACTCGGCTCGAAGTCGAGCGCGAGATTTTTCCCGTCGGCTTTGGCGTGCGCCGATTCGACGGTGTCGCGCAGGACGGCGTTCAAGTCGAGCGGTTCTTTCGGAATCTGTTCGCCCGAATCGGCCTTGGCCAGAAGCAACATGCCATTAACCATCCCGGCGAGTCCGGCGCTTTCGTCGATGATCGCGGTCAAGCTCTCGGCTCGGATCCGGTCGTCACGGTCCGCCCAGCGCTGCAGCATCTGCGCGTTCGCGTTGATGACGGTGAGCGGCGTCTTGAGCTCGTGCGAAGCATCCGAAATGAACTGACGCTCGCGCGCAAACGCGGCTTGCAAGCGATCGAGCATACGGTCGAAGGCTGCCGCCAAACGTCCAAGCTCGTCTTTGCGTCCGCTCCACCCGATGCGCCGTCCGAGTTGCTCGGATCCGATCTCTTCCATTGCGTCCGTCAATCGTTTGACGGGATCGAGCACCAGCGTCGCAATCGCAATCGAGGCCAGAACCACCAGAAAAAACGCCGCGATCGTTACGATCACGAGAATGTTGCGCGCGTTGGCCAGCACCTCGCGCATCGCGTCGAGGCGTTCGCCGATGTGCGCGATCGCGATGACGTGATTATTCTCGACCAGTGCCTCGTCGTGGACGAGCAGATCGCCGAGAATATACGTTTTGGTGTGGTCCTTGACGCTCAGTGTTCTGTCCGGCGGGAAGATGAACGAGCCGGTGTTGCTGCTCTTGCCGATCGGCTGGCCTTGCGGGTTGTCGATCTGTACGAGCGTCGTTGCCGACGACCAGGATTCTAAATTGCTTTGCGTCGCGACGAAAGCCGCAATAGCCTGATCCGAGCCGCTCGTCACAAGTCCGAAAGGCTCGATCGTGCGGCGAATCTGCGTGGCGACGAGCTGCGTGCGGACCTCAGCTTGATTGAGAAGAATCGTGCGGAACGCGATATTGATCGCGATGGCCGCAAGCGCGAGCGCGAGGACGAATAGCCCGGCGTATGCGAGCGCGATTCGCCACTTGAGCGAATTCACGCCGCCGGCGTTCTAGACTTTAAGCGCGTACCCCACTCCGCGCACGGTCTGGATCAGCTTGGGCTCGTAGTCCTCGTCGATCTTGCCGCGCAGATAGCGGATGTAGACGTCGATCAAGTTGGAATCGCCGAGAAAATCGCTGCCCCACACGCCGTTGAAGAGCTCGTCGCGCGTGTGCACCTTATTGCGGTGCAGCAGAAGATACTCCAGCAGTGCGTATTCTTTTGCCGTCAGCTGAATCGACTTGCCGCTGCGCGTCACTTCATGCCGGTCGCGGTCCATGACGAGATCGGCCGCTTCAAGCACGTTGGACGTCGGGTGCTTTTCGCGAAGGCGCGCACGGATGCGCGCCAGCAGTTCATCGATCGAAAACGGCTTGGTCAGATAGTCGTCGGCGCCGGTATCCAAGCCCGCGACCCGATCCGGGATGCGGTCCTTGGCCGTCAGCATGATGATCGGCACCGCACTCTTGGAACGGACGCGCGAGCAGACTTCCAGCCCGTCCATCTTCGGGAGCATCAAATCGAGAATGACGAGATCGGGCTCCTTGAGCGCTTTTTCCAGACCCGCGAGTCCGTCACGCGCGACCTCGACCTCGTAGCCTTCGTGCTCCAGCTCTAATTGCAGGACGCGCAAAATCGCCGCATCGTCCTCGACGACTAGGATCTTGAATTTGCGTTCGGTCGCAATCTCACTCACCATAGCTACCTTTCGACGGCAGTTCTACCCAGCCCGCGTAGCCATCCCAGCGGGGCGCTCTAACTTTAATGCGGTCCACATTCCAGAGCAAGTGGCAAAAAAAGATCAGAGGTGCCTTAGCACCTCTGAGATCTTTAAAGACGAATAAGAGCTTTAAATGAAGACGGCTATTTGCAAGTTACGAGCGCCATCGCCCATCCGGATTGTGTTCTCGTGCGAACGAGATAGCCCTCAGGCGTCCGGTCATAAACCTGATAGCCCGCTCTGAGCGCGTCGGCTAGGGTTTTGAAGACCACCAGACCAGCCATTCCGGGATCCTCCTTTCCGCGGGTTCCCTACCCTTATCAACGTGAGTGTACCGAAAGCGTTTCGCTTAGCGGTAGTGGGTTGGTTAGAAGATGGAGTAAAGATTGTGACAGGGGGGTGGCACTAAGGTCGGAAGAAGAGAGTTTCTTGTGACGCCAGACACGGCGCCCGTTCCTCGCGTTCACGACACAATTGTCGCGGAACGCCGGGAGCCACATCCTGGAATCGTTATCCTCAGCTTGTACGCTCCGGCACTTAGCGCGGTAGTGCGACCAGGGCAATTCGTAATGGCCATTCCGCCGCGCGGTGCACTGCCTGCAACGGCCCTTGGAATCTATGAGGCCCATGACCAACGTACCAGTGTGATGATCGTTGTCGCAGGCCCACGTACCGAAGAATTGGCATCGCTCGCCGCCGGCGATCAGCTCGATCTGCTCGGACCGCTCGGCAACGGATTCTTCCTCGATCGCGTACCGCGCAGCGTGGGAATCGTCGCCGGTGGTGTCGGGCTTGCGTCGGTACTGCTCGCGGCCGAGCGGTGTGTCGCGCAATCGGCGAAAACGACCCTATACTATGGCGCGCGCACCGCGCAAGCGCTCGTTGACGTCGAGCTTTTCGAGAGTGCAGGCTGTGAGGTGGTCGTCGCGACCGATGACGGAAGTCTTGGGCATCACGGTTTTGTTACCGACCTCGTGCGCGACGCAGCGCCCGAACTGTTGCTCGCGTGCGGTCCCGCGCCGATGTTGCGCGCGGTCGCTGCGCTCGCCGTAGACCGCAACATCCCAGCGCAGCTCTCGCTCGAAGAAACATTCGGCTGCGGCGTCGGCGCATGCTGGGGCTGCGTCGTACCGTTGGATCGCAAAAGCGCGCAAGCGCCACATTTTCCGGAAGCGAGCGTCCACGAGCCGCGTCCGTATGTCAACGCACGTGTGTGTAAGGAAGGCCCCGTGTTTTGGGCATCGGAGCTACGATGGTCGTAGAACGCGCGAAGCCGCGGATCGGGGTGAAGATCGGCACGCTCGAACTCGCCTATCCGACGCTGATGGGCAGCGGTTGCTACGGTTCGGGTGAAGAGTACTCGCCCTTCATCGACCTTGCGCGCGTCGGCGCAGTCGTGCTCAAGAGTGTGACGCGTCAACCGCGACTCGGTAACGTCGGGCCGCGCCTTGTTCCGACGCCCAGCGGCATGCTCAACGCGATCGGCTTGCAAAATCCGGGGATCGACTACTATCTCGAGCACGAAGTTCGCAAATTTTCCGATCGTCCGTGCGCCGTGATCGGGAGCGTGGCGGGATTTTCGGTCGAGGACTACGTCGAGGTCGCAGAGCGTCTCACCGCCCGCGACGAAATCGATGCGCTCGAGGTCAACATCTCGTGTCCGAACGTTGCCTCCGAAGGTGAGACGTTTGCCTGCAATCCGAATCTGACCGGGCAAGTCGTCAAAGCCGTCCGAAAAGTCGTCCGTAAACCGCTGATAGTCAAGCTCTCGCCGAACGTCACCGATATCGGATCGATCGCGCGCGAAGCCGAAGCCGCCGGCGCCGACGCGCTCGCCGTCATCAACACGGTGCGCGGGATGGCAATCGACGTCGAGCGCTGGAAGCCACGGCTCGGGAATGTGACCGGCGGGCTTTCAGGGCCGGCGATCCGTCCGATCGCAGTCCTCGCCGTCTACGAAGTCGCTCGAGCGGTACGCGTTCCGATCGTGGGACAAGGCGGGATCGAGACGACGAGCGACGCACTCGAATTCCTTCTGGCCGGCGCATCGGCGATCTCGATCGGAACTGCGAACTTCACGGATCCGCGGATTCCGTCGCGAATCGTCGCCGAGCTCGAAGATTATCTACGGGAACGCGATCTCGCCGCGCTAAGCGATATCGTCGGAAAAGCCAACGTCGGCTTCCGCAATGCTGACGAATACGAAGGAGATGCAGGATGAGCGCGCCCGAACTGATTGTCGCGCTCGACACGCCGACCTTCGCCGACGCAACAGCGGTCTTGGATAGGCTTGACGGATTGCCGTTGATGTACAAGGTCGGTATGGAAGCCTTCTTCGCGTATGGCGACGAGATTCGCGCCGAGCTGCTCCGTCGCAGCGCGACGTATTTCTTGGACTTGAAGCTGAACGATATCCCGCGAACGGTCGCGGCCGCGATTCGGCAGCTCGTACAACCGGGCGCGCGCATCATCGACGTGCATGCACTCGGGGGAAGCGAGATGATGATGGCTGCAGTTGAAGCCGCAGAGCAGCGCGCGCTCGAGCTTGGGATCGATCCGCCCGAGATCTTCGCCGTCACGGTGCTGACCAGCATCGCGCCCGAAGATCTGCGCGAGCTCGGACTCCAGGGCGGACCGGGCGAGAACGCGACGCGTCTCGCCGCGCTTGCACGCGATGCGCGTTGCGCGGGCGTGATCTGCAGTCCTCAGGAGGTTCGCGATCTCAAGAGCTTCTTCGGAACGGAATTCAAGGCGCTAACGCCGGGAATACGTCCGGCAGGCACGTCGCTTGGCGATCAAAGGCGCGTGATGACGCCGGGCGATGCGCGCGCCGCCGGCAGCGATTACATCGTGGTCGGGCGTCCGATTCTGGAAGCGAAGGACATGCGGGAAGCTGCGCAGGCGATTCTCGCGGAGCTCGTGCCGGCGTGACCGCGACCTTCGATCTGCCGCGCGCGCTCGAAGAAAACGGTGCGCTGCTGAGCGGCCATTTCAAGCTCTCGTCCGGACGGCACAGCGCGCAGTTCATCCAAAAATTCCGGATTCTCGAGCATCCTAAGCTCGTCGAGCGTATCGCCGGGGAGATGATCGCGCGTTTGCCGCAATCTCCGCGTCCAAACGTCGTCGTGAGCGCAGCGGTCGGCGGCATCGTACTCGGCTACGAAGTTGCGCGACAGCTGGGCGTGCGCGCGATTTTC
Source organism: Candidatus Baltobacteraceae bacterium (assembly GCA_036489885.1). Lineage (NCBI taxonomy): Bacteria > Bacillati > Vulcanimicrobiota > Vulcanimicrobiia > Vulcanimicrobiales > Vulcanimicrobiaceae > Vulcanimicrobiaceae bacterium. The sequence goes on from DASXEW010000003.1 coordinate 1,137,827, forward strand.
GTCGAGAAAGAAGGCGGCGTGCCGACGCTGCGCCGCGGCTTTACGCTGGGTCCGCAAGACGGTGCGTTCGTGGTTGAAGATGTCGTGACCACGGGTCTTTCCGTTAAAGAAGTCCTCGACATCGTGCGCAAATCGAGCGCAAAAGCAGTCGCTCTGGGCGTGATCGTCCGGCGCGAACCGGTCGAATTCGGTTTGCCGACGATCGCGCTCGTCGATCTGCCGATCGCCTCGTTTGCACCGGAAGAATGCCCGAAATGCAAAGCCGGCGAGCCGATCACCGAACCCGGCTCGCGTTTTCTCGCATCATGAAAGAGCAGGTAGCTTCGCCTGCCGCAGGGATCGTGCGCCGCGCCGTGCGCGACGGACAATCGTATCGGCCAGGGACGACGCTCGAGCAAGCGCGCCGCGAATACGGCATCGAGCGGCTGATCAAGCTCTCGTCAAATGAGAATCCGCTGGGCTCGTCGCCCCGCGCGCTCGAGGCGCTCAAGACTCTGGGCGATCTCAACATCTACGTCGATAACCAATATCAGGAGCTGCGCGAAAAACTGGCGCGAAAACTCGGTGTTGGCCCCGAGAACGTGACGGTCGGACACGGCAGCAACGAACTCTTGGAGCTGATGTTCGAAACCTTCGTCGATCGCGGCGAGCGCGTCGTTATGGCGGCGCCCACGTTCTCGCTCTTTCCGCAGAACGCGCAGCTGCGCGAGGCCGAATCGATCCAAGTTCCGCTCAAAGACGGCGTGCACGATCTCGACGCGATGGCCGATGCGATCGACGCGAACACGAAACTCGTGCTGATCTGCGATCCGAACAATCCGACGGCGACGTCGATCGAGCCCGCGGCAATGGAGCGATTTCTGGCGCGTCTCCCGGCCGGCGTATTGCTCTCGTTCGATCAAGCCTACCGTGAATTTATGCCGAACGGCGTGGACGGTGTCGCGCTTGCAATGCGCCGGCCGAATACGCTCGTCTATCGCACGATGTCGAAAGCCTACGGTCTCGCGGCGCTGCGCATCGGCTACGTGATCGGCCAGGCAGACGCGATCGGCTACATGCAGCAGGTTCGCCTGCCGTTCAATGTGACGCGCGCATCGCTTGTCGCTGCGCTCGCGGCACTCGACGACGACGCGTTCGTGGCGCGGAGCGTCAAGATCAACGCGGAACAGCGCGAACGTCTGGAGCGCGAGTTCAAACGGCTCGGCCTTTTCGTCTATCCAAGCGCTGCGAACTTTATCGCCGTCCAGGTTCCGACTGAGGCGAACCGCGCATATGTCGATCTGCTCAAGCTCGGGATAGCCGTGCGCTCCGGCGACGCGCTGGGGTTGCCGGGTTTCCTGCGCATCACGGTCGGAACGCCCGAAGAGAACGACGCTGTACTGACCGCGTTCGAAAAATTGCTTCCCACTTGGAAGTCGTCCTGAGCGTCCGCATCCGGCCAGGTGACGAATCGGATCGCGAGTACGTGCGCGATCTGGGGATTCGCGTTGCGATGACGAGCGTGTCACCGTTCCGCCAGGTCATGGAGCCGCTTGTCGCGCTCTCGTATGAGAAGCTGCTCGAGTTTACGTTCGCGCAGTCGCATTCGATCGTGATCGCGGAGGCCGAGGGGCGGCCTCTCGGATTTCTGATCCTTCTGGACTCGCTTCCCGACGAAGTCTCGATGGCGCCGCAAGCGTTCGTCGCATACATGGCGGTCGAACCCGACGTCCAGCGCCGGGGAATCGGCCGGGCGCTCTTGAACGCAGCCGAAGCCCTCGCGCGCGAGCGCGGGTTACCTACGATTGCGATGATGGTGACGGAGAATAACGTCCCCGCTCTCGATCTTTATACAGCGAGCGGATATCGCACGGAACGAAGGCTCTTGTGCAAACCACTGGTTTGAATCCGCGGACGCTGCGCCGCATCATCGGAACGGTCTGGGGCTTGCTGCTGATCGTGCTTGCGGTCGTGCTGGCGATGCGGATTCCCAAAACCGTTGAGATCTTCGTAACGGCCGCGGTGATTGCGCTGGGCGTCCACCCGGTGACGCAATTTCTCGAACGTTGGATGAAGCGCGGCCTTGCGATAACGAGCGTCTACCTCGTCATCATGATGTTTGTGGCGCTGATCGGGCTTCTCGTCATTCCGACCGGCCTTTCCCAAACACAGGCCGTTTTGGGAGCGCTGCCCGATCAGATGACGTCGGCGGAACAGTCGCTGGTGAGCTTCCAAACGAATTTGGAGCACCACGTCGGCAAAGGGATGCTGCCGCCAAGTCTCATCGACATTCGCAGCGTGATCGATTCCAAGATATCCGAGTGGGGAACTGCTGCCGTTGCAGGACTCTATCCCGCGCTGGTCAGCACGATCGGCGTCATGTTCGTGCTGCTCTCGGCGATCATTCTTTCGATTTTCTTCTTGGCAAGCGGCGAGCGAATTCGCCAGCAACTGCTTTCGATCGTGCCGCATTCGCGCGAGCACGAGGTCGCGCAGGTGCTGGATGAGATCGTGCACATCTTCGGCGGCTTCGTCGCGGGACAATCGATCTTGTGCGCGATCGTCGGTGTTTCGACGTGGCTGATTCTGTGGGCGTTCGGATATAAGTTCGCGCTGTTGGTGGGCGTGTTGTGCGGGATCGCGTACGCCGTGCCGTTCGTCGGGATGATCGTTGCGCAAGTCATTGCGGCGGTTCTTGCCGCGCCGCAGGGCCTCGCGATGGTCTGGGAAGTGACGATCGTCGTCTTCGTGATCTCGCGCATCGCTGACAATGTGCTGGTACCGAAGATCATGGCGCCGCACGTCGGTGTCTCGCCGATCGCCGTCATGTTCGGCGTCTTCGCCGGGGGTGAGCTGCTCGGTTTGCCAGGCCTAATCCTGGGCATTCCTGCGGCGGCGATGGGCAAGGTTCTCTGGCGCATCTTCGTGCGGCCGTGGCTTTCGCGCCACGATTTCGGTCCCCGATCGGCCGAACACGAGCACGAACATCAGTTGCACAAAGGCGAGCGCGAGATCGATATCGAGATTCACGAAACGATCCGGGAACGCACATGAAGCTGCTGCGCGCAATCGCGATTTGCGCGTTGCTCTCGATGTCGGCAACGCTTGCAACATCGAGCCAGCAACTCTCGGGCGTAACCGTTTTTCGCTTCACGAAGCGTATTCCGGTCGGCGTATTCGACGGCGTTCAGTACATCCGCACGTATGGGATGCTATCGGGCGTCATCGCGCCGGGTGAAAAGATCGATGGGCTCGGCAAGAATCCGTTTGCGTACACGGCTGAATACGAGATCATCGAGCCCGCCAAGGCCGGCGTGAGCGATACCGTCGTCGTCGAGCCCGAGAATCGTGGGAACCCTCTCGTGCTCGGCCGTCTCAACAGTTTTCCGGCTTCCGGGAGTCCGTCGAAGGCCGATTATCCGATTGGTCTCGGCAACGGATGGATGTTCAAGCATCACATCGCGTACGCGCGCGTGCAGTGGCAATATCCGCTCGCGGTCGGTGTTCCGAAAACTGCGCAAGGTGTCGGCGAAGCGATCGTGCGCGATTTCGGCGCTGCGCTCGCTGCCCGGTATCACACGCGCTTGCTGGTCGGCATCTCGCAGAGCGGCTGGTTCGTCGAGACCTTCGTCGCCGAGGGCTTCAATGAGTTCCCACAAAACCACGAGGCCGTTTACGCGGGCGCGATCGCAATGGACGGCACCGGCAATTGGCTCGCGCTCAATCAGCTTGCGAAGGCGAATCACACGCCGCAGCAGCCGTACGTCGATCCGGTTAATCCGACCGTGCTCAGCGCGAAAGAACTGTTACGCAATCCTAAAACAGATCCGTTTTTCATCGACGTCGCGAACTACACGGATTTCTACCGCGTGCACGCGAGCGTCACCGACACCACCGATCTTCCGGAAAACATGCGGCGCTACGACTGGCCGAGTCCACACGCAACCGGCAACCGCGCAAGCTCGACCAACGCATTCACGAAAATGGAATGTAACGGCGGCAAACCCGTTTGGCTCAATCCGATCGCATACGATGCGTACATGCGCGCGATCGTGCTCGAGCTTGCGCACCGTTTAGGCGGCGGAGTTGGTCCGGCTCCCGAGCTGCCGCCGACTACGCTCTTCAAGCTCGGCCCGGCGCCAACGGAGACCGAGCACTTCAATCCGCTCAGGGGCTCGACGCTCGAAGTCCCGGTGGTTGATGCCGATGCGCAGCCGGAAGGTGGCGTGCGTTTTCCCGAAGTCGAGAATCCGATCGGCAAGCCGGTTCCGGTTTCGCTCAATCCGGTGATCACGACGACGATCAACAACACGTGCGGCAATCTCGGAGAGTGGCAGCCGATCTGGGGCGACGATCTCGCCAAACGCTACGGTTCGAGCGCCGGATTTCTCACACGCTACGGCGCGTCGCTGGATCGCTTGATCAAAGAAGGCTACGTGCTCGAAGAAGACCGTAAGCCGATGCTGGCGCGCGCCGCGAAGCTGTACGAAAACCCCGGCGGTTACTAGCGGACGCACGTACGGGTCCTTCGACTACGCTCGCTACGCTCAGGATGACAACGATAGTGTCGTGCGCTTACTCTTCGGTCTTTCGTCGCTCCATAAAATCGGGGGCGCTCACGCCGCAAATTGCAAGCGCGTTCGCAAGAACGGACTGCGCGGCCATCGAGAGCGCAAGACGCGCCGTGCTGGTTTCGACATCGCCGACGTTGACGATCTTACACGCCGAATAAAACTGATGGAAGTCGCTCGCAACCTCGCGCGCGTAGGCGGTGAGCAGATGCGGCGCGCGCGAACGCGCTGCGTGTGCGATCAGTCGAGGCCATTCGGCGAGACGTCGCGCTAGCGCAAGCTCCGTCGGGTCGACGAGCCGGTCGAGGTGCTTGGCACGCGAGGCTTCATCCACAAAGCGCGCCGTTTCGGGGTTCGAGCGCGCGTGCGCGATCAACGATGCGATCCGCGCATGCCCATACTGGACGTAGTAGACCGGATTCTCGTTGCTCTGCTTGACCGCGAGGTCGAGATCGAACGTGAGCGGCGATTCCGGTGCAAGCATGATGAAGAAGAAACGCGCGGCATCGACGCCGACTTCATCGAGGACCTCGTCGAGCTCGATGATATTGCCGGCCCGTTTGCTCATCGAGGCAGCCTCGCCGCCGCGCATCAGACTTACCTGTTGCGCAATGAGCACGTCAATCGAGACCTCCGCGCCCGCCCAATGCGTCGGGCCTTCGAGCTTGAGCGCGTCGATGCGATGCAAGAGTTCCATGAACTTCGGCTTGCCGTAAAGACGGCGCCAAATCTCCGCCATGGCACGCACCCGCGCGATATAGCCGTGATGATCCGGCCCCAGAATGTCGAGCACTTCGGATGCGTGCCGAAATTTCGAGAAATGATAGACGATGTCGGCGCAAAAATATGTCGGCCGCCCGTCGGTGCGCAGCAAAATGCGCGCTTTCGTCTCATCCGGATCGAGCTCCGGTGAAAGTGCGATCGCCTGGTCCTCGCGGACGGTCAATCCCTCGCCTTGAAGAAGCGTGACGATTGCGCTCGGCACGAGCCCGGCATCGTGAAATACCTTCTCGCTCTGGAAAATGAAATCGACGCCGAATCGCCGCGCAGTCGCGCGTTGTGCATCCACCATCCTGTCGTGCGCGAATTTTTCGAGGAAGCCGTTGTCTTCCGGATTTGCTCCCGGCACGGCATCGAGATCTTTGGCAAGCTCGATGACGTAATCACTGGGATATCCATCCTCCGGAAATGGAAAGTCCGGCTCGCGCAGTTGGCGCCAGCGCGCATAAAGCGAGCGAATCAGCGTGTCGAGCTGGTTGCCCGCATCGTTGATGATCCAATCGTTCGTAACTTCATTGCCGAGGAATCGCATTGCGTTGGCAAGCGTCGAGCCGATCGCGAGGCTGCGGCCTTGCACGACGACGAGTGGTCCCGTTGGGTTTGCGCTGCCGAATTCGAGCGACAACCGCGTCCCGGTCGAAGCGCCGCGGCCATAGTCGGCGCCGCGCTCGAGAATTTCGTGCACGACCTGCTGCCAAAATGCCGGCTGCATCCGCAAATTGACGAAGCCCGCAACCGGCTTGATCTCGAGCAGCGTCGTCGCCATGCTTTCATCGCTCAGGACTTTGTCGGCGATCTCCGTTGCGATTGCTTGTGGCGCTTTGCGTGCCGACTTCGCCAATTTGAACGCGATGTTCGTTGCGAAGTCGCCGAAGTCGACGTTGCGTGGCGTCTCGAACGTGACGTCGATTGAGACATCGTCACCATAGAGGGCGCGCGCCGTGCGATCGAAAGCGGTCGCGACGCCGTCCAGATCGAGAAGCTTCATGCCGGCGAACGCGCTGCGCGCCGGCGTCCGAGCTCGGCGCGATACTCGGCTTCGAGCTGATCGGGCCGTTCGCGATACTTCGCCCACAGCGCCGGCATGTGCGCGATATCGGAGAGCACGCGCGCAAAGACGGCATTGACCGGCGTCGGAATGCCGAGTCGATGGCCGGCGTCTGCGACGGCGCCGTTGAGGACGCTGACCTCGGTCTGATTCTTACCCGCGCGCAGATCGAGCAACAACGAAGGCGGCTTGCGTCCGCGTGCGCCGGCGATCCGGTTTGCGAGCACGAGCCGCGAGATCGGAGAAGGCAGCGTCGCGATGCCTTGGAGCGCACGCAGGGGATAGCGCGGAAGATCGATCGGTGTGATGTTTTGCGCAAGCATCACGGCGCGCACTTCGCGGATCGCCCGAATCTCGAGCGTGAAAGCCTCATCGAAATGGACGAGCCGTTCAGGCAAGACGTTGAGAATTGCACACGACGCGTTGGCGACGATGTTGAGCGCGAGCTTCGACCATTTGAGCGCGCGATAGTCCTCGACGGCTTTGGTCGGCAAACCGGTTTGCCCGAACGTCGCAAGAACCCAGTTGTGCGCCTCGCTTCCAACCGGCGAGAACGCAATGCCGCCGGAGTTCGTCGCGTGACCCGTGCCGTTACGATCGCGTTCAACCGGGATCGTCAGCGCGCACGCTACGACGGGATCGGGGCCGAATGCACTCGCAAGCTTCTCTTCGTTTCCGACCCCGTTCTGCGGACACAAGATCGTAGTCTCTGCGGGATTCGTAAGCGCGCGTTTGAGCGTTTCGATCGCGCCGTCGGTGTCGTACGCCTTTACTGCAACGATCGCCAGCTCCGCGGCAACCGGCTCGACGCGTTCCAGGTCACGCGGCGCGTAGACGATCTCGTTGCCGATTTTGGCAAGCAAATCGCCAAAGAACGTCCCGATCGCGCCTTTGCCGACGATGTAGACTTTCAGTGATCCTACTCCCGCACGCCCGTGCTGCCGAAGCCCGCTTCTCCGCGCTCGCTTGGCGCTAGCGTTGCGGCATCCTCGAAGATACCGGTCACGACCGGCGCGAGGACAAGCTGCGCGATGCGATCGCCGCGCTTCACCAGCACGTCTTGATTGCCGTGGTTCACCAAAATGATCTTGATCTCGCCGCGATAGTCGGCATCGATCGTGCCCGGAGAATTGAGCAAACCGATTCCATCACGTAATGCGAGTCCGCTGCGGGGTCGCACTTGCATCTCGTAACCCTGCGGAAACTCGACGCAAAGCCCTGTGGGTACGGCAGCTCGCGCGCCCGGCCGCAGAACGAGGTCGGCCTCAAGCGCCGCGCAGACGTCCGCGCCGGCCGCATCCTTGCTCGCATATTTCGGAAGTGGAAGACCGGCTGCATGCGCAAGCCGCGTTACGCGGACGCGCATGTCCTCAGGTCGCAAGCTCAGTTAGGACAGTCCGAAAACCTTCAACGTCCGTGAACGAGCGATAGACGCTTGCGAAGCGGACATATGCGACCTTATCGACGGCGTGCAACGCTTCCATGACCTTCTCACCGATGAGCGTCGTCTGTACTTCGTTGTCGCCGCGTGAAAAGAGCTCGCGTTCGAGCTTCGCGACGATCTCGTCGAGCTGCGCTTCGGAAACCGGCCGCTTCTCGCACGCGCGCTGCAAGCCGGCCAGGATCTTCTCGCGATTGTATTGCTCGCGCCGCCCGTCTTTTTTCACGACGAACAAACGAGGCGCTTCCATACGCTCGTAGGTCGTGAAACGGTGTTTGCAAGTGAGGCACTCGCGACGGCGGCGTACGACGGATTCATCGTCACGCGAGTCGACGACGCGTGTCTCGCTCTTGCGGCATGCTGGGCAGAGCAGGGTGCGTGCGGCCTCGTAGGGAGAGGACCCCCAATATCTTGGGGTTCAGACGAGTATAAGGCACGACCCACAGGCCGGGCAAATTCTAGGCTATTTTGCTGCCCCGATTTTGAACATCTTCGTTCCACAGACCGGACACTTGCCTTCGGTTGCCGGTCGACCGTTCTTCATTGTGATCTGGACCGCGTCTTTAATTTCACGCTTTGTCTTGCATTTCACGCAGTACGCTTCAGCTGCCATGGTTGCTCCCATATTCCCCAGCTCCATGTTCCTCCTCGTCTTTCCCCCGAACGAGGCCGCGTGAAGGAGGGGGGTGGAGCGACCGGTCCTCGTCCTGCCGGCCGAATCGGCCGGTCTTTTCTTGCGAGCTGGACGCCCCGGGGTGGACGTCCCGCTCTGGGTCTGCGGGTCGCTTGAGGGCCTGGCCGCGCCTTCGGTCGCGATCGTCGGGACGCGGGCGCCGAGCGGCGGCGGACGTAGACTCGCCTTCGAAACCGCCCGGGCGCTGGCCGGCTCCGGCGTTTGCGTGATCAGCGGCCTCGCGCTGGGAATCGACGCGGCCGCGCACGAGGGCGCTCTGGCGGCCGGGGCGCCGACGATCGGCGTCCTCGGCGGCGGGCACGATAATTTTTTCCCGCTGGGAAATCGCGAGCTCGCCGAGCGGATCATCGGCTGCGGCGGCGCCGTCATCTCGCCCTACGCTCCCAAGTGGCCGGCGCGGCCCTGGCAGTTTCTGGAGCGCAACGCGATCGTCGCGGGTCTCGCCGATGGAGTCATCGTGGTCGAAGCTGCGGCACGAAGCGGTGCGCTGAACACCGCGTCGCACGCAGCAGATCTCGGGATTCCCGTCATGGCGTTTCCAGGCGACGTCGATCGCGTCAAAGTCGCCGGCTGCTTGGCGCTCTTACGCGACGGTGCGACGCTCGTCCGTGACGCGGCGGATATTCTCGAAGCGATCGGCATCGAGCCGGAGCGTACCAGCGAACATGGCGCGAGCGGGGCGCTCGAAGAACGCTCGCGAGCGATCGTTGAACTGCTCGGCGGGGGCGAGATGGATTTCGATGCGCTGCTGGTCCGCTCCGGGATCGATGCGGGCGAGCTCGCCGGACGCTTGATCGAGCTGGAGCTGCGTGGGATCGTCGAGTCGAGGACCGGCGCGCGCTACGCGCTAACATGAGCAACGTGCGTAATCCTAACGTCCCCGAGTCGCTTGACGGCTGGAGCATCCTGCACCGGATGTACAGCTTCAATCGCCGGCGCTACGCAGCGCTCGATGCAGCAAATCGCACGCGCGTCACCGCAGATGCGATTGAATTCTTGCGTCCGTTGCATGACGATCCGGAAAGTGACGTCAGCCTCGCGCAACTGCTGGGCCACAAAGCCGACCTGATGTTGACGTTTTATGCGAAGAGCTTCGATGCGCTCGGTGACGCTGAGATCGCGTTCGATCGCCTAGCCTTGCGCGATTATCTCGAACCGCACGGTTCATACGTCTCGATCCTGGAGCTTGGTTTATACGAAGCCACGCGCCGAATTCACGAGACGTTGCGCGAGCGTGCGCTCAAGCCGCATTCAGCCGAGTGGAACGACATGTTCGATGCACTCTTGCGCGAAGAAGCCGAAGAGCCGCGCAGCGCGGCGCGACTTTTTGCAAAGATCCCTCCGAGGCGCTACGTTTGCTTCTATCCGATGGACAAGAAGCGCGGCGAGCAGACCAACTGGTACTCCTTGCCGTATAAAGAGCGCGCCGAGCTGATGCTGGATCATGGTAAGATCGGCCGCACGTTCCACGGACTCGTCACGCAAGTGATCTCTGGATCGATCGGCTTCGACGATTGGGAGTGGGGCGTCGACCTTTACGCCGACGATCCGCTCGTCTTCAAGAAATTGATTTACGAGATGCGTTTCGACGAAGCCAGCGCACGCTACGCCGCATTCGGTCCGTTTTATACGGGAATGCAATTCTCCGTCGACGCCCTGCCGTCGTTTCTCGAGGGTAACGAGCGCGCCGCGCTTTTAACAGCCTTCGAAGTCTGAGAGCCTTCCAAGGTCTCGCACGTTTGCTTGCCCTCCCGCTTGGGGTAGAGATGTTCGCAGAATGACGACAACGCGGACCGCTCTTTTCGCATGCGCGCTTGCCCTTACGGTGGCCGCGACCGCATGCGCCAAGAAACCCGAGCGGCCCGCGGTAGCTCCGCCGCAAGTCGCGACTGCGATTACCGCAGACGGTACCGTGCACCCGACGTTGACGCTAGCCGGATTCATTGCGCCGGCGCAGAGCGTTGCGCTCTCGAGCAGCCTCCAAGAGCCGACGCTCAAGGTCAACGTCCAAGAAGGCGATCACGTTCGCGCGGGACAGGTGCTCGCGGTCCTATCGACTGCCGATTTGCGAGCGTCGCTCGCGTACGATTTGCACAATGCGCAAGCCAACGACGCGCTCACGAAGCAGAACCAGTTACAGGGTCAGCTCAATATTTCGCAAGGGAATGACGCTGTCAACCAGGCCCGCGCGAACCTGCGTTCGGCGCAGGCAACGCTTACGAACGCCGAGCGCGACTTGCAACGCTACAAACAGCTCTACAGTCAGGGCTACGTGACGGAGCAGCAGTACGTCACGCAACAAACGACGGTCGAAAACGACACGCAGGCGGTGCGCAACGCACAGGCCGCGCTGTCAAGCGCGATCTCGAATGTCGCGACGAACGGTACCATGCAAGCGGGCCTACAAGCCGCAAAGGTGGAGCAATCGGCCGCGCAAGCCCGCGCCTCGCGCGACCAGGCCGCGCAGGAACAGGTCAGCATCAACACCGCGAGCATCTCGTCGCCGGTGAACGGGATCATCGTCAATCGCAATTTGAATCCCGGCGAATATCCCGGAAGCCGCCAGATCTTCACCATTCAGGAAGAAGACTACGTCTTCGCAATCTTGAGCGCGTCCTCAGCGCGGATTTTTCAGATTCCAGTCGGCGCAAGCGTCAACGTCACGGTGAACGGCAACGGCATGCGCGGCAAATTCCCGGGCAACGTCGTCGCGGTGCTCGACCAACTGACGCCCGGCTCCACGAATTTCGCGATCAAGGTTCGCGTTCCGAATCCGCGAGGGACGCTGCGTTCAGGTCTCACCGTCTCAAGCGTCATCTCGCTTGACGCCGTTTCCGGAGTCGAAGTGCCGGTCAGTGCATTCCTCGATGACAATCACGTCACGGTGATGACGGTCGACGCGAACGATACAACGCACGTCGTTGACGTCGCGCAGCTCGCGACCGACGGCACGAATGCAATCGTCACGGGCTTGGCGACCGGCGTCCGCCTCGTCACGAACGGTCAACTGGGGTTAAGCGCCGGACAAAAGGTAGCCGTCCGCTAGAATGTGGCTGACGCGCGTCTTCATTCAGCGTCCTACGCTGGTGCTGGTCTTGATTGCGCTCTTCTTTCTGGCGGGAATCATCTCGCTTCAGAACCTCGTCGCGCAACAATATCCCAACGTCGAGAAGCCGGTCATTTCGATCCGCGTTTCCTACTCGGGCGCATCGACGACCGAGATGCGCGACAGTATCGTCGTCCCGATCGAGAATCAGATTGCCGGTACGCCTGATCTGCAGACGATCGATTCGACCGTACAGAACGGTTCGGCGTCGATCTCATCGACGTTCGACTTAACGTCGGATCCGTACACGGATCTCGTCTATATCCAGAAAGCGCTGACGCAAGCTTCGAAGTATCTGCCGACCAATTTGGTCCCGCCGACGATCAATATTTCAAATCCGTCCGAAACGGTCGTCGTGACGCTCGGAGTGACGTCGAAATCGCTGAGCCCATCCGCGCTTTCCCTCATCATCACCGGCGTGCTCATCCCGGATCTCGAGCAAATCCCGGATGTCGCGAACGTCAACGCCAACGGAACCGTGACGCCCGCGTACGAGGTGACGGTCAATCCGCAGATCCTCGCCGGCGACAATCTGACGATCACCGACATCGTCGATACGATCGAAGCGAATAACCTGCATCTCCCCGGCGGGACGCTTTATGCGCCGAACCGGTCGACGAGCTTGGACGTGCGGGCCGACATCACAAGCTCGCAATCAATAGCCGACCTCTTGATTCAAGCGACGCCGGGAACGTCGGGAGCCACGGCGGCTGCATCGCAGCCGCTTTCACCCACGGCAACCAATCCATGGACGACTGTGGCGTCTGCGCATCGCATTTCGGATGTCGCGACTGTCGTCACCGGGCAGGAGCCGCAAACCAGTTTTGCGGCCGTCAATGGGCAGACTAGTTTCTTCCTTCAGGTGCAGAAGAGCGCGGATGCCAGCGAAGTTACAGCTTCCAACAACGTCTTAGCCGCATTGCCCGGCTACGAGCAGCGTTTCCCGCAGCTTGCATTTACCGTCGTCAACGTGCAATCCAAGTACACGCAGCAGCAGCTCAACGCGGTGGTACGCACGCTGGCCGAAGGCATCATCTTCATAGCGGTCGTGATGCTGTTCTTCTTGCGTTCGTGGCGCAACGCCGTCGTCGTGGTCATCGCGATCCCGACGTCGCTCGCCGTGACGCTGTTCGTGATGAAGATGTTCGGTTTCACGATAGACACCGTCTCGCTGCTCGGCATGACGCTCGCGATCGGCATTTTGATCGACGACTCGACCGTCGTGCTTGAGAATATCGAGCGACATCGCGACGAGCTCGGGCAAACGCCGATTCGTGCGGCGATCAGTGGCCGAACCGAGATTGGCCAGGCGGCAATGGTGCTGACCTTGGTCGACGTCGTCGTTTTCTTGCCGATCGCGTTTCTCCAAGATGAGGTCGGCCGCCAGCTTGCCGAGTTCGGCGTCGTCGTCACGGTCGCGACGCTCACGTCACTGTTCATCTCGTTTACGGTCACGCCCGCGCTGGCCGGTCTGTGGGCGCTGCACTCGACGTGGAAGCCGCCGAAGTTCATCGATGCCTTCGATAATTTCTTCACGCGGCTGCGCGGCTGGTATCACGAACGTGCGCTGACGTGGGCGCTCGCGAAGCCCTGGACCGTCGTCGCATTCGCAGGCATAACGTTTGTACTCGCAATTCTCGCCGTGAGCTTCGGCTTCGTCGGCAAAGAGTACATCCCGGCGCAAGACACCGGCCAGTTCTTCGTGCAATTCACGTTCCCGGTTGGAACGCCGGTAGTGCAGACCGCGCAAGAAGTAGTGAAGGTCGAGCAGGCGATCCTCAAGATACCGGATCTCGGCGCGATGACGCGTGTTGCGGGTGCGGAATCAGCGAGCTTCGGCGGATTCGTCTCGCAAACGAACGTCGGGCAGATTCAGGTCTTTCTGAAAGACAACCGCCGGCATCCGACCACCTACTGGGTGAGCGAGGTTCGCCGCCAAGCGGCGCAACTCGCACCGGATGGAAAAGTGGTCGTGATTCCCTCGACCGGGACGAAGGGCGGGAACGCGCAGCCGATCGACGAGCTCGTCAGCGATCTCTCCGGTGGTGATCCGACGAATGCGGCGCAGCAAGTACTGCAGGCACTGCAACAAACCCCGGGCGCGCAAAACGTCAACAGCTCGGCCAGCGCGCTTTCACCTCAAGTGAACGTACTGTTCAATCGTGAAGCAGCGCGCTCGCTCGACGTCGCAATCAGCGACGCGGCGAGTGCCGTGAACGCTGCATTCGCCGGCGCGCTTCCGACGCAGGTGATTACCTCGCAAGGGATCGAGCAGGTGCAGGTCATCTATCCCCTGGCGAATCAGCAAGATCTCTCGGAAGTCGAGGCGATCCCGATGCGCGCGCTCAACGGCAACATTGTGACCGTCGGGGACGTTGCGCAGCTGCAACTGCAACCGACTCTGCCGCTGATCACACGCGAGAATCGCCTTACCGTCATTCACGTTGACGCAAACGTGGCGGCAAACTCGTCGCTCGCGAACGTCCAGGCCGCATTCCAAAAGAAGCTTGCGGCTCTGAATCTTCCCCGAACGATTCGCGTCGCGCCCTCCGCTCAAGGCCAGCAATCCGAGATGGCTCAGACGCTGTCGGACGTTGGGCACACGATGATCTTGTCGCTCGTCCTCGTGTTCTTCTTGATGGTCGCGCTCTACAACAGCTATAGCTCGCCGTTCATCATCATGTTTTCGGTCCCGGTAGCGGCAGTGGGTGCGGTTGGGTCGCTGATGCTGACGCACTCGACGCTGAATTTGTTCTCGTTGATCGGCTCGATGCTGCTGATCGGTCTTGTCGCCAAAAACGGCATCCTGTTGGTCGACTATGCGAACACGTTACGACGTCGAGGCTATTCGAAGGTCGAAGCTATCAAAGAAAGCGCGAAGACGCGATTCCGTCCGATCATGATGACGACACTCGCCATGGTCTCGGGAATGCTTCCGCTCGCGCTCGCCTTTGAGCCTGGTTCTCAGGAACGTCAAAGCCTCGGGGTCGTCGTCATCGGCGGTTTGCTTAGCTCGCTCGTGCTAACGCTTGTGCTCGTTCCGGTGATGTATGAATGGATCGCGCCCAAAGAGATGTCGACGCGCGAACAGGACGTCGAGAACGAGCTCAACGTTCCGACCGCGCACGAACAGCTTGGCGGGCAACCCGCACCGACGAGCTAGCGCGAGAAGAGTCCGACCAGCTCGCCTTCTGCCAGAATGTGACCGCGCATCATGAACATCAACGTCGCGCCGGTCGTGCCTTTTTCGAGCGGCAGTTTGTCGACGTCGAGTGCGAACACGCGATGACGGTAGTGGTGCGGTGAATCGCCGGGCGGCGGTGCGGGACCACCGTAAGCGCTCATCCCGTAATCCGTATAGCCCTGCACGGCGCCCGCAGGGACTTTACCCTCTTCCAATTCCGTCACGTTGGCCGGAATGTTGAAGACGAGCCAGTGCCAATAACCGACCGTCGTCGGCGCGTCCGGATCCCAAATCGTAACGACGAAACTTTTCGTACCGGACGGTGCGCCGCTCCACTTGAGGTTCGGCGAGATATTTTCGCCGCCGACGTCCCAGCCGTTGAAGCCGTACTTTTTCGGGATCGTCTGATTATTTCCGAACGAACTGCTGGTTATGTTGAGTTTGTCTGCCACTCGAATCTCCTCGCGGGGCTGGTTTGCTGCCGTGCCTCGTCGGAAGCTGCTGTTCGGCAACGCAACAACACAGCCCGCGAGGCGACTTTTATCTCAATTGGCAGTCCAACTTACGTAGGTTGGATGGTGTGATTTTATCGTTGGATGGTGAAATGGGCTCATTGGATGGCGACAGCCTCAGCCCATACCTCGATGATAGTGTCCCGCACGCACGCCCCCCGGAAGAATGCTGATGACGCTGACCGTTCCGAACGCCGTTGATCCGGATCCCCAAGAAACTCGCGAATGGCTCGATGCCTTTGATGGAGTCCTGACGCACGAGGGACCACCACGTGCGGCGCAGCTGCTCGAGCGGCTCGTCGAGCGCGCGCAAACCGGCGGGACGCAAGTCGACGTCGGTTTGCAGACACCGTACATCAATACGATTCCGCTTTCGCAGCAGCCGCCGTATCCCGGCAACGACGATCTGGAGACGCGCCTGCGTCACTACATTCGCTGGAACGCGATGGCGATGGTCGTGCGCGCCAATCACATCTCGTCCGAGCTTGGCGGACACGTCGCAAGCTTCGCATCCTCGGCGACGCTGTACGACGTCGGTCACAATCATTTTTTCCGCGCGCCGAGCGAGAACTTCGGCGGCGATCTCGTGTTTTTCCAAGGCCATTCGTCGCCGGGTGTTTATTCGCGAGCGTTTCTGGAAGGCCGCATCTCGCAAGAGCAACTCGAGAATTTCCGGCAAGAAGTCGATGGAAAAGGTCTCTCGTCGTATCCGCATCCGTGGCTGATGCCGGACTTCTGGCAATTCGCGACCGTCTCTATGGGGCTCGGCCCGATTCAAGCGATCTATCAAGCGCGCTTCCTCAAGTATTTACACAATCGCGGGATCGCAAATACGGAAGGCCGCAAGGTTTGGTGTTTCATTGGTGACGGCGAAAGCGACGAGCCCGAATCACTCGGTGCAATCAACGTCGCGTCGCGCGAAGGTCTCGACAACCTGATCTTCGTCATCAACTGCAACTTGCAGCGTCTCGACGGTCCGGTGCGTGGCAACGGCAAGATTATCCAAGAGCTCGAGCGCGAATTTCGCGGCAACGGCTGGAACGTAGTGAAAGTCGTCTGGGGCAGCAATTGGGACCCGCTGCTCGAGAAAGACAAGAGCGGCAAGCTCGTGCAGCTGATGACTGAAACGGTCGACGGCGAGTATCAAGCGCTCAAAGCCAACGACGGCAAATTCGTGCGGGATCACTTCTTCGGCAAGTATCCCGAAACGGCGGCGCTCGTCGCAGATTGGACGGACGCTGAAGTGTGGGATCTGCAGCGCGGCGGTCACGATCCGCGCAAGGTGTACGCAGCCTACGACAACGCAACGAAGACGATCGGCAAACCGAGCGTCATCTTAGCGATGACGATCAAGGGTTACGGCATGGGCTCCTCGGGCGAAGCGCAAAACATCGCGCACCAGCAGAAGCACATGGACATCGAAGCGATGCGTCAGTTCCGCGATCGCTTCGCCATTCCGATCAAAGATTCGGAGCTCGGCGACATTCCGTTCTACAAGCCCGCCGACGACAGCGCCGAAATGAAATATCTCAAAGAGCGGGTGCGCACGCTCGGCGAGGTTCCGCAGCGGCGCCGTAAGTCGACTGCATCTATCGTCGTCCCTGCGCTTGCAGCCTTCGACCAGCAGTTAAAAGGGACGGGAGATCGCGCGATCTCGACGACGATGGCATTCACGCGCGTCCTCTCGACGATGATGCGCGACAAGGGCATCGGTCCGCGCATGGTTCCGATCGTTGCGGACGAGACGCGCACGTTCGGCATGGAAGGCCTGTTCCGCCAAATCGGCATCTATTCGCCCGTCGGTCAGCTCTACAAGCCGCAAGACGCCGCGCAATTGATGTACTATCGCGAAGCCAAAGACGGACAGATTCTCCAAGAGGGCATCAGCGAAGCCGGTTCGCTGTGCTCGTGGATCGCGGCCGCGACGTCGTACTCGACCAGCAACGTCCCGATGATCCCGATCTTCATTTTTTACTCGATGTTCGGATTCCAACGTGTGGGCGACTTGATCTGGGCGTCGGGTGACATGCGCAGCCGCGGGTTTCTGATCGGAGGAACGTCCGGGCGTACGACGCTCAACGGTGAGGGCTTACAACACGAAGATGGGCAAAGCCAGATCATGGCCTCGTTCATCCCGAACTGCGTGTCGTACGATCCAACATTCTCCTACGAGCTCGCGGTCATCATGCAGGACGGTTTGCGCCGCATGGTCGCGGAGCAAGAGGACGTCTTCTACTACATCACGGTGATGAATGAGAACTACATTCACCCCGATATGCCGAGTGGCGCGGAAGAAGGTATTCTCCGCGGGATGTACCTCTTGCGCGACGCGGGGGACACCAAGAGTCCGCGCGTGCAGCTCATGGGTTCGGGAACGATTTTACGCGAAGCGATCGAAGCGGCAACGCTGCTCGAAAACGATTTCGGCGTCGCGGCCGACGTCTGGAGCGCGACGAGCTTCAATCAACTGCGGCGCGACGGCCTGGATGCGCAGCGTTGGAACCTGCTGCACCCCGACAAGAAGCCACGCCAATCGTTTGTCGAGCAATCACTCGGTTCGCGACAGGGTCCCGTTGTTGCCGCTACCGACTACATGAAGACGTTCACCGAGGGCATCCAACCGTTCGTCGGCAACCGGCGCTTTCACGCACTTGGAACCGATGGGTACGGCCGCAGCGATTTCCGTAAGAAGTTGCGGGCATTCTTCGAAGTCGACCGGCGTTGGATTGCGCTCGCGGCGCTAAAGAATCTCGCGGATGATGGGACGATCCCGGCAACGGACGTTGCGAAAGCGATCAAAAAGCTCGAAATCGATCCGAACAAACCGAATCCGGTGACCGTGTAGTATGGCGAGCGCCCTCGATATCAAAGTTCCGAACATCGGTGACTTCAAGGACGTCCCGATCATCGAGGTGCTGGTGAAAGCCGGCGACAAAATCGAGGTCGACAGCCCGCTCGTCACCGTTGAATCCGAAAAGGCATCGATGGATATTCCGTCGCCGTCTGCCGGCGTCGTTGAGTCCGTCATCGTGAAAATCGGCGACAAAATCTCCGAAGGAACACCGATCGTGCGACTCGCCGGCAACGGCGCCGCCGCAAAAGAGGAAGCACCAGCCGCGCAAGTAGCGCCTCAGGCGGCACCCGCAGTTGCCGCGGCGCCCGTACAACAGAGCACGCTAAAGGTCGCGGTGCCGAATATCGGCGACTTCAAAGAGGTTCCGATCATCGAAGTCCTGGTCAAGCCCGGCGATACGATCGCAGTCGACAGTCCGCTCGTCACGATCGAATCGGAAAAGGCGTCGATGGACGTGCCGTCGCCGGTTTCCGGTACGATCGCATCGGTCGACGTCAAAGTCGGCGACAAAGTTTCCGAAGGTTCACCACTGCTTACGCTAACGGCCAGCAACGGTGCAGCCGCCGCTCCCGCTGTAGCGCCCGCGCCCGCAGCAGCGCCCGTGCAAGAAGCAGCGGTTGTGGCCGACGGCGCAAGCGTGCACGCGAGCCCTTCGATTCGGCGTTTCGCGCGCGAGCTCGGAGTCGATCTGCGCAAGGTGCAAGGGACGGCGCCGCACGGTCGCGTCACCAAAGACGACGTCCAAAACTTCGTCAAGAAAACGTTGGCCTCGCCTGCAGTCGCGGTGGGTGGCGGCGCGATGCCGTTTGCGCTGCCCGCATGGCCGAAGATCGACTTCGCGCAATTCGGGCCGATCGAGCGTCAGCCACTCTCGCGCATCAAGAAGATCTCGGGCCCGTACCTTCATCGCAATTGGGTTTCGATTCCGCACGTCACGAACAACGACGAAGCCGATATCACCGATCTCGAAGCGTTCCGTAAGCACGTCAATGCCGAAGACCCGAATGCTAAGCTGACGATTCTCGCGTTCGTGATGAAAGCGCTCGTCTCAGTACTCAAGCGCTACCCCGATTTCAATTCATCGCTCGACGGCGACGCGTTGATCGTCAAGAAGTACTACAACATCGGCTTTGCGGCCGACACGCCGGCCGGTCTGATCGTGCCCGTTCTCAAAGACGCGGATAAGAAAGGCGTGATCCAGATCGCCAACGAGACGCGCGAGCTCGCCGCGCGCGGACGCGACGGAAAGCTCAAGCTCTCCGAAATGGAGGGGAGCACGTTCACGATTTCAAGCCTGGGCGGAATCGGCGGAACGGATTTCACGCCGATCGTCAATGCGCCCGAAGTTGCGATCCTGGGTCTCAGCCGGTCGACGATGAAGCCGGTTTGGAACGGAAAAGAGTTCGTACCGCGCTTGATGCTACCGCTGTCGCTTTCGTACGATCATCGCGTCATCGACGGTGCCGCGGGCGCGCGCTTCAATGCATATCTGGCCGAAGTGTTGGCCGATATGCGCCGGACGATGCTCTAGACGGGAGCTACCAGCGGCCGCCCGCTGAGGGCTTCGTTCGAAAGAAACAGATGAGCGATTCCCGTGCGATGCGCGGCGTGCGCGAGCACGTCGACTTCCTCGCCGGCGAAGTGAGTACGTTCTTTTTTCGGCCCGCAAACTAAGATCCCGAAAAGAGTACCGTGGACCATCATCGGAATGATCAGCGCCTCGCTGAATGCGTGGGAACTGCGCTCAAATTCGTAGGGCTCGTTCCAACGGCGAAGTTTGACGACCGCGGGATCGTCTTCATCAATTCCTTGCGGCACGTCATTCTTGGAGGCGTGCGTCAGAACAAACGTGCTACCATCACGCAGATAAATTGCGGCATAGGTCGCCTCAGTGTTGGCGATAACCGTTTCAAAGAACAGCTTCAAGAGCGCCGACCCTTTGACTACGACATCGGTTTCATGTGAGAACCGCCGCAAATTGGCGAGCGAACGCGCGCGTTTCGCAAAAAAGATGCCATTCAATCGGCGATCGACCTGCGAGTGGATTCGCTGCGCGGATAGTCCGATCGCGAGTGCTAGCACGACCAGTAAACCTTGACCGGTAATGTATTGTCCGGTATTCGGCACGAAGCGCTGCGCCAGATTCCCGATTATCCACTCGCCGATGATGAATGCGGAGACTACGATCAACGAGACGCTGGCGAAAATCGCGGCACGGCTGACCGCGATGCTCAGATCGAGAAGTCGATGCCGAAGGATTACATAGGGTAGGATAATGAGCACGGGGATATTCGGAAGATCGAGGTTTTGTACCAACCCAAAGACCGGTATATCCCAGTTCGGTGCGATGATCTGCGCGAGCGAGAGAAAGAGCCAAGGCGTTTGGTTCATGACGATCGCGGTTGCAACCCAATTCATCTGCGCGCGGTGATCGACATCGACGTGAGCTAGGCCGTCGAGACATGCAATGATGCAGATGATCGCGACACAGACGTTCGAGATGAGTTGCAGAAAAAAGTACGCGATCGACATGTGATTGATCGCGACGTCCGCCAGCGGTACGTACGGAGTGAAACTCCTCGCGTCGTACCAAGCGTAAATTAGTGCGCTGACGATTGCGAGCGGCAGCGCCGTATGACGCAGGGCATTGCGCAACCGTGTCGGCACCGACGGGAACGATGTCGACAACACGATGATGGCGTAATTTATGAACGTGTATCCGAGATAAGCAGAGGTTGAACCCCAGGCCCAGGCACTGAATCCCGTTGGTGCTGTAAGGTACATCCAGCCGGCCACCGTGAGGAACGCCATATCGATCAGCACGAGCGAGAGAAGCCGGCCCTCGGGGCGATCAGCGCTACGCAAACCGACGAGCAGTCCGGTCGCGAGTGCCAAAATGACCAAAATCAAACCCAACCAGCCGCGCTCGACCGGATTCTGTGCGGGGGTGTCCTCTACGTAGGAGATGGTTTGGCGCTCTCCGTTCCGCAGTACATGGAGCGTCCTTAGCTGGTTGACACGCGTGGAGCGCTGTGCGAAGTAGTCCGCTGCCGAAAGGTGCGTGGAGTCGATGACGTCGCCGACTGCCAATCCGGCTTTCGCCGCGTTGGATTTTGGCTCAACGAAGATGATGCGGGATCGGGCGACGCCGGCCGGCTCCGTGCGAAGCTCTGGTGACACCTGGCGAATCTGTCCGGTCAGTCCAGCACCTGACAGTATCGCGATCACCACAACGAGGGCAACGAGGACAAACCGGAAAAGCGGCGCCATGAAAACTAAGGATTTCGCGTCGGGTCTTAACATCTTGCTATGACCGTGAAGCCCCAGTTTCCCGACGAACAGCTCGATGGAGAGTTCGTCCGCCAAGACGACGCATTTCGCGGAAAACCTCTGCCCGAGGCGGGACGCTATCATCTCTACGTGTCGCTCGCGTGTCCGTGGGCGCACCGCACGATCATCATGCGCAAGCTCAAGGGACTTGAGGATGCGATCGGGATGACGATCGTCGACCCGGTGCGCGACGAGCGCGGGTGGCGTTTCACGTTCGAGCCGGATCCGGTCAACGGCTTCGCGTTTCTCAGCGAGGCATATTTCAAAACGGATCCCGGCTATCGCGGCCGCGTCACCGTCCCGGTGCTCTGGGACAAGCAGACCGGCACGATCGCGAACAATTCCGACGACGACATCCTGCGCATGTTTGAGACCGAGTTCGATGCGCTCGCCAAGCACAACGACGTCGATTACTATCCCGCACGTTATCGCGCCGAGATAGACGCGCTCAATGCCGAGATCTACGAGAACGTCAACAACGGCGTCTATCGCGCCGGCTTTGCAACGTCGCAGGACGCGTACGAGCGCGCAGCGCGCGAAGTCTTTGCCGCGCTCGATGGCCTCGACAGGCGCTTGGCGTCACGGCGCTATCTCTTTGGCTCGATGCCGGTCGAAACTGATTGGCGTCTCTTCGTAACACTCATACGCTTTGATGCCGTCTACTACGGGCATTTCAAATGCAATCTGCGCCGCATCGTCGACTATCAGAATCTCGGTCCGTACGTTTGTGACCTGTATCAATTTCGCGGCGCCGGAACGACCGTCGATTTGGATCAAATTAAAACGCACTACTATTTTACGCACGACGACATCAACCCGACGCGCATTATTCCAATCGGTCCCCTCTTGAACTTCAACGCGCCGCACGGTCGCGAGCGTCTCGGCTAAGCGAGCGATGCGCTGCGTCGCACGCAACCCTTAACCGTCGCACGGGTACGTACGGTATGTTATGTTTCGAGTATTAAGTGCATTTCTTGGGTTCGGGCTCTTGATTCTCCAAACCAGCGCAGCCCAAAGCGCTACTCTGCAAAATGCGCAGAGCGTTATGACGAATGTTGCCAAGAGCACACGCGCACCGCGTTCGTTCGAGGCTGCTACACAGCTGCAGCTCAAACAACGCAGTTTCCCATTCACAAAAGTTGCGCTGAGCGGAATGTCCTACTTTCAAGCCCCGAACCGGTTGGCGGTGCGTTTCGCCAAAGTTCCGGGCTACATGAGGGGCTTACCGAAAGCTTATGCGACGCTGCTCAACGTCGGAGCTTGGCCGCAAGAATATAACGCCAGTATGATGTCGCCGCAGAGCGTGAACGGACACACAGACCTTGCGCTGAAGTTGACGCCGAAGTCGGCGCAGTCGACGGATCGCGGCGTCGTGCTCGTCAACCCAACGAACTGGACGGTCGAGCAAGTTAATTGGAATCTCTCCGGCGGCGTCACGCTGACGATGACGGAAGCGTACACCGTCGTCGGCTCGTATCGCGTGCCAGCTAGTCAATTGCTTTCCGTGCACACGCCGTACGCGACCGCGGATGGAAACGCGACGCTGCAGAACTACGCGCTGAACGTTCCGATCGACAACGGAATTTTCGCGCACGAGTAAGACTCGACGACTGACGGCGCGAAGGCACTACCATGAACGCCTTCACGCCGTCAAAAGTCGTACAGCGCATCGATGCGGGCTCGCAGCGTCCGAGAACTCGCCCCGGATCGGGAGTCGTCTCCCTAGCGGTCGGCGAGCCGGATTTCGACACCCCGACGCAGATCACTGACGCCGCAATCGCAGCGCTGCGCGCGGGATACACGCACTACATCGATCCGGCGGGCGATCCCGAGCTTCGCGAGGCGTTAGCTGCGACGGTCTCGTCGGTCGCCGGCGAGAAATACAACGCCGATCAGGTGTTCTTGACGCACGGCGGAACGGCCGCGATTGCATCGGCGATCTTGGCGATCGCGAATCCTGGCGACCGAATCGTCATCCCGGATCCGAACTTTTCGCTCTACGCCGACGCTGCGTACATGGCCGGCGCCATTCCGGTGCCGGTGCCGGTGCTCGCCGACTATCATCTCGATCTCGACCGGCTGGAAAAAGAGCTGCGTGGCGCTCGGATGCTCGTCATCTGCAGCCCGTGCAATCCGACCGGCGCCGTCTTTACGCCTGAAGAGCTCCAGCGCGTTGCCGAGATGATCGAGAAGAGCGATACGATCGTCATTAGCGATGAGGCTTATTGCGAGATCGTCTACGACGGACGCCCCTTCAAGTCGATGACGCAGTTCCCGGCGATTCGCGGACAAGTGCTCTATTGTCAGACGTTCTCAAAGACGTTTGCGATGACGGGCTGGCGTTGCGGATATCTTGCGGGGCCTGCGGAGATCATCAAAGCTATCGGGTTCGTGAACCGCACGTTCAACGGTGCGCCAAACGCTTCCGTCTGTCGCGCGGCGCTCGAGGCGACGCGAATCGGTCCGAGCCTCGCAAAGCCGATGCTGGCCGAGTACATCAAGCGGCGCGATCTGATCGTCGAACACGCACGAGCAGTCCCGGGGCTCGAGGTTCGCCCGCCGGAGGGGACGTTCTATCTGTTCACGCGCTACGACATCGACATTCCGGCCAGCGAGATGACTGCGAAGCTCATGGAAGGTGGCATCGCCGTCCGTTCCGGAACGGAATTCGGTCCGGCCGGCCAGCACCACATTCGCTTCTCGTTCGCGACGAGTCCCGAGAAGATCATTGAAGGTTTGAGCCGCGTGAAAGCCGTTTTCGAAAAACTTGCGCGTCCGGCCGCGGTGTAGTGTCGCAGCGCGTTAGACTCTTCACTCAGCCGGGTTGAAGCAGCTGTCTTCGCGCGAAAGAGTTTCTTTCGTCTCGTAGCGTCACGTTCGAAATCGCGGACATCGCGAACGATCCGCAAGCACTTCCCGACTTACGCGCGCTCGGTGCGCTGACCGTGCCGGTCGTTGCCGTCGGTGAACGCTGGGTCTCGGCTGCGAGTCTCGATCATGTCGCTGACCTGCTCGGCATCGACCGGAGCGGGCACCGGATGCTCGCGCCGATCGAGCTGGTCGAGAAATACGACGCGATCTTCGCAGCCGTCCAACGTTATTTGCGCGCCTTTCCGCCGGAAAAGATCGGAATGACCGTCCCGCGCCGCGATAAACGCGACATGCGCGAGCTCGGCTATCATGTGTTCGCGATTGCCGACGATCTGGTCAGGGTGCGCGACGGCGACGTCTACCGGCAAGGCAACGCGCCAACTCCGGATGACGTCCAAACCTTCGATCAAATCGTCGCGTACGGCGACGGCGTGCGAAATCGTTTACGCGATTGGTACGCCGAACAGCCGCCCGAGCTGTGGCGCGAAATCCGCAGCACGAGCTACGGCGCATTTCCGATGCACCTTTATCTCGAACGGGCGACATGGCATTCCGGTCAGCATTCGCGTCAGATCGTCGAGATGTTGCGCCTGGCGGGTGTTGACGCGCCGAACCCGCTTCCGCAAACATTTTTCGCCGGCTTGCCGCTGCCCGCGGGCATTTGGGAGTGACTACTAAATGATCGACTCTTTCTTGTCCGCGAGCTTGCCGAGCGCATTGATGACGGTGATCGCCAGCGCCGTCACGATAAGGGCGTAAAACAGCTCGTAAACCACGCCGGTTCCTTTCGGAAAGAACGTCTTGAGCAGATCGCCGATGGCCGTGTTCCATGCGCCCGCAGCCAGAAGACCAAACCCTGCAGTTGCCAGAGCCGTCATCGTTGCGAGATATGTTTGACGAAAAGATTGCACCGGAGAACCTCCTGAAAAAGCGGTTCTCCGTGCTCCGTTACTCGGTTGGAGGCTCCTCCTCGCCACCGCTGCTGCGCTGATTGAAGTCGACGGGAATCACATTCCCTTTTGAACCTTGACCCGAGTCGCATTCGTTTTCGTCGTCGGTGTGCGAGCGGCCGCAATAGACGCACGACTCGATGGCGCGCTGTGTTTTCTGCTCCAGTTCGATGCGTGCATCGAGGAGACGGTCGCGATCCGATCCTTTGGGCTTTTCGCCGACCTTGGCTTCGATCCGCGCATGGGCTTCTGCGGCTTCGCGCAGTTCGTAAATTGCCGCTACCTTGTCTTCCATGCGGGCTTTCTTCCCTGGCGAGCGCTCCCAGTAACGCCTAGGTGGCGGCTTTGACTTCCTCCCGGATGTAGGAATCCGTCTTATCTATCCAATCCTGACGCGGCGGCGAGAAAACGTCGATTGCGATGCAGTCTTCGAGCGTTTCCGCCGAGTGCGGCAAGTTTGATGGTATCACCAAGACCTCACCGCCGCGGACGATGACCTCGTCCTTGCCGCCGAGCACGAACTTGAGCGCGCCCGAGACGATGTACGATAGCTGCTCGTTGTGGTGCGAGTGCTCGGGGACGATCTCGCCCTTGGCTAAATCGAAGCGAGCAATCATCGCGGATTCGCCGTGAATGAATTTGCGGCGGACCCCCTTCTTGAGGGTCTCTTCCTCGACGTCATCCCACTTATAAACGTTTGCCTTACTCATGGACGAGGCTTGAACGAAGCCGCCGGAGGCTCCTCGCAAGCCGGGACGTAATCCTCGGTATGAATGTTTCTTCAGTTACCGACTCGCTCGAAACCGCACGCGCGTACGTCAAAGAGGTTGAAAACGCATTCGGCAGCGGCGATGTCGATCAAATGATCAAAGGTTTCACCGACGACGTTGTGGTGCGTTTTGCGGATCGCCCCGAGATGCACGGAGTCGCCGAAGTCGAGGCATTCTTACGCCTGCGAATGGCGCGCCAGAAAAACTATCGCTTGAAAAAGTATCTGCGCATGCTAACCGGTGACATGATCGGCAACATGTGGGAAGGCGAATGGACGGACGCGCAAACCGGAAAGAAGATGCGAGGCCGCGGGACGGAGTTTTGGACCATGCGCGGCCAGAAAATCGCTGTCTGGGAAGCGACTTTTAACGTATGGGAAGACGGTGCAACCCAGTACCTGTTCTAGGTAGTGTATGAGTCAAATTCGTATCGTCCCCGCCCAGCAGTTCACCGAGGGCGGCGGTTTCATCGTCCACCGGCCTTTTCCGGTGAATGGTCTCTCGTATTTCGATCCGTTTCTCTTGATCGATGAGATGGGGCCGGTCAATTACGCTCCCGGGGAGGCAATCGGCGCGCCCGACCATCCCCATCGTGGCTTTGAGACGGTGACCTATATGATGGACGGCGCGATGCAGCATGCGGATTCGCACGGACATCGCGGCGAGATTCGCAGTGGCGACGTGCAGTGGATGACGGCCGGCAAAGGCGTAATCCATTCCGAGATGCCGGCGTCCGACATCTTGAAAAGCGGCGGGAAGATGCACGGTTTTCAGATTTGGGTGAACCTGCCGCGCGACAAGAAGATGTCGCAACCGCGCTATCAGGAGTATTCGAACACGACATTGCCGTCGTATGAAAAAGATGGACGCTGGGTTCGCGTGATCGCCGGTGACGCCGACGGTTACCGCTCGCCGATCGAGACGACCGTTCCGACAACGATGCTGCACGTCAAGCTCGAGGCTGACAAGGATGCGACATTTACGATCGCGCCCGGCTCGAACGCCATCGTCCATACGATCTCGGGATCAGGTAGCGTCGAGGGCAAAGCGCTGAAACAATACGATGTCGCGTTGCTTGAGGATGCGCCGACCGAGCTGCATCTGCAAGGCGGAGAGAGCGGTATCGAAGCGCTGATACTTGCGGGCATCCCGCTGCACGAGCCCGTTGCACGCTACGGGCCGTTCGTGATGAACACAACCGACGAGCTGCAGCGCGCGTTCGATGATTTCCGCGCGGGGCATTTCGGAGAGATCGCGCGCGTTAGTTAGCTGCCCGGCAGCTCCTTTGCACCCAAGAGATTCCACGACGTCGCAAGCGCGTACGCGAACAGCCCGAAAATGACGCCGAGAAGGCCATCGATGTTTCGTCCTGACGTCATTGCCTGCAAGATGATGACGATCTCGAAGATGTAAATCAGAAGCGAGATCAATCCGAACGAGCGCAGGACCTGAGGCAGCGGGTGGTGTCGCGTGCTGCGCACCGCCTCGCGAGCGAGCTGTCCAATCGATAGAACCGAGACCAGGAGCATAATCTCGAGCCCCGCGTGCGGGATCAGCGCAGCCAGCGAGATCAAGAAGATGTTCCCGAGCGCGACGAACGCGCGCGTCGCGTCGGCGCGCCGCTTCGGGTGCGCCTCGGGGCCGAAGATACGCTCCGGCGCGAGAGTCACGGCGACGAACAGCAAGCCGACGAGGGCGGCTGCCGCACCGACGCTGGCGACAAAAAAGTCGTGAGACTCGGTCATAAAGGAATACGTTTCTCGCTGTTCGGAGGACGCTGCCGTGGGACTCTTCGCATCACTTCTTGCGGCCATGTTGCTCGGGCTGCGTCACGGCGCCGACCCGGACCATTTGGCTGCGATCGATAACCTGACCCGCAACGCGGCGCGCTCGCACCCGTCCGCCAGCAGATTCGTCGGCACGCTGTTCGCCAGCGGACACACGATCATGATTCTGGTGATTGCGATGTTGCTCGGCGTCGTTGGTCAACACGCCATTTTCGGCCCAGGGCTCGAGCGTGCCGGTACCTGGCTCAGCGTTCTCATTCTGTTTTTGATGACCGCACTCAATGTGCACCGCCTGCTCACGTCTCGCAATCCCTCACCTATCGGATTGCGGGCGCGAATGCTTTCACCGTTTATCGGAAAGCGGGGAGTTCTCGCGGCACTTCCCCTCGGGTTTCTTTTTGGACTTGGTTTCGAGACATCCAGTCAAATTGCGGCCTATGTCGTCATCGCGTCCGGCGGAATCGTTCCGGCGCTCGCGATCGGAGCGGCGTTTTGCGCGGGCATGATTCTCACCGACACCTTCGATAGCGTTCTCGTGTCGAGATTCGTGCGTACGGGGCATGGTCTTGCCGCAGCGCGCGCATGGCTCTGGACGGTAACGCTCATAGCGCTCGGTGTTGCAATCTATGAAACACTGCAGCTCGCAGGCTGGAAGATGCCGCTTTCAGAGCTTGCAGTCAGCGGCGTGCTGGTGGCAACGTGCGTCATTGTCTTCGCGTACGTCGCGCTACGTTTGCGAGTTGCTCCGCCGCTGCCGGAGACGGTGTCGCGATGAATTACAAACAGCTCTTCGATTTGAGCGGGAAAAACGCGGTGGTGTTGGGCGCGGCGTCCGGTATCGGAAAAGCCTCGGCCGAGGCGATTGCCGGTCTCGGCGCGCGCGTGATCTGCGCCGACATCGATAAAGCCGGCGCCCTTGAAACGGCCCGCGCGATCAACGGTGAGGCGATCGCCTGCGACGCCGCGAGCGCCGACGATATCGCACGGCTCGCCGATTTTGCGGCTAAGAAGTTCCCGCGTTTGCACGCAGCCGTCACGACGCCGGGCATCAACGTGCGCCGTCTCGTCAGTGACTATGGTGAGGACGACTTCGATCGCGTGATCGCGACCAACCTCAAAGGGACGTTCTTGTTCCTGCGCACGTTCAGCCGGATGCTGATCGAAGGCGGGGGCGGAAGCATCGTCGCGTCCTCGTCGATTCGCGCCGTTACGCTCGAGCCCGGCCTCGCAGTCTATGCCGCAACGAAGGCGGCAATCGGCCAACTCGTGACCGGCACGGCATCAGAGGTCGGACGATATGGCGTACGCGTGAATGCGATCGCACCGAGCGTCGTCGAGACGGCGCTCACAGCGCCGATCAAAGAGAAGCCCGAGATCTACGAGACGTATGCGAAACACACGATGCTCGGGAGGTGGGCGAAGCCGGAGGAGATCGGAAGTGTCGTAGCATTTCTGGTTTCCGACGCCGCGAGCTACATCACGGGCTCGACTCTTTTTATCGACGGCGGCTGGACGGCGATCGACGGTCCGCCGACGGGACTTACACAAACAAGAGCCAACAGGTCGGCACGCTAATCGCTCGGAGGGGTTAATGGAGCGCAGAACTTTCATTCGGTCAACCGCGACGGCCGGTGCCGCAGCGACATTCGGGTTCCCATACGTCTCACGCGCAGCCGGCATGATGACGCTGCGCTTCGCGCACTTTGCTGCGATCGACCATCCGGCGAACATTGCCGCCAAGCAATTCGCGGAACGTGTCGAAACGCGCACGCAAGGTGCGATCAAAGTCGCGATCTTCCCGAACAACCAACTTGGCGACCCGCCGCAACAAGCGGCACAAATTCGCGAAGGCGCGATCGACATCGGCCTTCCCACGCAAGGTCAGCTCGACAAATACGAAAAGGCCTTCGCTGCAGTTGAGCTTCCGTTCGCCTTTCGCAATCGTCCGGAGGCGTTTCGAGTATTGGACGCTGCATTAAGCGACTGGCTCGAGCCGCTCGCGCTGAATCAAGGATTCGTTACGCTGCGCAATTGGGACTACGGGTTTCGCAACATCACGAATACCGTACGTCCGATCAACACGCCCGACGACGTCAAGGGCCTCAAGCTACGCACACCACCCGAGATTCAAATCGCATCCTCGATGGAAGCGCTCGGCGCGATCGTAACGCCGATCTCGTTTGCGGAGCTCTATCTTGCGCTCTCACAACATGTCGTTGACGGTGAAGAAAATCCGATTGCAGTTATTTTCTTCAACAAATACTACGAAGTGCAAAAATACCTCGCGCTAACGCGCCACATCTATAACAACATGATCCTGACGTTCAGCGCCATTACCTGGAAGAAGCTGACGCCGGCGCAGCAGAAGATCATGCACGAAGAAGGTCGCAGCGCCGGTGACCTGATGCGCAACATGATGGGCGATCAGGAAGAACAGCAGATCACCAAGCTTGCAACCCTCGGAATGCAGATCACGCGTCCGGATACGACGCCGTTTCGTGCCAAGATGGGCCCCGCGATTGCGAAGATCTCGGGCTATGCGGGTGCGGGCAACGTCGAGAAGTTCCAGGCCATCTTGAAGAAGATGGTCAGTGGATAAGGCCGACCGCGCGCGGTAAGAGCAGCGTAAACCACGGAACGAAAGCAACGATAAGAAGTCCCGCGACGAGAACGCCGAGATACGGCAACATCGCTCGCGAGGCTTCTTCCACATGTGTGCGCTGAATCGCGCAGCAGACGTAAAAGCCCACGCCCGCCGGAGGCATGAACGCCCCGATTCCCATTGCTATCACGAGCACGATGCCGTAATGCAGCTCGTTGATGCCGATTTCTCCGGCGATCGGCAAGAGCAACGGAGCGAGCACGTTGAGAGCCGGCAAACCTTCGAGCAGCGACCCGGTCAAAATCAACAAGATGACGGAGCCAACCATGAAGATCGCGCTGCTGTCGTTGAAACCGTGCAGCAGCGAAACCAAACGTTGCGGAAGTGACGCGACGGTCAGCATCCACGAAAAAGCGGAGGCCGTCGCCAAGATAAAGAGCACCATGCCCGAGAGCGTCGCGCTATCGATAAGGGTGCGAAGGAGCTCACGCGGCGGCAGCTCCCTGTAAACCACGACGGCAAGTACGAGACCGTAGATAACGGCGAACGTCGAGACTTCCGTCGGCGTCGCGATGCCGTAGATGATGCCGCCAAAAAGAATAACCGGCATCAAGAGGGCCGGGATCGCTGCAAGCCCGCTTTGGGCCATCGTTTGAAGCGATGCGCGCGGCGTGGTCGGTAGTTTCGCCGAGCGCGCTCGAAAGTAGATCAGAATCATCAAGCAGATTCCGATTACCGCGGCCGGGATCAAACCGCCGCTGAAGAGAGCGGCGATCGACAGGCTCGTGATCGAACCGAGGATCAACATCGCGATGCTCGGGGGGACCGTTTCGCCCATCGCGGCGGAAGCAGCCAGTACGGCTGCGCCTTCACCGCGACTGTAGTTCTGACGGTCGAGCATGTCTCGCATGACGGATCCGACTGCGGCAACGTCGGCCGCTTTTGATCCGGACAAGCCGGAGACGAGGTACATGCTGACGACGACGACTTGCAGCAATCCGCCGCGGAAATGACCGACCAGCGCGTGCACGAAGCGCACGAGACGCAAACTTATCCCACCTCGCTCCATGATCAATCCGGCGAGAATGAAGAACGGAACCGCGAGTAGGACGTAATTGCTCGTCCCGTTCACCATGTTCTGCGTGAGCGTGACCATCGGCGCCGCGTCTGCGATCCACAAATACGCTGCGGCAGCGAGCAGCAGCGCGAACCCAACCGGCAGTCCGCTCAAAATTCCAAGCGCGAACAGAATCAAAACCGTGAACACCGACGCATCACCGGCGAAGAGCGGTTGCCACAAGCTCTGTGTGGCGTATGCAACACCGAGCACGACGGCGACACCGACGCCCGTTTTCAGCGCGAGCATCGGCGCGTTCTCGTAGAGACGTACGAGCGCGAAGATCACAAGCAAGATCATGCCGAGCGCGAGCGGTAATCCGATCGTTGAAACCGGAATGCCGAGAATCGGTGTGCGCTCGGCCCAACCGGCTTCGACGAGCCAATAGGATGTGATCGCTGCAAGCAGTGCGCCGGCAAAGATCAGCACGTCAGCCAGCGTGTAACAGAAGCGCGCGCCGCGCTCCGGCAAGAGATTCAGGACGGCCCGAACGGGAGCGTGCTGCGAGCGGCGGTATGCAACCACGCCGCCGATGAACGTCATCGTCGAAAGCGCGATTTGCGAGATCTCAGGCGTCCAAAGGAATCCTGTTTGTCCGAAGCTGCGCCCGAGGACGTTGACGACGACGATGACGATCTCACCAACGAGCGCGACGACGAGAATTGCCTCGGCGACGCGGTCAAGGGTTTTGATCGTCACCGAGCGGCGCTTCACCGAGGGGAAAAGCTTCCCCGCTCGCGCGTGCGCCAAATGAGCGCGAACGCCTGCGCGACAAACAGTCCGACGATCGTAAAGAAGACCGCAAACGAGATCATCCCCGTTTCGAGGCCGCGCATTACATCAACCGCTGCAGCGCCGCCGCTTTCGCGGTGCGCGAAGATCGCCAGAATCGTCCCATAGACCGGAAATGGACTGAGCAATCCGGTCCAGCGTGGACCGATGATTCCGGACAGCTCGGTCAAGCCGATCACGAGCGCAGTTGCGACGAACATGCGCGCCGGCAAATCCCAGAGGGACGGACGTTCCTCGCGTGTTCGTGCAGCATGAACACGCGGCATCAGCAGCAAGACGACGGCGATATGAAATGTGCGCCGCGAACACGTTGCCATCCGCTAACGACCGGACCAAATCGTCCTCCGACGAGCGTAGCTGCCGCAATCAGGGCGGGAGTAATCGTCAGCTTGAGCAGCAGAGTGTCCATCAGATCGCCCGCACAGCACGCAAGCGTGTTTCTTCGCACCCGTATGCTGGGTAAGCCCTGCGCATGAGCTTTGAGCGAGATATGGATAAGGCCGCAAAAAACGTTCGCGACACGGTCAGTGAAGCGAAGCACCGGACAGCGGCGGAACTCGAGAAGCTGGATCGCGACTCGGATCCGACGATGTCGAAGGGAGAACAGATGCGGTCAGCCGTGAATGAAACAAAGCACAACATTCAGGCCGACATCGATAAGGGCAATCGAGAGATTCGTAACAAGACATAACGGATAGCACGCGACTCACCCCGCCCGGCAAGCATGACCCGCCTGCCGGGCTTTTCTTTTGCATCGATTCCGGCACAGCTCGTGTTACAGCGGCGAAATGAAGACGCGCGATTGGGGATTGCTGCTAGTTCTGTTGGTGCTTTGGGGCGGGACATTTTACTTCTATAAAGTCCTCGACGAAGCGGGGCTTCCTGCGCTCACGCTCGTTCTCGGGCGTGTAGGAATTGCGGCGCTCGCGCTCCTCCCACTGGTCTGGTGGCGCAGACTTTCATTACCGCGCCGGCCCGCGGATTGGACGCCCTACATCTTCATCGCCCTCACGAACAACGTGATCCCGTATCTCGTGTTCGCACTCTGCGAGACACAGATCTCGAGTGGCTTGGCGTCAATCGTGAACGCCACGACGCCGATCTTTACCGCGATTGTTGCGCACTTGTCCACGAAAGACGAGCGCTTCTCGATAAATTCGGTGATCGGAATCTCGCTTGGGTTCGTAGGCATCGTCGTGCTCGTGGGCCGAGATGTCGTGCACGGTCTCAATCTCGCAAGCATCGCGCAGATCGCGTGCTTCATCGCTCCGGTGTGCTATGGCTTTGCGGCCGTCAACGGACGCAGCTTCCGCGGCACCTCGCCGATCGTCGTCTCGACGTGCCAACTGATCGTGAGCTCGATAATCTTGCTGCCGTTCGAACTCGTCATCGACAAGCCGTGGTCGCTTCCGATGCCGTCGGCCGCAACGTGGGCGGCGTTGCTCGGGATGGCACTGCTTGCAACGTCCGCGGCATACGTCGTCTACTTCGCGTTGATTCTCTATGCAGGTGCCGTGAACGCATCGCTCGTCACGCTGCTCGTTCCACCTGTCGCATTGCTCCTGGGAGGACTGTTCCTGCACGAACGTCTCGGTTGGGGCGCCGTCGCGGGCATGGTGCTCATTCTCGTCGGTCTGGTCGCGC
Organism: Candidatus Baltobacteraceae bacterium; assembly: GCA_036489885.1. Taxonomy (NCBI): domain Bacteria; kingdom Bacillati; phylum Vulcanimicrobiota; class Vulcanimicrobiia; order Vulcanimicrobiales; family Vulcanimicrobiaceae; species Vulcanimicrobiaceae bacterium. Next base: position 1,171,859 of record DASXEW010000003.1, read on the forward strand.
TTGACGGGCGCTTAACGAAAATCATACGCCGCTCGCGATTGTTAGAAATTATTAATGCAAGCTGAAGTCTGATCAGCGTAGAGTGGTTCCACGGGACTCGTCTTCTCGAAAGGAATCGCTGCGTCATGAAATTGGCGTATTTGGTGATTGCCCTCGCTTTGTTCGTTCCATCGCGGTTGATGGCGGATGAAGCACCTTCGCGTCAGCTTCACTATGCCGGCGATACGCGCATCGGCAGTACGACCTCGCCTATGACGATCGACCTCGACATCGGTGCGGTTCGGCCTGATTACACGACGCCGATTGAGATCGACGAACATGTTCGCGGCGTCGACTTGGGCGTGCACGATCTTGTGCTCGATAAGTCGGGCGTGATTCCCGACGAAGCGCAGACGCTGACATTTGAGGAAGAAACGATCCTCGATATGCTCGCGCTCCAGTTCGAAAACGCGACCGGGCTCGGCGTGGGCGACGAATGGGATCGGGCCGGCGAGATGATGGGCGGTACGCACGAGACGCACTACCGCGTCCGGCAGGTCGCAAACCTGGTCGTCGACATGGACGTGACGCGCACGATTGATTTCGCCAACGGCAACACCGGGACGTGGAGCGGCATGATGCGCTACAACGCGGATACCGTTGTTCCAATGGCGGTACTACTGAATGGCGATTTCGTGAACAACCGCGATCAGTCGCATCACGCGCTGGCGCTTTCGGCCCGTCTCGTAAGCGATTCGTTCGCGCAACAGCAACAGCAGCAGCAACAGCAGCCGTAATAGCGAAGTTCCCCGCATGCCGGGACCTTCGAAGATCATGCTCATCCGCCACGGCGAGAAATCGCTGGGGCCGCCGCCTTTTGGTGTCAAGGAAGATGGGACGGAATGTCCCCATTCACTGACGCCGCAGGGTTGGCAACGAGCCGGGGCGCTGGTCGGATTTTTCCAGAGCCCAACTCTGGACGGTATTCTGACGCCGGTCCACATTTATGCCTCGCCTCCCGCGAAGGACGCCGATTCTCCCACTGCAGTCGACATCGACAAGAGCCATCGGCCCGTTCAGACGGTCACGCCGCTTTCGCGGAAGCTTGGGCTACCGCTCGATGAGCGCTTTACCGTCGGCGAAGAATCCGCACTCGCTACCGACATAAAAACGCGAGCGGGCACCGTCCTCGTATCGTGGGAGCACAAGCACATCCCGCTCATTGCCGGCGTTTTCAATGCCAGCGTTCCGAATAAGTGGCCGGACCGCTTCGATCTCGTTTGGGTACTCGATGCGCAACCGGACGGCATGTACAGTTTTACAGTGTTCCCACAGATGCTGCTCGGAACGGATCAACCCGTTTAGGCAACTCTCCGCGTTCCGATTCGCTCCAGCGAGCGATAACCGATCGCCTCAGCCACGTGCTCACGCTGAATTGCACTGCTCCCCGCCAGATCGGCAATCGTCCGAGCGACGCGGACAATGCGATCGAACGCGCGTGCCGAGAATTGCCTCTTCGTGCTGGCCTCTTTGAGGAGCACGGAGGCTGTCTCATCGAGCCGGCAATATTCGCGCAATTGCGCGGATGCAAGCTCCGCGTTGCTTTCGAGTCCGATGCTCGCGTAGCGTCCGCGCTGCAACTCGCGCGCCGCGACGACCCGTGCTCGAATGGCAGCCGATGATTCCATCGGCAGCCCTTCGCTGATCTCGGCGAAGGACACGCGACCGACCTCGACCTGCAGGTCGATGCGATCGAGGAGCGGTCCCGAGAGCTTCGCAACGTACTTCGCGACGATCGCATCGTCACAACGGCAATCAGCGTCGCGCGTCCCGCGCATTCCGCACGGACACGGATTCATCGATGCGACGAGCATGAAGCGAGCCGGATAGTTGAACGTCCCGGCGGCGCGGGCAATCGTCACATTCCCGTCTTCGATCGGTTGTCGCATCACTTCGAGCGCGCTGCGGCGAAATTCGGGAAGCTCGTCGAGAAACAACACGCCGTGATGTGCAAGTGAAATCTCGCCCGGTTTTGGAACGGCGCCCCCACCGACGAGCGCGACTTCGCTGATCGTGTGATGCGGCGAACGGAAAGGACGCTCGGAAACGAGCCGCGGCTTGGGCCCGAGTAAGCCGGCGATCGAATAGATCTTCGTAACGTCGAGTGCTTCGTTTGACGACATCGGCGGGAGAATCGACGGCAGCCGCTGCGCCAGCATCGTCTTACCGCAACCAGGCGGGCCGACGAGCAGGAGATTGTGCCCGCCTGCAGCCGCAATTTCGAGCGCGCGCTTTGCGCCCAGCTGTCCGCGGACGTCCGCATAGTCGCCGCGGTGAGCGCGCTTCGGCGCGACGCTCTCGGACGGCTTTCCGCGGACGCGATGCTTTGCGCCGTGTCCTTGAATAACCGCAACGGCCTCACCGAGCGACGCGACCGCGTAAAGCTCGAACCCGTCGACGAGCGTCGCTTCCTCGAGACTCGGAACCGGAATGATGACGTTTGCGAAGCGCGCGCGTCGTGCACCGAGTAGCATCGGTAGCAGACCCGCGGTGGGATTCAGTGTTCCGTCGAGTGCGAGCTCACCCAGCGCGACGAAATTCTGCAACGCCAGCCGGTCGATTTGTTCATCGATCGCAAGCAGCGCGAGCCCGATTGCGAGATCGAACGCTGGACCCTCTTTACGAATGTCGGCCGGGCTGAGATGCACGAGCAATCGTCCCGCCGGAAACATATAGCCTGAATTGAAGATCGCGGCACGCACACGATCGCGTGCTTCGCGGAGCGCGCGGTCCGGGAGCCCGGTGATGGCGAAACCAGGCGTCCCGGGCGCGCTATCGGCCTCGACGCGCACGACATAGCCGTCGATGCCGAGCATCGCCGCGGAATGGGCAAGAGCGATCACGCACGGCTCTATCGCGACAAATGGTGCTCGGGCAAGGTATAAGGGGTAGATGTTTGCGGGTCGGCGTTTTCCGGAGGCGTTTGCGCTCGTCGTACTGCTGGCGAATGCGGTACTGATACTGGTTTCGTATCATTCGTTACCCGCCATGGTGCCCACGCACTTCGGCGCAAGAGGCGATCCGGGGCGCTATGGGGCCAGATGGACGGTCTGGATGACCTTCGCGTTCAGCGCGGTTATGTATCTCGTTCTGAGCGCAACTGCGCGCATCCCGATCCAGTACACGAATCTTCCGGTGAAACTTACCGACGAGAATCGGGGGCGGATTGCGGTTCTCGTTCGCGAGATGATTAGCTGGGTCAAAGCATGGGTGCAAGTCATAGCTTACACGTTGACCGCAATGGTGATCCGCGCTGCGGAGACGTCGCGCCCCCAATTTGCACTCACGATGATAGAGTACGCGGTTACCTTTGCGCTCCTCGCAACCTGTGGGATTTACGCCATTCGTATGCGGCGCGCGGCTTAGTTTTCGATTAGCTCGATGCGGTTCCCGAACGGGTCGAGAACGTAGCAGTGGCGTTTGCCTTCAAACGGTTGCTCGTCATGTACGACGGCGACGGAACGTGATTCAAACCGCTTGAGCAGACCGTCATAGTTGGAGCAGCGGAACGCCGGATGTGCCTTGGTCGCCGGCTGAAAATCTTTGTCGACGCCAAGGTGAACCTTGATCTCGCTGCTCTTCAGCCAAAGGCCACCGCGTTGCTTGAGCTCCTCGGGTTTCGGAATCTCTTCGAGCCCGATGATGTCGACGTAAAATGTGCGCGCGCGACCTTCGCCGCCCGCGGGCATCGCGAGCTGCAAGTGATCGAGTCGCACGAACGGTCCGGTCATTCTCTCTGTCCCTCGACTACGCGCCTTCGGCGCTACGCTCGGGATGACAAGGTGTCGACTACCCTCGGGATGACACCTCTCGAATTGCCATGTGTGATTCGTTGTTGAAGCCAAGACTTTCGTAAATCGAGCGTCCCACTTCCGTCGGACTCAAGGTGATTTTGCGAACCCCGCGCGCACGCGCGTTGGCAACGGCTTCCCGCACGAGCTCCGTCGCATAGCCGCGACGGCGCAGTGACGGAACGACGTAGACGCCGGCAATCTCAGCGTGCAGCGAGCTCGACGGATAGGGTAGACGGTTCCAGAAAAGCGCGCACGCACAGCCCGTCGGAACACCGTCTTCGATCAGGATCCATGCGGCCATGCGGTCTTGTGAGAGCAGCTCGAAGAGCTCGCTGGCGGCACGCGGCAGAAATCGTTCGCGCTCCGACGGAGTGCATAGGCCCATCTCGACGAGGCTTGCAAACCGCAAGCCCGCCAGATCCCAAGCATCAGCGGCCTGGGCGGCCCGTAAAACGATGTTCGATTGCATGTCGATCACGATTTCTCTCCGGAAAAAAGAAGAGCGCGCCGTTTCCGGCGCGCCCATGCTTCTCAATCTTCGCTTCGTCGCTCAGCCAAAAGCGTCGAAGCCCAGTGCGAGATGCATGGGCAAGACGAACGGTCGGCGCGGGAGCGGTTGATGGGAAAACATCGCGCGCACACTTCTGAGCACAGCCAGCTGCAGTCCTTTTTTAGCTGGGCAAGACGAATGTCGCCGGGTCCCGAACTCGTATCTGCTACTCAATGAGACTCCAAAAAGCGGCTGAAATCCACGAATTTCGCCTTCTCCACAGCGCCCACAGGCCTTTCCGGCAGCGCTGTGGATAACGAACATGTCGATACCGCCGCGGTACACGCCGGGCGCTTTACAAATCCGACAAATCCAGGATCATCGCCGCCTTTATATGCTGCCTCATCGTACGTCTTTCGCGACTTGGATGAGATGGAAGCGATCTACGCGGGCGAGGAAAAAGGCGCGATATATGGACGCTATGGTGGTCCAAATGCTGCTCAATTTGCAGAAGCCATCGCCGAATTGGAGGGTGCGGAGGCCGCGGTTGCTACCGCTTCAGGAATGGCGGCGATCGACGCAGCCTGGGGACCGCTGGTCCGCGCGGGCGACCGGATCGTGGCAAGCACAGAACTTTACGGTGGCACCTACGATTTACTTGAGAAAGACTATCGACAACGGGGCGTTGAGGTCGATTTTGTTCCACAGGGCGACCTCGAAGGGCTGAAAAGCGCTCTGGATGGCCGTCCGGCCAAAATCGTCCACGTCGAGACCCTGACCAATCCCCTCATTAAAGTCACCGAGCTCGAAGCAGTCGCCCGGCTCGCGCATGCGGCGGGTGCGATTTGCACGGTCGACGCGACCTTCACCACACCGATTCTGGGACGCCCGGTCGGGCTCGGCGCGGACCTGGTTGTCCACAGCGTCGGTAAGTACATCGGCGGTCACGCGGACGTCGGCTGCGGCGTTCTTTCCGGCCGTAGGGAGATGATCGCGCCGGCTGGCGCCTGGGTGATCCGCAAGGGTACGCCGATCTCGCATTTCGACGCGTGGCTTGCGCTGCGCGGCCTGCGTACGCTTGCGCTGCGAATGGTGCGCCACAGCGAAAATGCGCAAGTGATTGCTGGCTTTTTGGCACAGCACGACGCGATCGCCGCCGTCTACCATCCGTCACTGCCCGCACATCCGCAGCATGCGCTTGCAAAGCGACTCTACCCGCGCGGTACCGGCGGAATGTTGACGTTTGACGTGCGCGGCGGCAAGCAAATGGTAGATGGCTTTTTGCGCGCGCTCAGGCGCGTTCAGATCGTCCACAGCCTCGGCGAAGTCGCAACGACGATCTCGTACAGCTGCCGTTCCTCGCACCGCATGCTGTCCGAACAGCAGCGCAACGAGCTTGGCGTCAGTGAATCGACATTGCGCCTCTCCTGCGGTATCGAAGATGCGCGCGACATCACAAGTGATTTGGAAAAAGCGCTCGCCGAGGCAGGCAGCGCAGCCCGCGTATAGCGAAGCGCTCAATCAATGAAAACAGCCGTACTCGCCGCCTTTATGGTCGGAGCGGTTCTCGCCACGGGTTGCAACAAACCCGCAGCGACCAGCTCAACGTCCGGTTCGAAAACGATCGGCGTATCGATTCAAAATCGCGAAGCCCAGTTCTACCAGGATATGCAGAACGGGATGCAGGCCGAGGCCTCCAAGTACGGTTACACGCTCAAAGTAGTCGACGCCAGCCGCGACAATTCAAAGCAGCAATCGCAAGTCGAAGACTTTATTTCGCAGCACGTAGATGCAATCGTGCTCACGCCGTACGACTCGCAAGCCATCGGTAGCGCGATCGTGGAGGCCAACAACGCCAAGATCCCGGTGTTCACCGCTGACATTGCGAGCACATCGAACGTCGGCGACGTCGTCTCGCACATTGCAAGCGACAACGTGCAGGGTGGCGAACAGGCCGGCAAATTAATTTGCGCCGGAATGGGGAGCGATCCGGGCCCCGTTGCGATCATCGACGAGCCCGAAGTGACGAGCGTGCAAGATCGCGTCAGAGGCTTTAAAGAAGCGATCGCCTCAGGCTGCCCGAGCGCCAAGATCGTCGCGGACATTAGCGGCGGGGGCCAACGCGATAAGGCTAGCTCTGTTATGGAAGATCTCTTACAGTCGCACAAAGATCTGCGCGCCGTTTTCGGCATCAACGATGACTCGGCGCTGGGCGCGGCCAAAGCCGTTCAAGCTGCGAACCTCACCGGCAAGATCATCATCGTTGGGTTCGATGCTACGCCGGAAGCGCGCACCGCAATTCAACAGGGTGCAATGTACGGCGATGCCGTTCAACATCCGGAAGACATCGGCAAGCTGACGATCGATGCGATCCATGATTATTTCGGCGGGAAGACGCCGGAAAAACGCATCGCCGTCAACGTCGGTCAGTTCACGAAAGCGGACATCAAGTAAGTTATGGATAGCCCGCTGCTTCGAATGCGCGGGATCGTCAAGACGTTTCCCGGCGTCAAGGCGTTAAGCGGTGTCGACCTCGACGTCAGCGCCGGCGAAGTCCATGCGCTCGTTGGTGAAAACGGCGCCGGCAAATCGACCCTGATGAAGATTCTCGCCGGCGCGCAACCCGCGGATTCGGGAACGATCGAAGTCGACGGTAGGGTCGTGACGATCAACGGGCCTCGCGACGCCGAGAATCTCGGCATCGGGATGATTTATCAAGAATTCAATCTCGTCCCTGATCTCAATGCGATTCAAAACATCATGCTCGGACACGAGCCGGTCCGAGGAATCTTCCTCGACACGAAAGCTGCGATTCAAATCGGTACCGAAGCGCTCGCGAAGCTCGGTGTAACGCTTCCGCTCGATCAGCCGACCCGTTTCCTTTCGGTTGCGCAGCAGCAGATGATCGAGATTTGCAAGGCGATTGCGCGCAAAGCGCGCGTCCTGGTTCTCGACGAGCCGACCGCCGCGCTGACCGAGCGCGAGATAGACAATCTCTTCAAGCTAATCCGTTCGCTCAAAGCCGGGGGCGTTTCGTTCATCTACATCTCCCACCGGCTCGAGGAGCTACCGCAGATCGTCGATCGAATCACAATCTTGCGCGACGGTCATTCCATTGAAACGGCGCCGCTTGCCGACATGCCTCGGGACAAGATGGTCAATCTGATGGTCGGCCGTACGCTCGACACGCACTTTCCGGAGCTGCCGGCTGTCCCGAGCGACGCGCCGGTCGTTCTCGAGGTCAAGGACTTGCGGAGCGGCATCGTCGCCGGTGTGAGCTTCGACGTTCATGCCGGAGAGATTATTGGTCTTGCGGGCCTGGTCGGCGCGGGACGTACGTCAATCGTGCGCGCCATCGCCGGCGCCGATGTTCCGGAGAGCGGTAGCGTGCGTGTTGACGGACAGCAGAAACGCATAGTCTCGCCCTCGAGCGGAATCCGAGCCGGTATTGCGCTCATTACCGAAGACCGAAAAGGTCAAGGGCTCGTACTCGGAATGTCCGTTCGCGAGAATACGACGCTCGCGCATCTTGAGGACTTCGTCGCACGCGATCTTCTGATCGATCGGCCGAAAGAAATCGACGTCACCACTCGGGAGGTCACGGAGCTGCGCATTCGCACGCCTTCCACCGAGCAAATCGTTCGCAATCTCTCCGGCGGAACGCAGCAAAAAGTCGTGCTCGCAAAGTGGCTGATCGGCAAAGCCCGCGTCTTTCTCTTCGATGAACCGACGCGCGGCATCGACGTGGGCGCGAAAACAGAGATTTATGGCCTGATGATTGAATTGATGAAGCACGGGGCGGCGATCGTCATGGTCTCGAGCGAATTGCCCGAGGTTCTCGGTATGTCGCACCGCGTGTTTGTCGTTCGCGAGGGAAGATTGCAAGCCGAATTTTCGCATGACACCGCTAGCCCGGATAAGGTGATCGCGGTCGCGACCGGAGCCGCGGCCTAATGGCGCAAGCAGATCTCGAAAACAAACTCGCCGCCCAAGCCGATGAGGTTCTCGCGACCCGTCGGCGCAAGACCACCCTTCGCACGATCGTGGCGCTTATCGCACTGGCGGTCGTTATCGTTATCGTCGACATCGCATCGCACGGAGATTTCCTCACCGCCGGCAACATCACAAACGTCCTGCGACAGATCACGTACAACACTATTCTCGCCGTCGGACAAACCTTTGTCATAATCACCGCCGGCATCGATCTTTCCGTCGGTTCGCTTGTCGGTCTGGGCGGCGTCGTGTGCGCACTCTTCGCAAACGCCGTGCCGTTACCGGGACCTCTCTTGTTGATCGGGACGGTGATCGTCGCCATTGTGCTCGGCGGGTTCTGTGGTCTCGTGAGCGCGACGCCGGTCGTGCGGCTTGGTTTGCCGCCGTTTATCACAACGCTCTCGATGATGCTCATCGCGCGCGGCTTTGCGTACATTCTCTCGAACGGACGACCGGTGGCGCTTAGTGCGCACGCCTATCAGACGTTTGAAAATACCGGAATTGGCTACATTCTGAGCGGCCCGCTCTCGCTCGTGCGTCTTCCCGGAATCCCGATCGCGGTGATCTGGATGGCCGTGATCGTCATCGTCTTCGCGATCATACTTGGGCGTACGCGTTTCGGCCGTTACGTCTACGCCATTGGCGGCAATGAAGAAGCGGCGCGGCTGGCTGGCATCAAGGTTGGGACCGTCAAGACGATGGTCTACGTCATCTCGGGCGCCCTGGCTGCAATCGGGGGCCTTTTGCTGATGGCCCGCTTCAGTTCGGGCTCCCCGCAGACGGGCGTGGGCTTCGAGCTCAACGCGATCGCGGCCGTTGTCGTAGGCGGTACCAGCTTGTTCGGCGGCCGTGGTATGATTATCAATACCTTTTTCGGCGCGCTCTTCATCGGTGTCCTCAACAATGTCATGGACCTCATCGGAATCGAGTCCTACACGCAGCAGGTCGTCCTCGGCGTCGTCATCGTGAGTGCCCTCATCATCGAGGAGCTGCGCAAACGGCTCTCGGCACGGATATGAAATTGCGCACCGGCGTCATGGCCCTGCTGTTATGCCTCGCCGTGGTAGGTTCCGCGAGCGCGCAAAGTGGGCTGATGGCGCCCGGAACGCAATCGATCGTCGGCAAGTGGGGTTCGACGCTCAAAGGCTTCGATAAGGATATGCAGCCGCCGTACTACTACGAAGAGAACGTCTTACTGACGATCTCCGAAAACGGCAACATTCAACTCGAACGCACGCGGCGCGAGCTCAAGACCAAAGCCAGCGAAACGTGGATCGGTAACGGCGTCTACACCAATCCCGTACCCGGCATTATCAAGCTGACGTTCAGCGATAACCTCGGCCAAGACGGTGCGATCTGGCACTATTTCATTTCCGGCGACACGATGATCGTCGTCGACGACGCAACCGGCATTCAGCGGAAATACTCCCGCATCCAAACTGCGATCTACTAGCGCTAGGCGCTAGAAGTCGCCGTCTTTGAGCCCGGTGTTGGTTTTCAGATTGATGAAATCTTCTTGTTTGACGAGGACATTGCCCTCGTAACGCACGCGCCGCACGGGTAAGTGATTGACGCGCGAGATGAAGAGCACGTCTTTGCTCACGTCTTTGTTAGCGGACGGATTCGCAACGAGCATTGTCACCGTATCGATCGGCACGCCGAGAACCGTGTCGGTCGTCGTTTCGCTGAGCGTCCCTTTGCCGCTCTGGTACCAGGCAAGAATCGCAGCGAACGAGGTCGATTCGAGCGTGTCGCCGCGGAGGCCCATCACACGGTTCCCCTCGCCATTCCATACGAGCTTCGCGCCCTTCCCAGGACCGACGGTGATCTCGCTTTTCGCCGAGTGTGGTTTCTTGAACGCGTACCCGTAAGTGCGATCTTGGACCGCTGCACCGATCGTTTCGTGCGTCGTAATTTGGCACGTGTAGTCGTTGACGTTCGACCAAGCTGCCGCGAATTGGCTCAAGGCCGACGCACTGGCAGGCGCCGTACAGATAGCAGTTAGCAGCACGAGCGCAAAAACGCGCTTCATTCGGATGCGTCCTTTCCGTTCAGGCTTTCGGTTCGTAGCAGCGAGCCATATTGACCTTCGACGCCGATCAGGACGTCGCACTTTGCACCGTTCGCGATTTGTTCGATCGCGCGACCAAGTGGGGCGCCCATGTACTTCGCTTCCCGATACGAGCCCATCACGATGAGATTGGCCTTCTCACGTTTGGCGAGATCGAGCACAGCTTGGCTGGTCTGCCGTCCGTGAATGGTTTGGGCTCGAATGGAAACACCGTGCTTTTGCGCGATCGCTTCCGCGGCTGCCAATGTGTCGAGGGCCGCACGATCCTCGGTTTCCATCGTTGCAGTCGCCGGTAGCGTAAAGGGAACTTCGACGACGTAGGCAGCTAGAAGATCTGCGCGCTCACGACGCGCAAGGCGCGCTGCGAGCACCATCATGTGTTCGGAACGAATCTCTTGCGAGAAGACGACGATGATGCTGCCGACCATCTGGCGCAAGACTCGTTCCGCGACACGCGCAACCTGTTCGGCGCGGCTACGCGGCGCGTGCGTCATCCACCACAGCGTACCCATGATCATCAGCACGACGGAGACGGCGCAAACCGCGCCGACGGCGGTCACATGCAGGCTGGAGTCAATCATCGTGTTCTCAGGCCGCTCACGATGCGAACGACCCCAAGACCCAACATGGCACCGGCGAGCGCGTACGCACTGATCGCCTGCCACTCGATTCCGGCCGAATGCACGGATTTTACGAGAACAAAAATGCCGAGTGCGATGAAGATGAAGCCATTGATGAACTTCATGCGCGCGAACGTCGAGACGCTGATTCGAGGACTCACTGCGGACCCTCGTCTTGTATCCGCTTCTCTCGCGCTTTCAATTTCCCGACGTACTCGTCCATAAGCTCGAGCTCGCCCGCCTCGCGCAGAATTGCTATCTGCGAGGCCTGCCAGTCCCTCGGCAGGGAACCGAAGAGACTGAAACCCTTGCGTTTGCGGTAGATGAAATAGAAGATGATTCCGATGATAATCCACGCCGGCCCGGCGATGCGGCCGATGTGGTGCGTGATCAGCACGAAGACGAGGATCGAAAGGATACCGACAAGCCCCAGTGCTCCGATCAGCGGGAAATCGACCGCCTCGCCCTTGTACTTGAACGGGATGTTGAACGGAATCTTAAATGCGCGCGGCGTTAATGGATCGTTGATGCGCAATGCCATCAGCGCGATAAAGACCAGCGTGTAACTCGCGGCAGCGCCGAACGCGTACAAATCGCCGAGGAACTCGAAGCCTCCGCTCCCTTGCAGCGCGGCGAAGATGAGTTCGACGATTGCAACGCCCGAGAAGGCGACGATCGAGACCACGGGTGTTCGGTAGCGCGGATGGACGCGCTCGAAGAGCGTCGGCAGCAAGCGGCTCTGGCTCATCGAGTATGCGATACGCGAGCTTCCGAATACGCCGGAGTTGCTCGAGATCAAGAGCAAGATCGCGCCAAGCAAAGGAACGTATACCGCCGCGAGCACGCCGAAAAGCGGAATGTTTGCCGACATGATGGCGACGGCTTTATCGGCATTTTCCGGCGTCCCTAGGAAATGCCAGAACGGCTGCCCTTCTGCACCGACGGGCGTATGCCACGGCTGCATGCCGAGCGCCAAGTTCGAGTAAGAGAGTGCGAAGATGAGGATCGTCAGGATTAGCGAGATCGACGTTCGTGGGATGATCGAGGCGGGCCGCTGCGTTTCTTCGGCGGCGTGTGAGATCGATTCCAGTCCGACGAACGATATGATCGCTAGCGAGATGCCGTTCATGAGTTGAAACGACGTCGGCCATCCGATTTGCATCGAGTGAATCAAGAGCTCCGGCCGGAAGGCGAACAAAAAGCCGAAAAAGAGGATCGACGTTTCGCTGAGCATGTCGAGGGCACTGACGACGCCTTGAAATGCCGTGCTTTCGCGCACGCCGACGATGTTGAGCACGGCGAGTGCGGCGACGACGAAGAGTACGGTTACAAAATGCGAGATCGGATGCGAGGTGGAGCTCAGCTGCGGGATCAGCGTGCTCATATAACCGATCGACCCCCACGCGAAGAGCGCAATGTCGATCGTGAAGTCCAGCAGAACGGCCCAGCCGGCGATGAACCCGAGAAAATCTCCCAGGCCACGCATGACAAAATATTGGCCCCCGCCCGCGACGGGATAGGCTGCAGCGAGCTCCGTGTACGCGAGTCCGACGCACACGTAGACGAGACCGGCGAACAGGAAGGCGATGTTCGAGGCTCCGCCTGCGACACCGAACACCAAGCCGAGCGCAACGAAGATGTCGGCGCCGACGTCGGCATAGCCCCATGAATAAGAGCCCCACGGCGTTACCGAGCGCCGGAGCGAGGGCTGCGCGGGTTTCATATCAGCGTCCCGTTCCCACCCTAATGCGACGCAACGCGTAAAGCGTGCGTTCGCCCTGTTCGAGCTCGCTAAACAAACGTTTGCCGCGCAGAACGGGTAGTGCATCCGAGAGCGCCTTGATCGCGCTATCGACTTTGTCGTCGTCGACCTTTTCCTCGCGCGTGCACTGTTCGACGACCATTGCCGCGTAGCGGACGGCCGTGCGTCCGAATTCGAGCTCGTTATTGACGGCTTTGAATCCGTCGAGGGCAGCGGTATAGGCTTTCGTTCCCTCGACATAGTCGTGTTTGCGCGCGGCGAGCATCGCCGTCAGTACGTGGCGCTGCGCGTCGCGCAGCATTTCGGCCGGGCGAAATGCATGCGTAAGCATCTGCTTGACCGCTTCCGGATTTCCACTGCGGTGCGCTTCGATTGCGGTTCCGAGTACGGCCTTGAGATCACGCGGCGGCGGCGTCGGCGGCGATCCGGGAGTCGCGGGCGCCGGCGGCGGAGGTGCCGGAGCGCCGGCCGACGTCATCGATGGCATCCGCGAGAGACTTTCCAAATCGGTGATGACGTCGGAGGCGTCGGCGTAACGATCGGTGGGATCTTTTGCGAGCAGCTTCATGATGATGCGCTCGAGGGCCGGCGAGAGATTCGGATTCTTGTCGCGTACCGATGCCGGCGTGTCGTTCACGTGTGCGAAGATCACGGAAACCAAATCATCGGACGGGCTCTTGAACGGCACGTCGCCGGTGAAAATCTCATACATCACGCAGCCGACCGAATAGAGATCGCTGCGATGGTCGGTGACTTTGCCGAGGAATCGTTCGGGTGAAAGATAGGCGATCGTACCGACGATCTCGCCGGCTTGCGTTACGCTGCTGGCATCGCTTACGCGGCGTGAAAGCCCGAAGTCCATCACCTTGACCTCGCCGTTGTCGAGAATCATGATGTTGGCCGGCTTGATGTCGCGGTGGATCACCGACTGTTTGTGTGCGTAGTCGAGCGCTTGCAGCAGCTCGATGAAGATCTTGATCGAGGCGTCGTACGAGATGCCCTCGGCGGAAGCTTGCTTCAGCGTGCGGCCGCGGATGAGCTCCATGATGATGTAGAGCTGATCCTGATCTTCACCCGCGTCGTAGACACCGACGATGTTGCGATGATTGAGATGCGCCATCGATTGCGCTTCGCGCAGAAATCGCTTGCGAACGATCTCGGAGCGATCGGTCAGGATCTTCACAGCGATCTCGCGTTGCAAAACCGAGTCGGTTCCGTGATAAACATCGGCCATGCCGCCGCGCCCGATCAGCTTGTCGACTTTGTAGCGCTGCGCGATGATCGAACCGATCCGTTCGGTCATCGGAATGCGTCCCGATAATGCGCAAGACGCGTGCCGTCGGCGGCGACCACATCGAATCGCGCGTAAGCGCGCGGCGCGAAAAGCTGCATCCACTCCGCGGCGAGCTTGCGCAGCGTGCGGCGCTTGCGTGCGTCGACGGCGCCGACTGCCGAACCATAGCGGTGTGAACGGCGTGCCTTCACCTCGACGAAAACGATCGTCGCGCCGTCGCGCGCAACGACATCGATCTCGCCGCCGGGCATGCGAACGTTGCGTCCCACGATCTCGTAGCCGCGCTCGACCAATAACGCAATCGCTGCGTCTTCACCGCTGCGAGCCAGCTCCTGGGAGTTCATTCTGCGAATTCGATTCCGGGCAACGTCAGCGCAGCCTGCACGCGCCACCAATTCCTTCGATGCATCGAACAAGGACCGTGAGACTTCAGCGCCTCGATATGATAAGGCGTCGCATATCCCTTATTCTCGGCGAACCCGTATTCCGGAAAGAGCGGGTCGAGCTGCGCCAGAAGTGCGTCCCGATACACTTTCGCAATCACGGACGCCGCCGCAACGCTCGCGCATGTCGCATCGGCTTTGATCATCGGCTCTTGCTTGCCCGTCCACGAACGAATTCGTACCGCGTCCGTTATCAGGTATTCGGGAACGATCGCCAGAGCAGCAAGCGCTCGCTCCATCGCCAAGACCGATGCCCAGTAGATGTTGATCCTATCGATCTCCGCAACCGAAGCTTCCCCGATCGCCCACGCGACCACTTTGGCTTTGATCTCGTCGGCGAGATCGGCGCGGAATTCAGCCGGCACCTGTTTGGAATCGTTGAGGTGTCGCAGGCGCAGCGGCCCGTCGGTGACCACGCACGCAGCGACGACCGGACCCGCAAGCGGTCCGCGTCCGACCTCGTCGATGCCCCCAATTAAACGAAAGCCCTGTTCGCGCAGGGTCTCTTCATAACGATGAAGCCGGTCGAGCCGACGGCGGACGCGGCTTCGAACCGCGTCGGGCTTCCGGCTCTTCACGTACCGTCGGTAGGCGGCACGTCAAAACTCGTGCGGCCGAACTTACCTTCGTTGAAATCCTTGATGTACGCGAGCGCTGCGTTGTGAAGCTCGAGCTCGCCGCCCGTGCGCAACATCCGACGAACGTTCGCAAAGCTTTCGAGATCCGGAACTTGCCGCGAACGGTTGTTGGTCATCCAGTCGACGAAACTGTGCACGACATTTTCCGGCGAGAATTTGTCGCGCGGAATCGCGCCGCACATCGCGAGCATCCACTGGGCTTGCATCGACTCGATCTTCGGAACGAGAATTCCAGGTGTGTCCATCATCTCGACGTTTGGTCCGACGCGAAACCATTGTGGTGCGCGCGTTACGCCGGCTTTGTCTTCGACGCGAGCGACATCGCGTCGCAGCAATCCGTTGATGACTTTCGATTTCCCTGAGTTGGGAATGCCGATGACCATCGTGCGCGCAACGCCTTTGACGCGCGCCGAGCCGAGCATCTGCGTCAAGATGAACGAAGCTTGCGTGTAGCTGTTGGGTTCACGCGCGTTGACCGAGACGGCGCGGAAGCGCTTCGTGGGATAGTAATCCAGCCACGCTTTCGTAGTCGGCGGATCGGCGAGATCGTCGCGGGTCAGGACGATTAGCCGCGGCTTACGTCCGATGATGTTTGAAAGATCTGAGTTGGAGCCGGTCACCGCAAGCCGTGCGTCGATGACCTCAATGAAAATGTCGATCAGGCTGGAGCGGCGCTCCATCTCGCGCATCGCAGCAGCCATATGGCCGGGGTACCATTGAATGACGGTCTCGCGGTCGATCACAGCGTCCCCGCCTTGCTCGGCGGCCAGAGGCCGAGCCAAGCTTTTCCGATGATCGTCGACACCGGGACAAAGCCCCAGTCGCGCGAGTCGTCTGAATTGCTCCGGTTGTCGCCCAGGACGTAGTACGCGGCCGGGGGGACGGTCTCGGCCGGTTGGCTGCGATCGTCGCGATAGCGAACGTAGTTCTCGGCAAGCGGCTGCCCGTTGATCTGCACGAAGCCGTGCGCAATCGCGACGCGCTCACCCGGCAGTGCGATGACGCGTTTGAGATATGCCTCGGAACCGGCATGCCGGAACGCGACGATGTCGCCACGCCGAACGGGTCCGAATCGATACGTCAGCGTGTCGATCAGAACGAATTCTCCGGCGCCGACCTGCGGCTCCATCGAAAGACCCGAAACTTGGGGGAGGCGGAAGAAGAAGGCCACCCCGAGGAGTGCCAGCAGAGCAACTTCACACGCAACTACGACCCCGCGACGCAGTCTCGCCAATCGAACGGACGGTTGGGAGAGCACCATTTGTTGTTCGCCGCCGCCGTCCGCTTTCCTTAAGCTTGCCTTAGGCCTAGTGCAGTATGCGGATGCGGTTGAACGGCCAAAACAAGAGGAATGCGTGTCCAGTGAAATGCGCCGGTTTTCCTTTCAGCGGCCCAGATGCGAAATTGCCGCTGGTTTGTGCGAAGCCCCAAATGTGCGAGTCCTCTGAATTATCTCGGTTATCACCGAACATCAGATAATAGCCATCCGGGATACGGTCGGGTGCGGACCACGCGCTCTTCGGCGGAATGTTTGCGAAAGATGGATCGAGCGGTTGTCCGTCTACGTAGATTCCGTAGTTGCGCACTTCTAAATTGTAGTTCGGCTTCTGCGCCTCATACGGTTCGTTCAGTGCTTTGCCGTTGCGGTACACGATGCCGTTCTTGACGGAGAGCGTGTCGCCCGGAGCACCGACGAGTCGTTTGATGAAATCGTTGGTCGAATCGATAGGCGGTTCGAACACGACGATGTCGCTATGATGCGGTGGGAAGAAACGATATTCGAATTCGTTGACGAGCAGCACGTCGTGGATCTGCAACGTCGGTTCCATCGAGCCTGATGGAATGTAGAACGTGCGCACGACGAACGTGATCAGGAATAGCGCGACCAAACCCGCGACGATGAACGCGTCGAGATATTCGCGCAGAACCGCGCGGACCGAGCTGCCGGACGTCGTGGTTGCGCCCACGGCGACTCCGGGACGAATGCTAATCGCGACGCGGACGACTGCGAAAATGCAGATCAGCCCGAAGAGCTGCAGCGGGGTCACGCCGCGCTACTCAGCCGGAGCTTCTGACGCCTTGGCCGTCTTTCTCTCGCGGATACGCGCTGCGCGGCCAACCTTCTCCGAGAGATAATACAGCTTGCTGCGACGCACGGCGCCACGCTTGCTGACTTCAATCTTTTCGGTCCGCGGGCTGTGCAGCAAAAACGACTTCTCGACACCAACGCCGTGTGAAACGCGGCGGACCGTGAGCGATGCGTTCGAACTGCGGCCATTACGCCCAATGACGACGCCCTCGAACATCTGGGTCCGCTCTTTGCCGCCCTCAATGACCTTCGAGTACACCTTGACGGTGTCGCCCGGACGGAAGACCGGGATCGATGGTTTTTCCTGTTCTTTTTCGAGAAGACCGATGACGTTCATGACGCTCTCTGCTGGCTACTGCGCAACCGCGGTATTGTAACAGAGGCGCTATATCCCGTCTACTCCGAATCCCCCCGCCGCTGGGCCGCCCGCCGCCGGGACTCCTCGCGCCGCCAGGCAGCGATTTTGGCGTGGTCGCCTGAGAGCAGGACCTCGGGTACTTCGACCCCCCGGAAGCGCGGCGGCCGGGTGAAGGATGGGAAGTCGAGCTCATCGCCGGTCGTAAACGATTCGCTGGCCAGGGATTCCGGGCGAATCGCCCCCTCAACCAGGCGGACGGTCGCATCGACCACGGCCAGGGCCGGGATTTCGCCGCCAGTTAAAATGAAGTCGCCGAGAGATATCTCCTCGAGCGGATAGAGGGCACGCAGCCGGTCGTCAACGCCTTCGTAGTGGCCGCAGACGACGACCAGGCGGTCGAGGCCCGCGAACCGGGCCGCATCGGCTTGCGAGAACTGCTTGCCGGATGGGGTCGTGAGGACGAGCGCGCGACGCTCCTCGGGCGGGCTCGCCGCCAGAATGGCATCCAGGGCCCGGGCGAGCGGTTCGAGGCGCAAAACCATACCGGCACCGCCGCCGTACGGTGAGTCGTCGGCCCGCTCCGTTTCGCAGAATTCGAGCACCTGGTGGGTCCGAACCGAGACGAGACCACGCTCGACTGCACGTCCGACGATCGAAAGCCCGATGGCCGGCGCGAAGATTTCCGGGAAGAGCGTGACGACGTCGATGTTCAACATCTTCGTTTCATGTTCGCTTTGCGCCGAATGCTAGCCCACTTCCAACCGCCAAGGGATCCCTTCGAACGCGCGATTCTGGAGCTCGAAAAGGGCGATCCCTCGGCTGCTGTGACCGGCTTCACAGCAATGCTGCATTCGGCGCGCGACAACGATGAGTGCGCGCGGCTCTACAACAAGCGCGGTGTCGCGCACGTACGCTTGGGCGAACGCGAGCACGCATTGCGCGATTTCTCGGAAGCACTCGCGGTTGTGCCGCGATTCGCGCCGGCGCTAGCCAATATCGGTAATTTGCTAGTCGAGGAGGGCGCGTTCGAGGACGCGATCGCGCATTACGAGGCGGCGATTCGCGCCGATGAGAGCTATGCGATCGCGCACCTCAATCTTTCGGTCGCTTACCGGAAAACCGGCCGCCGCGCTGCCGCCGTCCGTGAGCTTCGCCTGGCGCACCGCTTGGAGGGACGCGGAATCTTCCGGCGCAGATAAGAGATCAATGCCCGTCAACCAGATGGTGCTTTCGCGCGAACTCATGGCAGTTATGCGGAAGGCGGTTATGTATGCCGTAACGGCTGAAAGTGAATTCGTTCAGCCGCCGCACATCTTGTTGGCGCTGCTTGATGACGATACGATCGGCGCTCGTTTAGGGCAATTGATCGATCGCGAAAAAGCGCAAGCCGCGCCGCCGCGCAAACGTCCGCCGGAACAGCTGCGCGATCCGGATTCGCAGCGCGCACCGTTCCCGATTTATCGGTCGCTCGTGATCCGCACGCCGGACGGTAAAGACGGCAAGTGGCTCGACCAAGATTCATACGAGATATTCTTGGAGGGCGCGCGCCGCGTGCAAGCCGGTGCGTATCTGCCGAAACATCTCGCCAAAGCGTACGTGTCCGAATCGAACCGCGATCGCGGTTTGCTTTCGATTCTCGGACACCAGCCCGCAGTCGTCGCCGAAAAAGTCTTCGCGCTCTAGCGCGAAACAAATTCGCCGTTTCCGCGTACTCGCGGAATGATGGCGCTTTCGCCACAATTCTACGCGCGGGCAGGGCTTTCGCCGGCGAGATATTGACGTATGTCTGTTACGCAACGATCGCGGCTCTGTTTTATGGCCTCCTTCGCCCCGTCAACCCGATACTCGCATTGCTGTCGGCGTTCCTCATGCTTGCCCATGCCGCAATCGGCGCAGCCAGCGCCCTCGGACGATTCGCGGCGATGCTGTTAGTGAGCGGATCCGGATTTACGGCGTTCGATCCTCAAGCGCTCCGCGCGGCGGCAACATTTGCGCTCCGGCTACACAACGACGGTCACGAGGTAGGGCTGATCTTTTTCGCTTTTCACTGCGCTGTGCTCGGCTATCTGATCTACCAATCGGCATATCTTCCCAAAGCCTTCGGAGTGCTCTTTGCGCTGGCATCGCTGTGCCTCTTGACGAGCACCGTAACGGCTTTAGTGCTGCCGGCGGTCAACGCGGCGATCTTTCCTGCGATCGTCTTGCCCTTCTTCCTAGTCCAATTGTCTTTCGCGTTATGGCTAACGATCATGGGCGTTAACAGTCGAAAATGGCCGGAAACTGTTAACTAAGGCGTCTTTCC
Organism: Candidatus Baltobacteraceae bacterium; assembly: GCA_036489885.1. Classification (NCBI taxonomy): domain Bacteria; kingdom Bacillati; phylum Vulcanimicrobiota; class Vulcanimicrobiia; order Vulcanimicrobiales; family Vulcanimicrobiaceae; species Vulcanimicrobiaceae bacterium. The sequence continues at coordinate 1,191,752 of DASXEW010000003.1, forward strand.
TATCGCGTCGACGTGCGTGATCTCTTCGAGATATTCGAAGAGTTGCGGCAACGTGATGCGCTCGAGCGCGCTGTCGCTCTGGATCTCGTTGCCCTCGTCGCCTTCGTCGCGCAGATAGCACCGTGATTCGATTCCGCCCGGCGCCTCGCTGAGGAACGAGACTGCGAAACCCTTGCCGAGCGTATCATCGTAAATGCGCATTGCGGCGGGATTCAAGATCTCGATCGAGTGCGTCGAGTTGTGCGCATCGAAGATCGTGATCGTCAGATAATCGCGATTGACGATCTCGATCGTGCCCACGACGAAGGTATTTTTCGCAGAAAAGAACTCGTGGCCGCGCTTGTTGCGGCTCGAGACTTCGTAGAACACACGGTGAGCGATGAACCGGTTCAGTATCTTACGGAGCGTAGCGATCGACGCTAACGTTTCCGTTCGGTTCCCGCGCGTGTAGATAATTTTCACTGCGCTAGATCCGCCTAATCCCTCGTATGCGGACGGGTGCCGTTCGCCATCGGGCAGAAAGGGGACCTTCCAAAAATGCTCTCGGCACCTGATATTGCAATCCTCGGGGCGGTCGCGCTCCTTGTGTTCGGACCGGACCAACTGCCCAAGGTCGCGCGCAAATTCGGCTCCGTCATGCGCGACGTGCAGAATACGTCGTCGCAATTCATTCGCGAAATGGAGCGGGCTGCCGACGAGCACGATACCGCCGCCGAGCGGCCTCACCTAGAGGCCGTACCCTCGCCATACGATCATGCGGAAACGGCCGAGGACGCGAAGGAAAGCGACGAGCCGATGCTCCCCGGGATTGAGCCCGAGGTCGTAGCCGCCCCGAAAAGAACGGCCGAACCCGCCGAGTTTTAGATGTTCAGGTCTTGGCGAATCTGATTGAGGCGGGTCTCGATGATGCCTCGGACCTGAACCTGAATGCGCCGCTTCTGCTCGTCGGGCAGGCGCTGATAGACGAGATAACCGGCGGCGGAGACGAGTCCACCCAGTAGTCCAACGAGGACCGCCTTACCGGCGTCCGCGCTCGATTGGTCAGCCTCATCGGCCTTGCCGTTGAATTGCTTCATAGTATCGCTGGTCACGCCGCCCTCCTTTGGTGTTTTGTTCTACCCGTTTGGACGGGCTACCGTTTCGTTTTAAGCTTCCGCGGCCGTCGTCACCCGAACGTGCTCGGGGTATTGGCGCGCGAGCTGCTCGAGCGAGACCTGGGCGGTTGCGACGATGGCAGCGACGTCGGCGCGTTCGCGCGCTGATTCCGGAATGTCAATCTCAAGCTCTCCGGAGAGACGCTTCCCGTCGAATTGCAATTTCGCGACATCTTGGAGTCCCGCATATGCGGCCTGCAGAATTGCCGAGACCGCAGCGCACACGACGTCGTTTGGAAAGGCGCCGAATTCGGCGTGCCCCGTCGCAAAAACAGAAGACAGCCGTCCTCGGCTGTCTCGCGTGAATCTGACGTCGACCATCGCTTATGGAAGCGAGATCTTCTCGATCTTCACCTCGGCAAAACGCTGCCGGTGACCGATGAGCTTACGTACGCGCTTCTTCGGTTTGTAGCGGAAGACCAGAATTTTCTCGCCCTTGCCTTGCCGAACGACCGAGCCGGTGACCTTCGCGCCCTTGATGAGCGGGGTCCCGACCACGATGGCATCACCGCCGGCCAGAACGACGCGGTCGAAGGTAACTCTCGAGCCCGGCTCAGCGTCGACCTGGTCGGTGCGAATGACATCGCCTTCCGCCACTTTGATCTGCTTGCCGCCGGTTTCGATGATGGCGTACATAACCGACGTACGATACCACCTCCCCGGGAGCAGCGTCAACCAGTCTGGTCAGCCCGATTTTGGCCGGCGGCTATTCTTCTTGTCGAGTTGAACGCGGGCCGCGCGCTTTCGCTCGTACAGCGAGCCTACGTGCTGGAGAGCCGCGAGATGGTGATTTATGGCGCGAGCGGAGAGTTTGCGAACGACGGGCAGGTGCAAGCGGTGTACCTCGGGATTTAGGCGGCGGCTCCGGCCGTAGCCGGTCCGTCGTCAAGACGAAGAGTGAGACGTTTCGCGCCGGCTCCATTCCGAACGAAGCCCAAGAGATCGGTCGAGAACACGCGGTAGCCTGCATCGACAAGCTGGTCGCGCAAGGCGCGCGACGCGTCGTGCATGATGAGCGCGTCGCCGACCTCGACGGTATTGCAGGCAAGGCCGAACGCGTCAGCCGTTGAGAGCTCGATCAAGTATTCCGGATCGACGATGCGGCGCAACAAGCGCTGTGCATGCTGCGTCAGCGCGGGCATGTACGCCAGAACGTGTCCGCTGCCCAGTGGGCACAGCGCCAAATCGAGATGCGGGAACTGCGGATCCGCGAGCCCGAGCGCAACGACGCGCGCATCAAGAAGATCGCTGAGCTGCAGCGTCACCATACGGTCGGAGAGCGAACCGTAACCGACGTACACGATCGGGCGCACGCGATCGAACAACGCGTCGGCGCTTCCGGCAAACGAGGTCTCTTGCAGAAATGTCGTTGCAAAACCGAGTCGGGCAAGCGTTCCGCGATAGACCTGACGTGAGAGACGCTTCGTATCGTTGCGCATCGTCGAGACGATTGCGAGCTCGCCGCTCACGAGCGCTGCATTTGCGGTGAAAACAAGATCCGGCGCTTGCGGCGCCGGATCGACCAGTTCGATCTGGACGTCCGCGGCGACTTGCAGCACCTCTACGAAGCGCTCCCATTGGCGCCAAGCGCCAAGAGCATTGTAGTGATGCGGCGGGCACATGAGCAATCGTGCCATGAGAATACTTTAACGCCTCCGCTATGTGCGCGACATTCGACAAAGGTAACGACTGTGGATAACTTTGTCGGCCTCTTAGGCGAAATCAGCATACGCCGTGCGCCTTATGAATGCATAAAAGAATTGCTATGTTGACAATATGGGCAATTGCCCATATAATCACGTGGCGATGAAAACGGACCCCGAGTTGTGCAATTGTCTAGCTCTCCGGCAAGCGACCCGATTAGTTACGAAGATCTACGACGCCGCTCTCGCTTCCGTTGAGCTCGGAGCGAATCAGTATTCGATTCTCTCGCGATTGCAGCGCGGTGGTCCGAGCACGCTTGGCGATCTGGCGGATTCGCTCGTCATGGACCGCTCGACACTTGGGCATTTGGTGCGTCCGCTTGAGAAGCGCAGCCTCATTCGGCTCGCAGTCGGAGAACATGACCGGCGTGCTCGTTTGCTGACGCTAACGCGTTCGGGCGAATCGCTTTTGCAGAAAGCTCGACCGCTCTGGTCGTCGGCGCAACGCAAGTTCGAGGGGGCGTTTGGCGCGGATTCAGCGCAGCGTTTGCGGACGCTCTTGAGCGACGTCGTCGCGAGCGACTTCGCGTGAACGTCAGTAAGCCGCTCGTCCTTATCTGTTCGGCTGCAACGTGTTCGCTGATCATGCTCGACACGAACATCGTCGCCGTTGCGTTGCCAACCATCGGCCGCGAGCTGCACGCCGGTTTCGTGAGCATGCAGTGGGTGATCAGCGCATACTTGATCACGTTCGCGTCGCTGCTGTTGCCCTCCGGGACCCTCGCCGACCTTTACGGGCGCCGGCGGATGGTCATGATCGGCATCGCGCTTTTCCTTGTATCGTCGGCGACCTGCGGTCTTGCACAATCAGCGCTCGTCCTCGAGCTTTCGCGCGCGATTCAAGGCGTTGGCGCGAGTATGTTGCTGACATCGGCGCTCGCAATCATCTCCGCGACGTTTCGGGGGGCCGAGCGTGCGCGTGCATATGCATTTTGGGGAACGTCGATCGGTGCTGCGATGACGTGTGGCCCGATTCTGGGCGGCGTCATCACGGGCTTATTCGGATGGCGCTGGGCGTTCTTAATCAATATCCCGCTTTGCGTCGTCTTTCTCGTCGCAATGCGCGCGTTCGTGCCCGAATCGCGCGATCCGGAGAAACGACGGCTCGATTTTGCCGGGGTCTTCACGCTTAGTACGAGTCTGTTCTTGTTGGTGTGGGCGCTCATCGACGGAAATCGTGAGGGCTGGGTCTCGACACAGATTCTCGGGCGTCTTTTCGCCGCGGTGCTGCTACTGATTGCCTTTGTAATACTCGAGCGTCTCCAAGCGCAGCCGATGCTCGATTTCGAACTGCTTTCCAGTCCGCGCTATGTTGGCGCCGCGTCGGCAATGTTCGGTTACGGAGCCGCGGCGCAAGTGATGATTTTCTTTCTGCCCCTGTATCTCCAGAGTTGGATGAAGTTGGCGCCGATGGCTGCGGGATTCGCAATGCTGCCATTCGCCCTTCCGCTTGTGATCGCGCCACCGCTCGCCGCTCACTTTCTCGAACGGCTCACGCACCGCAGCCGTTTAGCCATCGGACTCGGCATCGCTGCCGCGGGAGATTTCTCGATCGGCCTCGCCGCCCACGCCGGCGCACCCTATCCCATTATGACGGTCGCGATGCTCGTCGCTGGTTTTGGAACGGGACTTTTGAATCCGGAAACGGCGCGCGCTATGCAAGCCCAAGCCTCGCCCGAGCGCGCGGGGATGGCCTCCGGTATCGGTGCCACGATTCGGTTCGTCAGTCTGGTAATCGGCGTCGCCGTGCTGGGAGCTGTTTTCCACGCCGGCTTCGCAGTCTCGGCATTTGTGGCGGTCGGGATTGCCTTGCTCGCGCTGGTGGGGACCCTTATTCTTCTTAGGCAAGAGGGATGGGTACAAGCAGAGCGTTCGAGAGAGGAATCACATGGAACGCGAAGAGCGTGGGCGCCCGCTGCACACCGAAGCTGACGAAGAAGATCCGCTGAGCAGCGACGAAGCCGCTGTCATGGGCGCGCAGGCTGACCGTCATTTGCGCGATATTCCGAAAGAACGCCAAACGGTCTACGGCGATGTCGACGAAGGCTACGACAACGAAGATCAGGCCGATGCCAATCAGGCCGGCCCGGGCGAACACGTTTAGAGCTACGTCGTCGTAAACGAGCCGATCGGCCCGTTTGCGCTGCAGTCCGGTCCTGAGCCTCCACCCAAATACGCATAGTACGTCGTGTGAGGTTGCAGCGCTGAAACTGCTTGCTGAGCTGGAGTAGCGGCGATGTAAATGGTGTTTGCGAGCGTGATTGCAGCCGATGGCGTTGGGACCTGCGACTGCGTTATCTGCTGGAAGTTCGAGAAGTTGTCCGACGTGGAATTGTTCGCAGCCTGCGCAACGTGGTTCTTCGTTGAAAATTCTAGGAGATAGCCCCCGGAGTTGTATGTCCCGACATTGATGTCGGCGAGCACGAAGATTTGCAAATTGTCCGGGACGCCCGTCGCGTTCGGCTCCGGATAAATCATTTGCGGCGTTATACCGTTCGGATATGTGCATAGCGGTGTTAGGGGAGTGTACGAACCGCTGTCGTCGTCTGGCGCACCGCATCCGGCAAGCGCGATGGCAATCGAACAAAGTGACGCTATTGCGGCGATGCGAACGGCAATCCAATATCTGCCCACGGTAGCTTCCTCTGCGCCCGGATGTCTCCGACTGCTAGGATGCTAACCGAGAAAGCTTGCGTGTGCCTTGGCACAAGCTGCGAAGAAGCTGGATTAGAGCTCGACGAAGATGTCGTCGCCGGCGGTGCGGACCTTATAGGTCTGCACCGGCACGATTGCGGGCAGCGTGAGCGCTGCGCCGCTCTTCACATCGAAGAACGCGCCGTGACGCGGACACATGATCCGGTCGCCCATCAGCTCCCCTTCATCCAGCGGTCCGCCGTCATGCGTGCAGACATCTTCGATCGCGAATATCTCACCCGCGACGTTGCACAGCAGCACGCTCTGCGCATCGACGGTGACGCGCTTGGTCGTGCCGTCTGCGATTTCGCTCTTGCGAGCTACGGGCTGCGCCATCCCGGCGGTTAGCCTACGGCGCCTTCCATCTCGAGCTTAATCAAGCGATTCAACTCAACTGCGTATTCCATGGGCAGTTCCTTAACGAAGAAATCGAAGAAACCGTTGACGATCAACGCTGTAGCGTCGGCTTCCGAGAGCCCGCGGCTCATCGCGTAGAAGAGCTGCTCTTCGCCGATCTTCGAGACGCTGGCCTCGTGCTCGACCGTCGATTGCTGCTCGTGAATCTTCATCGTCGGCTTCGTATCGCTCGACGACTTGTCGTCCATGATCAGAGCGTCGCATTTCACACGCGTCTTCGCACCCGTCGCGCCCTCATGAATCTCGACGAGGCCGCGATAGGTCGTCTTGCCGCCGTGTGCCGAGACGGACTTGTTCGTGACGACCGACGTTGTGTTCGGGGCGGCATGGATGACTTTCGCGCCGGCATCTTGATGCTGGCCTTCGCCCGCAAACGCTGCCGAGAGAATCTCGCCGCGCGCACCTTCACCCATGAGATAGATTGCCGGATACTTCATCGTCAGGCGCGAGCCGATGTTGCCGTCGACCCATTCGACCGTTGCATTCTTGTGCGCGACCGCGCGCTTCGTGACGAGGTTGAATATGTTGCGATACCAGTTCTGAATCGTCGTGTAGCGAATGCGCGAGCCCGGCATTGCGATCAATTCAACGACGGCCGAATGCAGCGACGACGTTGAAAACTGCGGCGCCGTGCAGCCCTCGATGTAGTGTACCTTCGAGCCTTCGTCCGCGATGATCAGCGTGCGCTCGAATTGGCCCATATTCTCGGTGTTGATCCGGAAATAGGCTTGCAGCGGCATCTTGACTTCGACGCCCGGCGGAACGTAGACGAACGAACCGCCCGACCACACCGCGCTGTTCAGCGCTGCGAACTTATTGTCGCCCGGCGGAATCACGGTCGCCATGTACTTGCGCACGATATCGGGATGCTCGCGCAGCGCCGTGTCCATGTCGCAGAAGATGACGCCGCTTTTCTCGAGATCCTCGCGGACCGAGTGGTAGACGACTTCCGACTCGTATTGTGCCGAAACGCCGGAAAGAAACTTTCGCTCAGCTTCAGGAATGCCCAAGCGATCGAAAGTGCGCTTGATGTCGTCCGGCACGTCATCCCACGACTGCTCCGTTTTCTCAGTCGACTTCACGAAGTAGTGAATGTTGCTGAGGTCGATCTCGGAGAGTGCCTCGGTGTCCGCCCAAGCGGGCATCGGCTTAGCATGGAACAGCTCGAGCGCCTTTAAACGGAAGGCGCGCATCCAGTCCGGCTCGCCCTTCATTTCGGAGATCTTGAGAACGATCTCGGCGTTCAGGCCTTTAGCCGACTTGAAGACGTAGTTTTCCGGGTCGTGAAACCCGTACCGGTAGTCCTCGACCAGCGCTTGTGCGGTTAGCGGACTAACCTGCTCTTTAAGTTCCGTTGCCATCATGCTCCACTCTATCAGACCCACTATAGATAGTGAAGGGTTTTCTGGAATTTCCCTCCCTTACGGAACGCTTGCCTTGCTACTGTGAGCAAAACACTTTACAGGGGGGGCACCAGGGGGTACACTACGGCTATTGGCGGGGCCGTATTTCGCTATGCGATTTCGGATCCGGCAATCTCGTAGAGGGAGGGCGCGCCCTACGCGCCATCGCGGCGAGACGCGGCAGCACGAGAAAAAGCTGCCGGCTATAGAGTTCGTCGTTAGGTCGGGGACGTGACCGTGCAGCGCACGCGCCAGCCGACGCATCTGGAGGTGGGATTTCCCCCAACCGGGATCCGAGGAGACAGGCGGTAATTGGAAGCACTCGGGACGCACATTCTGTGCGAGCTATCGGGATGTGATCCGAACATCCTTACGGACGTGGAAGGCATACAAGAGATTTTGAAGGCAGCCGCGCTCAAGGCGAACGCGACGGTCTTAACAACAGCTTTCCATCGTTTTGAACCCCACGGCGTCTCAGGCGTCGTCGTCATCGCAGAATCGCACTTGTCGATTCATACCTGGCCGGAAACCGGGTACGCAGCGATGGACTTTTACACATGCGGGGCTCACACGAACCCGGCGGCCGCGTGCGAGTACGCAGCAGAGATGCTGCGGGCGCGTTCGATGCGTACGACCGAGGTCAAGCGTGGGATCCAGGCCCGTAAGAACGAGTACACGCACGTCGTCACGACCGACCACGAAGAACGTCGGCTGACGCGTAAGAGGCGCACCGCCTAGAACGGAAAATTCCGCGGATTCCGCTCCAAATAAATGTAGGCGCTTGGGAAACCAGGCGCCTACATTATTTATGAAGACTTTCTGAACTGTCGGCACTAGTAAACTCGCACCAAAAGTCGCTTACTCGCTAGGAAGCTCGCCGAACGGCGGCCAAACCAGCCGTCCACCTTGGCGTGTAGCTGAGGCGTTCGTACTGGAGGTTTCATGGTGCGCTGGCCGCGTCTATCGTGGGTCTTTGTCGGCATTGTCGTAACGGCAATGCTCTCCGCGTGCGGAGGCGGCGGAACGAGTAGCGTTGGCGGCGGTGCCGTCGGAACCCAGAGTTCGACTTCATCGGGCTCCACGTCGACAACCGGGTCAACGACGCTAACGTTCTCGGCGATCTCTGGCGTGAGCTCGTCGTCGATAACGATCCCCGCGGCAAGCGGTGCGACGACGCTCAACGCAACGCTCGACACGAAGATTCCGGCCGGCGTCGCAGCGCCGTCGGCGTTGACGCTGAAACGCTCCACGCAGTCGATCGGAGGCAGCGATCTCACGGTGTACGCGGTCGTCGCGCTCACCGTGTCGGGAGCCGTTACGCTTTCCGAGTCGCCCTCGTTCTCATTCACGCTCTCGAAGGTTCCGTCCGGAACTCCGTACATCGCGTTCTTCGATGAGAACAACGCCGCTTCGGGTTGGAGCGTTCTGCTTGGACCGGGCGAGATCACGAACCGCACGGTCACCTTTGCATCGCAGGCGCTTGTTCCGCCGCTCAGCTTCGTCTCGAACGACGTCTACTTATTTGCGCTGATTACAACGGCGAGCGCGCCGACGCCGGGCCTTGCGTATTCCGGTACGAAATCAACGAACTACACGTACAACTTCAGCTTTAACTGTGTCGACCCCGGGTGCCCCGGCAATACGCCCGCGCCTCTTCCGGCACCGACGACGCTCAGCTACAACGTAACGACCACGGTCGGCGCCGGGAGCAACGCGTACCCCGGGACTGCACCTGCATCAGGGTTAGTCGATGAAAGCGTCTCGGAATCCGACGTTTCGACGTTGGTGACGACCAGTTACACGACCGATTCGTGGGTCGGCTTGTCGACGGCCAGCGCGCCGTACAGCGTGAATCTGTACGGAACGAAGCAGACGGAACCGTCTTCGGACAACTTGCCGGTCACGACGACGATCTACGGCACGCCGCAGACAGTCGATCAGTTCCCGCAGTCGAGCAGCATCACGTGGACGAACGCGCCGGCTGCAAACATTGCGTACAGTTATTCCGACGGTAGCACCGGAACGCGCGTAATCGCCGCCGACGGTACGTACGTCGATACCGAAAATCTTATCGTCGGTGGTGCCGGCGGGACGATCACGACGACGGAAAACAGCGACGCGTCGGGTTCGATCGCGGGCCCGCTGTTCTCGGGCCTCGTTTCGTCGCTCGTGTTTTCTGCGCCGTCGAGTGGCCAGATCAACTTCACGGTAAACTTCACTGCGGCCGGACAGTCGGAGTTCGGTGAGCCACCTTCGATACCGTTCGGAGGGGACGCGCAGTGGTTCAATACGCCGCCGGTCTTCTACACGGAGACGGACGGCATGACGCTGAGTGCGTCGCTTCCGGCCGGCTGCACGCCGAACTCGTTTGGTTCATCGGCCACCGATGTGAACCGTACGATCAATACCCTCGATACAACGCTCGGCTTCGAGGAGACGACAATCCTCGACAGCTACGAAGTCAACGGCGTACCGATCTGCATGACCACATCTGACACGCAGAATTACGCGTACGATCAACAAGACAATCAGCCGTTTACGTTCATCTTAGGTGGCCCGCTTGGGCTTGAGGTGATCGCGACGACTGAAGCGCTCGTATTGCAAGGCTCAGCCTCGACTCAGTCCGCTGCACGAACGACCGCGTCGCTCGGGAGCGTGAGCTCGGATCGCGCAGCCGTCGCTGCAATCCAGGCGCACCAGCTGAGCTACCTCGCGCACGCACGTGCAGTGCGAAGGCACACGTATCTAACGACACTGCGCAAACAGAGCGCCCAATCACTGCGTAGCATCAAGGGAGTTCGGTGATGATTCGCACCACGTCACGCGCGCTCGGCGCGATCCTTACCGCAGCGCTGCTCTTCGCCGGTTGCGGCGGAGGCGGCAGTCACTCATCGCTACCGGCCGGCACCGGAAATCCGAACAGCGGCAACAACGGGTCGACCGGCAACAACAATTCGACCGGCCCAACGTCGCTCGTTTACGGACAAGCATTCATCTCCAAGCTCTCCTACGTCGGACCTGTGACGAAGGCCGCCGGTATGACAATACCGGTGCTCGTGCGTCAGCAGAACGCGGCAGGGCTTATTCAATACGCAAAGAGCGCGAGCGATCCGACCTCCGGAAATTACCGGCATTGGTTGACGCCCGCGCAGATCGGCGCGCAATACGGCGCAACGGCAAACGACTATGCGAACGCAGCAACCTACCTAAAGTCGTTCGGTTTGAAAGTCGGTGGTTGGTCGCAGCGCCAAGTGCTAAGCGTCACCGGCACAACCACGCAGCTCGCCAAAGCCTTCGGAACGACGTTCGGCGTGTATAACTACGCCGGCCGGCAATACATCGCGGCGAGCTCGGCACCACATCTTCCGAGCACCGTCGCAATCGCCGCAGCTCCGCTCGTTCAGACTCCGGGCTGCGCGCGCAATGCGAAGACGACGGGATTCCAAGGGCCGTGCGCCACCGGTGCGATCCGAAGCCCATACATCATTCAACCGAACCTCGCGAACTTCTACGGCTACGGGCCGCAGCAGATGGCGACGGGCTTCGATTACTCGGGCGCATATTCGGCCGGCTTCAAAGGCAGCGGCATCACGGTCGGCATCATCGGGACCGGCCCGATTCTCGCCGCCAACGGTAAGTCCGACGATGCGGCTGCGCTCGGGCTCTACTGGAATGCGCCGATGGCAACTATCACGCAGGTAGCGACCGTCCCGCAAGCCGCAACTGCAGCCAACGGCGGCACGGGCACCGGCGCCTCAGACAACAATCCGACGAATTTCAGTAACCCGCCGCCTGTGACGAATCCGAACTGCAATCCGGGCACGAACGTTGGTGGAACTTTTGTTCCCAACTACGCGGCGTGCAATCCTGAAGACGGCGAAGCGCAACTCGATACGCAATCGATCGCATCGCTTGCGCCGGGCTCGAATCTCTACTTCTACATGGCGTATAACTCGAACGAGTTTTGCATCGTCAACAGCGACGGTTCGACCGATCCGACGCTGCCCGTCGGTCCCACGTGTCCAACCGGTGAAACGCCATATCCACTCGAGGGTATCGATCTCAGCGACGATGAGATTCAGCAAGCAATAGCCGACAACAAAGCGGACGCCGTTTCGATGAGCTTCGGCGGTCCGGAAAATCTCAACGAGGAGTTCGGCTACATTCAACCCAGCGGCAGCCCGCCGGGACTCGGTCAAATCGAGATGGCATCAATGGCCGCCGAAGGCGTTGCCGTCTTCGTGTCGTCCGGTGATGACGGCGCATGGGAATGCTTCGATGATTTGGGCAATCCGCTTGGAACAGCGTGCGCGTCGTATCCGGCGTCGGATCCCAACGTCGTAGCGGTCGGCGGCGTAAACATCCCACTCGACCAAGCCGGCAATCTCACCGGTACGATCACCGCATGGGCCGACAACACGACGACCGGGGGCAACGGAACGTTCGGAAACAACGTCGGCTCCGGCGGCGGTGTTTCGGCGGTGTTCACTGCACCGTCGTGGCAGGCCTCAGCGCTCAGTGCGTCCATGCGTCTGATCCCCGATTGGTCGCTTGACGCTGATCCGCTGACAGGTCCGGCGATCTTCATCAACGTTGATTACGGTGGCGGTCCCGAGGCAATCGGCGGCACCAGCGCGTCCGCGCCGGCGTCGGCCGCACTGTGGGCGCTCGTCCTGCAGGCTTGCAAAGCCAGCGCGACGTGCAACACGGGCGGCACAACCGGTTACCGTCTCGGGAATCCGGCGCCGCTGATCTACGCGATCTACGCGAACAACAACTCGCTCAGCGGTGCGTACACGGCCAGCGGCTTTACGCCGAAGCTCGATTACGCGCACGTCTTCTACGACGTAACCTACGGCGACAATCAGGCGGCCCCGGTACCGGGCCCCGCGCAAACGCCAATCGGATACAATTCCGGACCTGGTTACGATCAAGTAACGGGCGTCGGCGCGCCGTTCGCAGGTCATCTCATTCAGGCGGTAACGGGAACAACGGTGCCGTAGCTTCGGCGCATGCCGAAAACCGAACACTGGCAGTGGTACGTCGAGGAATTCTCTCCGACGGAGATGCATCATCACGCCCTCGAAGAGACGTATTATTCCGGTCGCACCAAGTTCCAATCGGTCGCTGTCGTGCGCAGTGCAACGTTCGGTAAGATGCTCATCCTCGACGGCGACACGCAAAGCTCACAGGGCGACGAGCGGATCTATCACGAGACGCTCGTCCACCCTGCGCTTGCAGCAGCACAGGATCGTAGCCGGGTCCTGATTCTCGGTGGCGGCGAAGGCGCGACGCTGCGCGAAGTGCTGCGCTGCTCCGAGGTGCAGACGTGCACCATGGTCGACATCGACGGCGAGGTCGTCGATCTCTCCAAACGGTATCTCGCCGAATGGGGCGCGGATGCGTGGAACGATAAGCGCTCGAACGTGATCATCGGCGATGCGCTCAAATTCTTGCGCGAGAGTAAGGAGAAGTTCGGCGTCGTCATCTCCGATCTGACGGAGCCTCTGCCCGACTCGCCTTCGAATCCGCTCTTTAACGCCAACGTGTTTCGTGACATCAAGGCGCGTCTGGTCGACGGCGGTGTCTACGTGCTGCAAGCCAGCACCGCAGCCTTCCACAACATTGCGCTTCACGCCAAGATGGCGCGAACGCTACGCAAGTTCTTCAAGCACGTTCGCTCGTTCTCGACGCACGTTCCGGCCTTTGACACCGAGTGGGCATTTCTGGCGTGCAGCGACGAGGTCGACCTTGCCAGGCTCGATTCGGGACTCATCGACGCGTACGTCGCCAAGCTCGCGGGCTACAACACGTTCTACGATGCGGAGACGCACCGGCGACTCTTCTCGTTGCCGATCTTCGTTCGGCGTGCACTCGCGGAAGAAGGCGACGTCTTTTAGTGGCGACGATCAACCTGCGGCGGACGCCGCTGTACGATGCTCATGTAGCGCTTCAAGCGCGGATGGTCGGATTCGGCGGTTTCGAAATGCCGGTGCAGTATGCGGGCGTGCTGCGCGAACACGATGCCGTGCGGCATCGCGCGGGCCTGTTCGATCTCTCGCACATGGGCCAGTACGTCTTGCGAGGTGCGGAGATCGGCGAATGGGCGGATCAGCTCACCGTCAATGATGTCGCGAACATGCGGCCTTGGCAGGCTCGCTACAATCTCTTCTGCAGCGAGAGCGGCGGCGTGCACGACGACGTTATCTTCTACCGTCAAGAAGATGACGAGTGGCTGCTGGTCGTCAACGCCGGCAACGCGCGCAAGATGTGGGGAATCTTGCAAGCCCGCCGTCGCAACGGCATCAGGCTCGAAAATAATCATGGAACGCACGCGCTGATCGCGATTCAAGGCCCGCGCTCCGCCGAGATCGTTGAGCGTCTCGTCTCGCCCGCGGATCGCGAAAGCATCGTCGCGATGCGGTATTACGTTTGCGCGCGAACGGTCGTTGCGGGAATACCGGCGCTGATGGCACGCACCGGATATACCGGCGAAGACGGTTTCGAGATGTTCGTTCCGAACGACGACGCCGTCGCGTTGTGGGATGCGCTTTTGGAAGCCGGCGTAACGCATGGCCTCGAGCCCTGCGGACTCGGAGCGCGCGACGTGCTGCGGCTCGAAGCCGGGATGCCGCTCTACGGTCACGAGCTCGAAGAAGACATTACCCCCTTGCAAGCCGGCCTTTCGTGGGCAGTGAAATTCGGCAAGCCGTCGTTCGAAGGCAAGGTGGCGCTCGAAGCCCAGCGCGTTGCGGACGACTATCCGCGCATCGTCGGTTTTACGCTCGAGGGCCGTGCGCCGCAGCCGCGCATGGGGTACCGCGTCTTAGCAAACAATATCGATGTCGGCGAGGTGCGCAGCGGTGCGGTCGGCATCGGCACGGCGCTCGTCGACGTATCCGTCGCAAAACCCGGCTCCCAGCTCGAGATCGAGATTCGCGACCGGCGCTGGCCCGCAACCGTCGTCAAACTTCCCTTTTACAAACGTTCGAAATAGGAGAGAAAGTGGCGAGTCCCGCGGATTTTCTGTACAGCAAGGAACACGAGTGGCTCAAGCTCGACGGCGGCGTCGCTACCATCGGCATCACCGACTACGCGCAGAGCTCGCTCGGCGACATCGTTTACGTCGAGCTCCCGAAGGTCGGCGCGCAAGTCGAACAGTTCGGCAACATCGGCGTGGTTGAATCGGTGAAGGCGGTCTCCGATCTGTTCACGCCGATCGGCGGCGAAGTCACCGAAGTGAATGCCGCAATCGAGAGTGATCCCGCGCTCGTCAATCGCGAGCCGTTCGCCGGCGGGTGGCTTTTTAAATTGAAAGTCTCCGATCCGTCGACAAAGTCGGCGTTGATGTCAGCCGCCGACTACGACAAGCTCACGGAAGCCTAGACTTTCTTGGGCGTGTAGCCGTCGCGGTTCGGGATCTGCTGTGAATTGAAGGCCGCGGTTGCTGCAGCAGAATCGGAGGCATCGCACGCGCCGGCTGCGTCGAGGCCGTGGACCGTTGCCACGATCTCGAACATGAAGTCGGCTTTTTCGCGCGCTTTACTGCCGAGCACGACACCGGTATACATATCCTGCACGCATTGGTGATCGCAAGCGCGCCACCAAGCCGTCCCGGAGCGATATGCGTTGAAGCGATGATCGGCAAAGGCAGCCACGAGCGCATCGGCTTTGGTCGAACCGGCCGCGTGCATCCGTTCCGCAAGCTGCATCATGCATACGTACGGGAAGTAATAGCGCGACGAGGGAGAGTCACCGGTCGCCGCTTTTAATTTCGCAGCGATGGCGCGTGCCGAGTCGGAAACCGAGGGCGCCCAATTGACCGCGAACGACGAGCCGGCTAGTTCGTCGATGGGGACGGCCTTCCAGTAATAATCTTCCATCGATCCGGTGACGCCGCCCAGTTTCATTTTCTTGTGCAGGCCGAAATCGACGAATTGCTTGCACGTCTTTGCGCCGTCGAAGCCACCCAGGCAGAGTGCAAGCACGTCAGCGTCGGAGTTGCGTACTTTCGTAAGCGTTGCCGAGTAGTCGTTCGTACCGAGCGGAAGAAGATCCGAGCCGACCTCAGTGCCGCCCGCGGCCTTGAGCCGTGCCGACAAACGTGCGTAGCAATCTTTGCCGTATGCGAAATCGTTGACGACGAAGTACCATTTCTTGCCCTGTGCCAGCAATCGGTTTGCAACGGCGCGCACCTGCATCTCGACGTTCGGGGCGAAGCGATAGAGAACGCGCTGCGCCTTTTCACCGGTGATGCTCGTATCTTGAGGCCCGATCGCGAGTGTGAAGATACCGGCTTGTTCTGCAAGCGGTCCGATTGCGAGCGTCACGGCTGAAGACGTTCCGGTCATGAGAACGTCGATGTTCTCTTGGGTGAACAACCGTCGCGCTTCGTTGACGCCCGTTGCGGGCTTTGAGGCGTCGTCGGCTGGCACAAGCTCGTAATGAACGCCACCACGCCGGTTGAGCTCGTCGACTGCTACCTGAATGCCTTTGCGCTGGTGTTGCCCGATATCCGCGAGCGGACCGCTGAACGAATCGATATAGCCGATTTTCACCGTCGCGCTTTGCGCGCGAATCCTGGCGGGGACCGAAAAGGCGCTCGCGGCGGCTGCACCGCCCGCGATAAATGAAGCCCGTTTCGTAGCCATGGGGACTCCTCTCTCAAACGGCACTATCGCCCCTCGACTGGTTAGCGGTGCGAGCGCTTCGTCAACAAACACTTTACGTCCGCTTGCCGGAACTACCGGGAGGCAGTGGCTCGTGTTCCTAACCTACGAGCGTGCGACGCGCGCTTATTATGGCGGCTGCTTCTCTTTTATTTTCCGGCTGCGGAGGCGGTGGTGGTGCAGGCGCGGGAAGCGTGCTACCAGCCGCTGGTCCGCTTGCTACAACAGCACCGAGCACAACAAGCGTAACGCTCAACATTCCCGCCGATCCGAACGGTGGAATGATTGCCGGCATCTCCGATGCGCTCATCGTCGGCGGCATAAACTCGAACGTCGCGCCCGTGTCGATTACAGTCGGATTGAATTCGACGGCGACGACCGCGAGCGTTGGACATCATCGCGGTCCTTCGACTACGCGCTCTTCGAGCGCTACGCTCAGGATGACACAAGTGGCGGCAACGACACAAGTGTGGCAAGATGGGCCGAGCAATTCGGATATGCTGCGTGCGGTGCTTGCGACGCTGCAACGCAGCGAGACGTCGGCAACCAGCGGCGCGCGCCGCAGCGTGCAGAGCCTACCGACGGCCGTCGGCTCGCAAACGCAGATCTGGGTGCAGAACTTTGTGCCCGGCGTGGCTGGAACGACGTTCGAACAAGTCCCCGCAACGCTCGCGATTCAGACCGCGCACGCCAGCGTCTGGGTTCAGAACTCGCTCGATCTGCTAACGAATACGTCCGCGCTCAGCACGATCGCCTCGAACATCGAGAACGCGATGGCGAGCGACAACGCCCACTTCGGCACGTCGACCTGGGACGGCAGTGCCGCGTCGCTCAGCAAACAATACGGAACCTGCGACGCAAACGGCAATCGCAATGGCGGAAGCTCGCCCGAGTTCATCGTCCCGACCGATCCACACGTCAACTTCGTGTATGTCGATCCCAGCGAGATCAGCGTCGGCGGCTACATGGACGCCGACAGCCTGCTGCCCGAAGATGTCATCCGCTGCACGCAAGCCAACAACGGCACATATCATTCGAATGAATCGCCGACGATCGTTCTCGCATACTATGGCGACTCGCGTGGTATGAACTACGTGCTCGATGAAGATTCGATCGTTCACCCCGCGCACGAGTACCAGCATCTCATCAACATCGTTCACCACGCGATCTTGCAGTCGACGCCCGCGTATGAGGATGCGCTCCTCAACGAAGGTCTTTCGATGATGGCGCAAGATTTCGCGATCGCCGCGGCCACCAGCGGCGTCGAGCCGCTCGACGGCGAGAACCTGTATCGCTCGTCCGCCTATCTTGCCGCGACGCAGAACTACAGCGTCGCGGGATTCGCCGGCTTGCAATCCCCGGGCAATACGCTTTTCAACTGTTCGATCTGTTACGGCCCTGCATGGCTTTTTGAGCGTTATCTCTACGATCGATTCGGCGGCGATGCATACGTGCACGCGATGGAGGCCGGGTCGTCGACGAGCTGGGGCGAGCTTGGTTCCGTGACCGGAGCGAATCCGCAGCAACTGCTTCACGATTTTGCGCTCGCGGTCGGTTCGAGCAATACGCCGGCGGCCGTCGCCCCGTATCAATTCGCCAGCCTCAACCTACACGCGACGTACACCGATCAGCTCGGCAACGTCTACGCGCTCACCGGCCCCGCACCGCTCGCGTCGCTTACGTCAGGATCGTCGCAAAGCTACAACGTGTTGCTCGGCGCATATGTGTATTTTGCCTTACCGGGAAGTGCGAGCAGCGCAAGCGCATCCTTGAACGAGGCAGCCAGCAGCTTCGATCTCAACGGAGCAGTAATAGCCTACTAGACCCCCGAAATTGCGGTAACGTGAGCTACACCCCGCACACGCCTTCGGATATACGAGCGATGCTCGAGGCGGTCGGCGCAAAAGATCTCGCGGAGCTGGTAAAAGTCCCCGACGACGTCGCGCTTCGCGCGAAACTCGAGCTCTCGCCGGCGCTTTCCGAGAGCGAGATTGCATGCAAATTCACGGCGCTTGCAGCACGCAACGACGCGCCGAACTATGCGAGCTTCCTCGGAGCCGGCGTCTACCGTCATTATGTGCCGCCCGTCATCGGGGCGCTCGCGATGCGCGGCGAGTTTCTGACCGCGTATACGCCGTACCAAGCCGAAGTCTCGCAAGGCTACTTGCAAGCCATCTACGAGTGGCAGACCTATATCTGTCTGCTGACCGGAATGGATCTGGCGAACGCATCGGTCTACGACGGCGCTACCGCGCTTGCGGAAGGCGCGATCATGGCCGTCAATGCAACGGGCCGGCAAGCGTTGCTCGTTTCCAAAGCCGTTCACCCGAATTATCGTGCCGTGCTGGGGACGTATTGCGATGGCCTTGAAGTCGAAATCGACGAGCTCGAGTATCTTCCGAGCGGAACGACCGATTTCACGAATCTGAACGACAAGCTAGCCGGCGGCAAATATGCCGCCGTTATCGTGCAGTCGCCCAACTTCTTCGGCGCGATCGATACGTTCCCGAAGAATACTGCGGATGCGGTCAAGATCGGCGTCGTCGCGGAACCGCTTTCGCTCGCCGTCCTCTCTACGCCGCGCGACTGGGGCGCCGACATCTGCGTGGGCGAAGCGCAATCATTCGGCATCGCCGCGGCGTACGGCGGACCGCACGTCGGCTTCATCGCGTGTACAAAAGAACACATGCGGCGCATCCCCGGACGGCTCGTCGGCCGCACGGTCGACAACGCGGGCCGCAACGCGTACGTGCTGACGCTGCAGGCGCGCGAACAGCACATCCGGCGCGAGCGTGCCACCTCGAACATTTGCACGAATCAAGCCCACTGCGCGCTGATTGCAACGATCTATCTCGCCGCAATGGGCGCGACCGGTTTGCGAGACTGCGCACTCGAGAATCTTCGGCTTGCGCAGGCGACGCGCAAAGCGATGCTCGACGTACCCGATGTCACTGCGCGCTTCTCGGGTGCGACGTTCAACGAGTTCGTCATCCGCGTCCCGGGCAGCGCCGCCGAAACGCTCGAGGCGTTACGGCGTAAGCGCGTTTTGGGCGGCCTTGATCTCGGACGCTTCTATCCCGAGCTCGACGACTGCATTCTCACGACCGCAACCGAGCTCACGACGCAAGCTGACATCGATGCATTGCAGGCTGGTCTGCGCAGCGTTGTCCCAACCTTGAGAAAGAAAGAGCTTGCCGCAGCTCGCTGATGCGCTCGACGCGCCCCTGATCTTCGAGCAAGGCCAATCCGGCCGCGCGAACCCGTACGTTCCGCATCACGCGGAAAATGCGGACGCATACTTGCCCCGCGAAGTCTTGCGTTGCGAACTCCCGCTACCCGACAACACCGAACTCGACGTCGTGCGCCACTTCACGCGGCTCTCGCAGCGCACGTTCGGCATCGACATCGGCTTCTATCCGCTCGGGTCGTGCACGATGAAGTACAACCCGCGCATCAACGACGCGATGGCGAACCTGCCGGGTCTGCGCGATCTGCACCCGTTTGCGCCCGACGAGCTGGCGCAAGGCGCGCTCGCCGTCATGTGGGAGCTCGAACGCAGCTTGAGCTCGTTATTCGGAATGGCCGCGTTCTCGCTCAATCCTGCGGCCGGCGCGCACGGTGAACTGGCTGCGCTGTTGATCTCGAAGGCCTATTTTCGCAAACGTGGCGAGCGCGAACGCACGACGGTGATCGTCCCCGACACCGCGCACGGCACGAATCCGGCCTCGGCTGCAATGGTCGGTTACAAAGTCGTCTCGCTCGAATCGGACAAGCGGGGGCGCGTCGATCCGGAAACGTTGCGCAAGGTCGTCGGATCCGATACGGCCGTGTGCATGATGACGAATCCGAACACGCTCGGTCTGTTCGAAGATCGTATCAAAGAGATTGCCGAGATCGTGCACGCTGCGGGCGGCCTCATGTACTACGACGGCGCCAACGCCAATGCGCTGATGGGGAACGCGCGCCCGGGCGACATGGGCTTCGATCTCATGCATCTCAACCTGCACAAGACGTTCTCGATTCCACACGGCGGCGGCGGTGCGGGTGCGGGTCCGCTGGGTGTCGCCAAGCACCTCGTCGATTTCTTGCCGACGCCGGTCGTGCGCGAGCGCGACGGCGTCTTCGCGCTCGACTTCGACGTGCCGTCGACGATCGGTCCGATGCGCTCGTTCTGGTCGAACTTCGCGCACATGGTCCGGGCGCTCGCGTACGTCAACGCGAACGGCGCCGAAGGGTTGACGCGCGTCTCGCAGCTGGCCGTCCTGAATGCGAACTACATTCGTGCCAAGATCCGCGACGTGATCGAGACGCCGTACGATGAGCCGTGCAGGCACGAGTTCGTCGCCAGCGCGCAGACGCTCAAGCGTGAAACCGGCGTGCGCGCACTCGACATCGCAAAAGCATTGCTCGATCGCGGCTACATGGCGCCGACGATTTATTTTCCTCTGCTCGTTCCCGAGTGTTTGATGATCGAGCCGACGGAAACCGAATCAAAAGAAACGTTGGATGAATTCATCGCCGTATTTCGCGACATCATCGCGCAAGCGCATGCAAATCCGCAAGAAATACTTGCTGCTCCGCAACACACCGTTGTTGGCCGCGTTGATGAAACGAAAGCAGCGCGCGAACCGAACCTTCGTTGGAGCGATGGTAGCGTAGCTTAGAGAGGCAAGCGAGCAAGTCAAGCAACCGAAATTTTGAAAAAAGGTTGCTCCTCGACCTGTTGCTTCTTGGTCCCGGTTGCTACAATAGATGCAACCGGCGGAGCTCGCGAGGGCTCCGCTTTCGCACCCTTCGACGGGAAATAAGAACTCCGATCATGCGCATTAAGTATGAGGTCTCGGCCGGTGGTTTGATGCTCCGGCGAAGAGGCGGAACGATCGATGCATTGCTCATCGGTCGTGGACATCCGCGCATTTGGTCATTGCCTAAAGGGCACGTCGAAGCGCGCGAGACGCACGAGCAAGCCGCCATCCGCGAAGTGCGTGAAGAGACCGGCTGCTGGGGCGAGGTCCTTGGCAAGCTCTCGGATATCTCGTACTGGTTTTACATGAACCGCAGCAAGCACAAGAAGTCCGTTCACTTCTTTTTGATGCGCTATCTCTCGGGCGACACGATGAATCACGACCATGAGGTCGACGACGCAGCGTGGTTTGAGGTCCGGGCGGCGAAGAAAGCGCTCAAGTACGTCAACGAGAAGCGCCTGATCGACCTGGGAATGGAATACCTTGAAGCCCATCCCGACGCGATCGGCGACCGTGAAGACGTCGAGTACGTGAATCCGGCGAGGGAAAGCCCCGCGAGTTGAGTGTTATCCCGGCGCAAGAACGCGCTTGCGTAGTCAGCTTCCAAAACGTCTTTGACGGCCCGCTCGATCTCTTGTTGACGCTCGTCAAAGAACAAGAGCTCGACATCGCGACCGTTCCTTTGGCAATTGTCGCCGATCAGTACTTCGCGTACGTCTCGGGGATGGAAGAGCTGGACATCGAGCTGGTCGCCGAGTACCTCGTTATCGCCGCGACGCTCGTCTTTCTCAAGTCGCGCTCGCTCTTGCCGCCGATCCCGACAGAATTCGTCACCGACGGCGACGAGTCACCCGAGATGCTTGAAGAGCGTCTGCGTCAGCGGCTCATCACGTACTCGAAGTATCGCGAAGCCGGCGACGAGCTGCGGCGCTTTCTCGCCGAAGCGCAAGGCCACTACTATCGCGACGGTGGCGATTCGACGAGCGAGCTGCGCCAGCGCTATGCCATCGTCCCCGACAAGCTCGGTCTCGCGCTGATGGCGGCGCTGCGTTCGGCCAAGGACGACAAACGCACGATCGTGCGCGATCGCTTCACGGTCGCCGAGCAGATGCAACACGTGCTCGCGACGATACGCCGCGACGGCACGGCGATGTTTTCGAAGCTGGTTACGGAACTCGACCGCTCCGGGATCATCGTAACGTTCTTGGCTGTGCTCGAACTCATTCGGCGCGGCCGCCTCGGGTACGACCAGCCCGAAAGTTTCGCGGACATTCGACTCTTCACGATCGCTTCCGTACCGGCGGTTACCTAGATGCAAACTGAACTCATTGAAACCGGCGAGCTGCGCCGGCAAATCGAAGCCCTCTTATTCGTCGCGTCCGAAGCGCTCTCGATCAAGAAGATCGCGCACTTATGCGAAGCGGAAGAGATGGATGTAACGACGGCGCTTGCGGAGATCGAAGGCGATTACGCCGAGCGCGGAATCGTCGTGCGGAAAATTGCAGGCGGCTATCGTTTCGCAACCGCACCCTCGACGCGTCAAGTCGTTGAGACATATTTGCTGCCGCCGAAAACGACGCTCTCGCCTGCGGCGCTCGAGTCGCTTGCTATCGTTGCCTACAACGAACACCTCGAAGGCATGCCGACGACCAAAGCCGACATCGAGTCGGTTCGCGGCGTCAGCGCCGACTCGGTTGTGCAGACGTTGATTGAACGCGGCTTCATTGAGGAAAGCGGGCGCAAAGAAGTGCCTGGTCGCCCGATTCTTTACAAAACCACGCCTGAGTTCTTGGAGGCCTTTGGCCTCCTTTCGCTGGACGAGTTACCGAAGATCGATTTTGGGTCCCAGGTACCGGAGCTCTCTCTTCCGATACGCAGTCCCGAACCTTCGCCAACATAGCTGCGCATGATCGAAACCAACAATCCGTTCGACCAGCTAGCGGCTGAGTACGATGTGTACCGCAGCGGGTATTCGCGTGCGCTTTTCGACATTCTCGAAGAATACGGATTCAAGCCCGGGCTCAACGTGCTCGACATTGCGTGCGGCACAGGCCTTGCGTCGGAGTCGTTGGCAAAACGCGGTCTGAAGATTACGGGCCTCGATAATTCGGAAGCGATGCTCGAGAAGGCGCGCATTCGTTTGAAGGATGCCGGGCTCGTTCTGGGCGACGCAGAAAAACTTCCGTTTCCGGACCGCAGCTTCGATGCAATCGTCTGCGCGCAAGCGATCCACTGGATGGATCAATCCAAAGCGCTTGCTGAGATGACGCGCGTTACGGCAGCGGGTGGACGCGTCGCGATTTGGGTGAAGAAGATGGTAAGCGACGAGACGCTGCTCACATTGCGCGAAGATGCGGCGCGCGCGGTCGGCGTCGAACCGCCGGAAGACATCATGGCCAAGGGTTTTCGTGCTTTCTATCAGCACCCGTTCAAGCAGCGTCATCTGCGCGTCATTCCGTACGTCATCATGACCGACATCGACAAGTGGCTCGGCTACGAGCGCACACGCGCGCGCAAGAGTCATTACGGCGCGAAATTCGACCGCTATCTGGAAGCGCTCGAAAAGACGATGCGCGAGATGGCGGACGGTAAACCGTTTCAGGTTCGCTACTCGCAGTTTCTGTACGTCGGCGAGGTTTGAGGCTCGGCTTTCACGTCGGCGTCTCGCGTGGATACGCCGAGACGGTCGCGTACGCAAAGCGCGTCGGTTGCACGGCGCTGCAGTTCTTCAGCGGGAACCCGAAGACGTACCGCGTCGCGCCGATCGACACGCCGGCGCTCGAATGCTTCATCGAGCTGCGCCGCGAGAACGATCTCACGCCGGCGGTCATCCACACGTCGTATCTGATCAATCTCGCAAGCGAAGATGCGAATGCCGCTAAGAACTCGCTGCGCTTGCTCGAGAACGATCTGGCCTTCGCGGCTGTGGGCGAGGTGGCGTACGTCAACACGCATCTCGGCTCGTACGGCGAGGGCGACCGCAAAGCCGGATTCATGCGCGTCTGCAAAGCGCTCGAGAAAGCGCTTGCCGGCATTAAGCCCGGCGTGATGCTCGTGCTGGAGAACTCTGCGGGAGCCGGGCAGCTCTGCGGCGGGACGCTCGAAGAGCTCGGTGAGTTCGTGCGCACGCTCGATCATCCGCAGCTCGGAGTCTGTTTGGATACGGCGCATTCTTGGGCGGCTGGCTACGCCATCAACACCAAGGACGGCGTCGACCAGTTTTTCGCGCAAGCCGACAGCGAGATCGGCATGGACCGGATACCGATGTTCCACTTCAACGATACGCAAATTCCGCTGGGCGGTCATCGCGACCGGCATTGGCACATCGGCGAAGGAAACATCGGGTTCGACGGCTTTCGCGCGCTGCTCATGCATCCCGAAGTTCGTGAGAAGACGGCGATTCTCGAAACACCGGGCGAAGAAGCCGATGACGCGCGCAACATGCAAACGATCCAAGCCATCCTCAAAGGCGCCACTCTGTCATCCCGAGCGTAGCGCCGAAGGCGCGTAGTCGAGGGACCGCGACAATCGCCGCGAAGTGCGCGGCATGTTGAATCGGCGAGTTTTTATCGGCGCGACGGCGTCTGCAATCGCGGTCACGGGCGCGCCCGCGTTTTCCTTAGAAGAAAAACTAACGATCGGTATGGGCGGCATCGGACCGAGCCGGTTCCATCCATCGTTCGTCAAAGACGTCGGCTTACTGACCGATCTCAACAGTACGAATCAAGGCGCTCCGTACTGGAACCTTGACACGTACATCACTCCGGTCTCGGAATTCTATATTCGTAACGCGTTTCCAACGCCGCGTCCCGAGCTCGACAAGCGTGTCGATCCGCGCTTCTGGAAATTGAAGATTCACGGCGACGCCGTCGAGCGCGAGATGACGATCTCGTACGAAGATCTGCTGAAGATGCCGTCACGTTCGATGATGTCCGTGATGCAATGCACCGGCAACGGTCGCACGCTGTTCTGGGAACAGGAAGACATGCTCAGCGATCCCACCAAGGTGACCGGCAACGGCTGGGGACTTGGTGGCGTCGGAATGGGCGAGTGGGAATACGTACCGATGAGCTACATTCTCGATCTCGTCGGACTCAAGCCGAATGCCAAAGCGTGTTTGTTTTGGTCCGGCGTCGACGGCAAGACGCCGAATACAGAATCCGACACCGGCAGGCCGATTCCGATAAGCGAGCTGCACGATCGTCCGAACGAGATCGGTCTCGCGTTCAAGCTCAACGGCATGCCGTTGCCGGCCGATCACGGAGCACCCGTGCGCGCGTTTGTGCCCGGATGGTGTGGTGGTGCGTCGACAAAATGGCTCACTGAGATCAAAATTGCGTCGCACGATTTTTGGGTGCGCCTGAATACGACGGATCACACGCTGATTGGCCCCGATTATCCGCCGCCCGTTGCCGCGCCAAACGATGAATTCCGGTTCATCCGGCCGGATCAATTGCTCGGACAGCCCGTCACGTGGCAGATGGGGCGCTCGTTACTCGTCCTCCCGCTTACGCTGCGCAAATCGCCGGACATCCCCGAAAACTATCCGCTCGCGCGCGGTGAGCGGCCCGTGATGAAAGCCGGGCCGCAAACATTGCGCGGCTACGCATGGGCGCCGAACGCAGGCGTGCGGCAAGTCGACGTCCGCATCAACGGCGGCAGTTGGCAATCGACACGCCTCACCGACGTGCAGCCGAACCGCTATAGTTGGACGCGTTTCGAGTTTGCGTTCAATCCGGCGCCCGGCGACTATGTCATCGAAACGCGCACCACGGATCGCAAAGGAAACATGCAGCCGGCGAGCGTGCCGTTCAACAAGGGCGGCTACAATTTCTTCGCGATCCCGAAGTTCGATATTCGTTTTACCTGACCCATGCGCATATCGATCAACCGCGACTTACCGCTCGGAGAAGAACCGAACAAAGGCCACAATCGCTGGCATCCGGATATTCCGGCGATCGCAACGGTGCAGCCGGGCGACAGCATCGCGATCGAGACGCGCGACGCGCTGAACGGTCAAGTCAAGCCCGGCATGACCGGCGCCGACATCGAGCACTTCGCGGTGAACGTTGCGCACCCGCTCACGGGTCCGCTGCATATCGACGGCGCGAAGCCCGGCGATCTGCTTGCGGTGCACATTGAGAAGATCGAGCCGCAACCGCGCGGTTACACGAGCTTCCGCGGACCGGATTTCGGATTCTTGCGCGACGTCTTCAACTACAAGTATCTCGTGCACTGGGAAATCGAAGGCACGTTCGCGCGTTCGCCGCAAATTCCGGGCGTCGCGATTCCCGGCGCAGCGTTCATGGGCGTGATGGGTGTGGCGCCGTCGCACGAATTGATGAAGACGATCGTCGCGCGCGAAGCCGAGCTTGCCGCGAAAGGCCACCTCGTTGGGCTGCCCGATAAGCGCGGCGCCGTTCCTGCAACGGAACCGCTCGCGAGCACGGCGCTGCGCACCGTTCCTCCGCGTGAGCACGGCGGGAATTTCGACATCAAGCAGCTCGTCGCCGGGACGACGCTCTTTCTGCCGGTGTTCGTCGATGGCGCAAACTTTTCGACCGGTGATGCGCACTTTGCACAAGGTGACGGCGAGTCGTGCGGTACGGCGGTTGAAATGGCAGCCACGCTGCATGCACGCTTCGAAATCCTCAGCGGTGAAGCCGCACGCCGCAACCAGACCGAACCCTCATACGCGGGGATGTATGCGCACGACGCGGCGCGCGCCAACGGCAAGCACTACTACGCGACGACCGGATCGGCGGAAACGATGGAGCTCGCTGCGCGAAAAGCCTTGCTTTCCATGATCGATTACATCGTCGACGCTCGCGTCTACACGCGCGATCAAGCCTATTGCATCTGCAGCGTTGCCGTCGATTTGCATCTCAGCCAGATCGTCGACATGCCGAACTACACGGTCTCTGCCTTCTTGCCGTTCGAGATCTTCGAGTAGTGGCGGGCTACTCCGGGACGCCGCTTCCGAAGAAGCTTGGCATAAAGCCTGGCTAGCGGATCGCATTACCGGCAGTCGACAAAGACGTCCGCGCCGTGCTTACCGGCGCGATTGCCGATTGCACGTGCGCGAAAACGAAGCCGCTCGATTTCGTCTTGTTGTTCTCGGACTCGCGCAAGAAACTTCCGAAAGATTTCGCAGTCTGGGCGAAATTGCTGACGCCGGCGGGAATGTTGTGGGTCGCGTGGCCCAAGAAGACTTCGGGCGTTGCGACCGACCTCAACGAGCAGGTCGTCCGTGACGTCGGACTCGCGGCCGGTCTCGTCGACGTGAAAGTTTGCGCGATCAGCGAAATCTGGAGCGGGCTTAAGTTCGTGCGGCGACTGAAAGACCGCGGAGCATCTGTCGTGCAAAAATTCCGGGAATGATGCCGACCGCGACGATCACCGCCAAAACATTCCACGCATATGCAAATCCATCGCGATCGACGAGCGCACCGAAGAACGGCGGGATGAATGCGCCGACCAGATAGATCACGGTAAGCGAAGCGCCGAGCGCGCTTCCTGCGTGCCGGTAGCCGCCGATCTCGGCTTGCGCTGCGGCCCAAAGACCGTTCCAAGCCGCGGCCGAGAATCCGAGCGCGCCGGCTAAGATAAAGATGACGACGGCGGAGTCTGGACCGGAGTGCGCGAGCCGCCACAGCACGCCCAGCGTCATCGCAGAAATTATGAGCATCGGAATGATGCGATCGCCTCCAAAGACGTGGTCGCTCACGGAACCCCACACGAGCCTTCCGACGATCGCGCCGATTTGGAAGATCGCCATGGCTTCGATCGCAACTGTCAGCGGCGCGTGTTTCTGCGTGATCAGTGCGATCGCGAGAAATCCAACCGCCGTGTATTGAACCGAAACCAAAGAAGCGCACAGCAAATTCAAACAAATGCTGCTGGGACTCGTTGCAACCGCTACGAGACCACGCACCACTTCGCGAAAGCGAATGCGTTCTTGGCCGGCGTTCTCAATCGGACTCGAATAACCGCGGATGCCGACTACGGAGACGACGATGCAAATGATCCCCGAAACCGCGAGAGCGGCTTGATATCCGAAGCGGTATCCGACCGCCGGTAAGAGCAGAGAGCCGACGACTCCGCCAAGCGGAACGCCGGTTTGCCGGATTCCCATTGCAAATCCGCGATCGCGCGTGAACCATTGCAAGATCGCGCGTCCACCGGACGGCGCCGACGTCGCGTATGCCATCCCGAACAGCGCGAGCCATACGACCAGCCATATCAAGTTCGCAACGCACGCCGCGCCGAGCAGCGTGACGCCCATTGCGATGCCGCTCCACAACAGCACTTTGCGTTCGCCGAAATAGTCGACGGCGACGCCTGCGACGGCCGCGAACGCGGCGGCACCAATTGAAATTGCGGCGACGACCCAACCGAGATGCTGGTGATCCAAGTTCAGGCTGCGGCCGATCAGTGGTTGAATTGCGCCAATGCCTTGCTGCAAGAGCGAGGCCGACGTCTGCAAGATGACCGTGATCGTCAGGATGACGTAGCGCGCCGGCACCTTCACTGTGCAGCCACTCTGCCACCGAAACAGGGCTTGCGCAACGACAAATGCTTTGCTAGGATTCGTCAGGACGCATGACGAATGCGCTCGCCCGCTGCTGTGTGAGGGGAAACTATGCAGACAGCTTACGCCGTCCGCTTCAAACGCTGGGACTGGGATTACTTTCTGCGCGAGCGCAAGACGGTGCTCGAGCTGTGGCCGACCGGAGCCGAGATTGCGTCGGAAGACGCGCTCAAGCGCGCCCTCGAGTACCACAAGCAGCAGCCGTGGTACAAGTTCGCATCACTGCGCAACGCCAAGGCCGAGGAAGAAGAGCGTATCCAGATCACGCCGCAAGTCGGCCACGCGCTCGTCGACCACACGATCAAGCACATCCAGTGCTCGGAAGACCTTAAGCCCGATCGTTGGTACGTGCTCACGGATACATACAGCCGCAAGAACTTGTTCGATAAGGCGCAGGACGCGGTCGAGCGCTCGAAGCGCGACGGCTTCTCGTACCTGAACGGCTATCCGCCCGCGATCCACGGCGTGGCCGGTGCGCGTGCCATCAACGAGTCGACGAAAGCAGCGGTCGGCACCGACAACAACGACGAGGACGCGCGCTTCAATTGGGAGATTTTGCTGGCCGGCGGCTTTACGTGGGGGACGATCAAGAGCGTCGAGCAGCTGCTCCAGCATTCGCGCGACTATCCGATCGACAAGATGATCCACAACCAGCAATACATGGACCGGCTCTCCGCATTCTTCACCGAGAACGGCGTGCCGATCTTACGCCGCGCATCGGCGAATCTGCCCGGTTGGGATTCGCTCGGATTCAAGGTGCTGGTCTCGCTGATCGAAGTGCTGCTCGCCGCCGAACAAGGCCTCAAATATATCGACCTCAGCCTCGGCATCGGAATGAATCTCGTGCAGGACGTGGCTGCGATTCAATCGCTCAAGAAACTGGCGCGCGAATATCTCGACAAAGCCGGACACCAGGACGTCAAGATTTATTCGTGGACCTACTTCTTTTTGGGCGATTGGCCGCTGGTTCGCGGCCAGATGAACGCGCAGCTCGCGATGAACGCAACCGTTTCGGCACTCGGCGGATGCAACGGCATGTTCATCAAGTCGCCGGATGAATCGACGACGACGCCGACCGGAGCCGGCTTCCGCGAAGCAGTCGAGCTGTGCGGACAAATCGCGCGGCTGGTTGCGGGACAGCGCTTGCCGGACGGCGACGACGTTAAGCTGGAGCGCGAGATGCTCGAGCTCGAAGTCCGCACCTCACTCGATGCGCTGCTGAATATGGGCGACGGCGATCTTGCGCTCGGTTCGTGTTATGGAATCGAGAGCGGCGTGCTCGACACGATGTTCTCGCCGTATCGCAAGCTGCGCGGCAAGGTGAAGGTCGTGCGCGACAACCGCGGTGCGCTGCGCTACTTGGATCACGGCGACATTCCGTTGCCGCAGCCGGTTATCGACTACCATCGCTCGCGCATCGCGGAGCGCTCGAAGAAAGAAGGCAAGGACGCCGATCTCAGCTGGGTCATTCGTGAAGCAACGTGGGCGTCGCGACCGCTCGCAGAAGAAGCCGCGGAACGGAGTTATTAGAAATGGAATCGCGTCCTCGCGTCGTGCTCGGAACGATCGGACACGACGCACACATCGTCGGCAGTTCCGTGTTGCGGTACGCGCTCGAAGGAGCCGGTCTTGAACCGGTCTTTCTCGGCGCGCTCGTGCAGCCGCAAGAATTCATCGATGCAGCCAAAGAAACGGCGGCGTCCGCGATCTGGGTTTCCTCGCTCTACGGAATGGGCCGCATCGATTGCGAAGGCTTTCGCGAGAAGTGCATCGAGGCCGGCATGGACGACATCATCCTTTATATAGGCGGGATTCTCGTGACCGACCCCGAGCAGTGGGAGGAAACCGAAAAGCTTTTCAAATCGTTCGGCTTTAACCGCGTCTACCCGCCTCAAACAAAACCCGAGACCGCGCTCGCCGATCTGCGTAACGATCTCGGAATTCGGGCGTGATCGCAACCCGCAAATCCGTCGAAGCCGAGCGGACGGCCGCACTTGAAGCCGAACGCGCCGGAAATATTCGTCAAGCCCTGCTGGGTGCGTCCCGGGCGCTCAACCGTCTCGTCGTTG